>NZ_RZGQ01000113.1 GCF_003989735.1 Legionella sp. km772 | reverse complement strand
AAACTCATTTAAATCACTTTGCTATTAAGTACAAATTGATTCTTAGAGCGAACCAGATTGCTTGGCAGGAGCTTAAAAATATGGCAGCTTAAAATTGACCGTGCGTAACATGAGTTAATTAGCTTAGATTTTAAACAGGGTTTCTAAATTAATAGAGAAAATTTTTTGTAATTCTTCATCCGCTCTTCTAAAAGCGATGCTCCATTGCTCTTCTAAGGGGGGGGCTAGGTATTCCAGATCAATGTGGCTAGGTAAACGATAAGGTAACATTTGCGAGAGTTCGTATAAACTGATTTGCTTAAGTTCCCTATTTAACATGTAATGACCATCCGCAGTACAATGAATCAGTTCGGAGTCAATGAGGGTATTGATCATTTCATCGGCATCAACCGCAAAGGGCTGATGACTGGCATCAATTAATTCATTAAGGGTTAAACCCTTCGCTCTTTGTTGGGCCTGCCATAGTTCATATAACCAGAGCAAGCTATGGGAAAAACCATCTAAAGCTGGGCCGCTTCGCCTTTGGTGGTGCACCGAAAAAGCATAACTAATTTCTGCTCCCAAAAGCGTAATAACCCAAACCCAATATACCCAAATAAAGAAGAGGGGTAAAATAGCAAAAGCACCATATATTAACTCATAAACATTATAGCGGGTTAAGAAATAAGCAAACCCTTCTTTGGCTGTTTCAAATAAAATAGTAGCTACTAAACTACCGCAAAAAGCATGGCGAATTTTTACCGGACAATTAGGTACTATGGTATATAAAAAAATGAAGCCTAATAAAGAGAGAAAGAAGGGCGAGTAGTAAATAACCAGAGAAAGTAAGGGGTTATCCAATAAAAGTGGAGTAGAAAATAAGTAGGAGCTAATTGCAATACTCAGACCAATCAAAATGGGTGCTAAGGTTAAAATGGCCCAATATAATAAGAAAGCAGATACGCCATGGCGTCCCGAGCTCACCCGCCAAATTTTATTCATTGCTCGTTCAATGGTAAACAGCATTAAGAAGGCGGTAACTAATAAAATAAGAATTCCCCATACGGGTAATTTAGATACTTGCGAGGTAAACTGTTGTAAATAGCCTTGTACTATTGCTCCAGTCGTGGGAATAAAATTGGTAAAGATAAAATTTTGCAGTGGTTGGGAAAAATCTTTAAAGATTGGAAAAGTAGTAAATATCGATAAACTCACGATCATCAATGGTACAACAGCCAGGAGGCTGGTAAACGCCAAAGCTGATGCAATATATGGACAATCATCTTGCACGAAATGTTTCAATACGAAACGAATAAAGCGATCACAGGCATAGTATTTATTGATTATTAGCTCTTTCCAGCGCATGAAGATCTCAATATTCTTGTTATCCTTATCTATTAATAATAGAGAATGATTAGCTATTCGTAAATTTAGAGAAAATTAAAAAATGCCTAATTGCTATTTTAAATAATGAATAGGAAAATAGCGCCACCCTTATTGTTTGAGTCCCTTATGACAGAGCCTTATATCCTTGTATTATATTATTCCCGTACCGGTTCGACTGCGAAGTTAGCGCAATATATCGCTCGAGGTATCGAGCGAATAGAGGGAATGCAAGCACGCATACGTACTGTGCCCCCAGTCTCCGCTACGTGTGAGGCAATCGACAAACCTATCCCCGATGCGGGTGCGCCCTATGTTCAATTAGACGATTTACGACATTGTTCAGGCCTTGCTTTAGGGAGTCCTACCCGATTTGGCAACATGGCCGCCCCTTTGAAGTATTTTTTAGATAACACATCCGCCTTGTGGTTAGCAGGGGACTTAGCAGACAAACCCGCCGCTGTTTTTTCTTCCTCCTCAACCATGCATGGCGGGCAAGAAACTACCTTAGTTTCGATGATGATCCCCTTGTTGCATCATGGGATGCTTCTTTTAGGCTTACCGTATACCGAACCTGCTTTAAATAATACCCTCACAGGAGGCACTCCTTATGGGGCCACGCATGTTGCGGGAATTGATAATAACCAGGACCTAAGTAGTGATGAAATAACGTTGGCCAAACATTTAGGGGAGCGTATTGCTCGTGTAGCAAAAGGACTGAGTAAATAATGAAAATTATTAGTTTTAATGCAAATGGTATCCGCTCCTCCGCACGGAGTGGTTTTTATGAGTGGCTTGTAGAGCAAGATGCAGATTTTGTTTGTTTGCAAGAAACCAAAGCCCAGATTGAGCAACTTTTACCGCAAGAACTCTATTATCCTACCAACTATTTTTGTGATTATTTTGATGCCCAAAAAAAAGGCTACAGTGGAGTGGCGATTTATGCGCGCCAAAAACCTATGCGGGTAGTGAAAGGGATTGGTTATGATTACTGTGATAATGAAGGACGATATATTCAATTCGATTATCCGAAATTAAGCGTTATTTCCTTATATCTCCCCTCAGGTACTAGTGGTGATGAACGCCAAACCGTGAAATATGCTTTTTTGGAGCGTTTTGAACAGCATTTAATAAATTTAAAAAAAGAAGGCCGTGAGTTAATTATTTGTGGTGATTATAATATTGCCCATAAGCAAATTGATTTAAAAAACTGGCGTGGCAATCAAAAGAACTCAGGTTTTCTACCTGAGGAGCGTGCTTGGATGGATAAGCTTTTTGGTGAAATGGGTTTCATTGATGCCTTCAGGGTACACAATCAAGACGAGGAGCAATATACGTGGTGGTCTTACCGTAGTCGCACCGCTTGGACCAATAATGTGGGGTGGAGAATTGATTATCAAGTGATTACGCCCGGCTTAATGGAACATGTGGTGAATACCCGTATTTTTCGTGAGCTAAGATTTTCGGATCATGCGCCTTTATTAATTGAATACAAGGGAGATTGGTGTGTTTAAATTAGCCAGTTGGAATGTTAATTCTTTGAAAATTCGCCTGGAACAGGTGTTGGACTGGTTCGACGCATCATGCATCGATGCCCTTGCTTTACAAGAAACCAAATTGCTTGATGAAAATTTTCCCGCCACCGTTTTTCTTGATAAGGGCTATCATATTGCTTATTCCGGACAAAAAACCTATAACGGTGTGGCGGTCATTAGTCGCCAGCCCATCGCCGAAGTAATTACGGATGTTCCTGAGTTCCTTGATCCGCAAAGACGCATCCTCGCTTGCACTATTGCCGGTATTCGTTTGATTAATTTATATGTTCCTAATGGCGCCTTAGTCAATTCAGATAAGTACCACTATAAATTAAATTGGCTGGAAAAAGTAAGCGTATTTATTAAGGATCAGTTAGCGAGTTATGAGCAAGTGGCCGTGGTGGGTGACTTTAATATTGCACCAGAAGACCGAGATGTGCATGATCCTAAAGAATGGGAGGGCTCGGTGTTAGTTAGTCCTGCTGAGCGTGAAGCCTTTCAAGGGGTTTTAGGCTTGGGTTTACATGATAGCTTTCGACGTTTCCCGCAGGAGGAGGGTTTTTTTAGTTGGTGGGATTATCGCGCCGCAGGCTTCAGACGAAATCGAGGTTTACGCATTGATCATGTCTTATTAAACCAAAAACTTTATGAGCGGTGTACGCATTCTTCAATCGATAAAGAGCCTCGGAAAGCAGAGCGGCCTTCCGATCATGCACCTGTTTGGGTGGAGTTAGCTTTATAAAAATAATGGCGGTTCTGCCCATTAAAGCACCTTAATTGTCATAGTGTTTTAAGAATGGCTAAGCTTATAAATAAAGATACTTGTTAATATAAATTGCTTTGTAAAATATTTTCTGTTATTGTTTTGCATCATTTGTGTATGAGTATGGTGCTTGGCGTTTGGGTCCAGGTGGCGATACTCCTAAATTTAAAGAGAGTCGTATTATGAAAGCAGAAATTCATCCTACCTATGAAGTGGTTAAAGTAACTTGCAGCTGTGGCGAAGTGTTTGAAACGCGTTCCACTTTAGCTAAAGATTTAGCCATTGAAGTATGTTCACAATGTCACCCATTTTATACTGGTAAACAAAAATTAGTAGATACTGGCGGACGCGTTCAAAAATTCCGTGACCGTTATAATCTACGTTCACAAGCTACAGCAAAAGAATAATAAATTAATTTTTGAACTAAGTAATTTATTTATAGCAAAGGCACATGATTATTGTGCCTTTTTACTTAATAGTGGTAAAAATTTTTTATTTGGGTTATTTTTATTCATTATTAGATCGTGAACTAAGAGAGAAATCGTTGTGGATGATGAAGTTTTAAAAAAGCGTGCCTTAGACTATCATGAGTTTCCAACTCCAGGTAAACTTTGTGTGCAAGTAACTAAGCCCACTAATTCACAAGATGATTTATCATTAGCCTATACTCCTGGGGTAGCGGTTCCCGTTTTAGCTATCGAACAAAAGCCAGAAGATGCTTATCGCTATACGAATAAAGGAAATTTAGTCGCTGTTATTAGTAATGGTACTGCTGTTCTTGGTTTAGGGGATGTAGGGGCTTTGGCCAGTAAACCAGTAATGGAAGGTAAAGCGGTTTTATTTAAGCAATTTGCAGGTATTGATGTTTTTGATATCGAAATTGATGCTGATGATTGTCAAGCCTTTATTTCAACCACCAAGCGTATTTCACCTACCTTTGGCGGAATTAACCTAGAAGACATTAAAGCACCTGAATGCTTTGAAATCGAACAAGCCCTTATTGAGCAATTAAACATTCCTGTTTTTCATGATGACCAACATGGTACTGCAATAGTTGTCGCTGCCGGTTTATTAAATGCCCTGGAGTTACAAGGCAAAAAACTCTCGGAAGCTAAAATTGTTTGTATTGGTGCAGGCGCTGCCGGCATTGCATCTATGCGTCTCTTAGTTGCTATGGGTGCTGACAAAAAGAATATGTTGCTTCTTGATACTCAAGGAGTCATTCATTCGGGACGAACTGATTTAAATCCTTACAAATTTGCTTTTGCCCGTACTACGGAATGCCGTACACTCGCTGATGCATTATTCGGCGCCGATGTCTTTATTGGCGTTGCTAAGCCTGACCTATTGAGTGCCGATTTATTAAACTTAATGGCACCGAAACCCATTATTTTTGCTTTATCTAATCCTGATCCGGAAATTAGGCCTGAGCATGCACGAGCTGTTCGTGATGACATTGTAATTGCCACGGGGCGTAGTGACTATCCCAATCAGGTCAATAATGTGTTATGTTTTCCTTATATATTTCGTGGTGCTTTGGATGTACGAGCCCGATGTATTAATCAAGAAATGCAGATTGCGGCTGTTGAAGCGATTCGTCAATTAGTGCATGAAGCTGTTCCCCAGGTAGTGAAGGATAATTACCCAGGAGTTAAAAATTGGGAGTTTGGTCCTGACTATATTATACCAAAACCCATTGATCCTCGTCTAAAAGAGAGGGTTCCTGCTGCTGTAGCAAAGGCTGCAATAGCTAGTGGTGTTAGCCAAGAAGCTATAACTGAATAAGTAATAGAAGTAGTACTCGTTGCTCTTTTTATAAGAGGGAATACACTTGCCTGTTAAGGAGAGATAATTTTGCATTTAGATATAGAACATCGTAAACATTTTACTCTAATTGGTTGGCTTATTTGCGGCCTGGGCGCTGTTTTTTACAGCTATGAATATTTATTGCGGATAGCTCCTAGCGTGATGGAGAATCCTTTACGCACGCATTTCGATTTATCAGCTACTGGTTTTGGTTTTCTTTCCTCAATTTATTACTTTGCCTATGTTCCTATGCAATTACCGGTAGGCGTGCTTTTAGATCGCTATGGTCCACAAAGACTTTTGACTATCGCCTGTTTTATTTGTGTAGTAGGTACTTTTCTTTTTACCGGTACAAATACTTATTGGATTGCTGCCTTAGGTCGTTTTTTAGTTGGCTTTGGTTCTGCCTTCGCCTTTGTGGGCGTTCTTAAGTTGGCCACGATTTGGTTACCCGAAAATCGTCTAGCAATGGCCTCAGGCATGACTTCTGCATTAGGTCCCATCGGCGCAATGCTTGGCGATAATTTTTTGGAGTTATTTATCGAGCACATGGGTTGGATTAAAACCCTCAATATGACTGCTTTTTTTGGGATTGGTTTAACCATTATTTTATGGTTTGGTATTCATGATAAACAAGGAAAGCATCGCCAACACGGTACAGTTTCTTCCATGAAAAACGGCATGGTAGATTTAGGTTTAATCATGCGTAATAAGCAGATTTGGGTCAATGGTATGTATGGTTGTTTGGTGTATTTGCCGACTACCGTTTTTGCCGAGCTATGGGGCATTCCCTATTTAATTCATGCCCACGGGATGACGAGTCACGCTGCTGGTATAGCAAATTCCCTCCTGTTCTTAGGTTTTATCGTGGGTGCGCCATTAATGGGTTATATTTCCGATCGCTTAGCGCGTCGTAAATTTCCAATGCTGATTGGGGCAGCGGGGGCGGCTGTGATTATGATGGTTATCCTTTATATGCCTGGTTTAAATGAAGCTACCATTCAATACTTAATGTTCTTTTTAGGCTTGCTCTATAGTGCTCAAGCAATTGTATTTGCTGTAGGTAGGGAGTTAAGTCCTGGTGAGGCGGCTGGTACCGCGATGGCTGTTACTAACATGATTGTGATGTTAGGTGCTATGTTTTTACAACCTTTAGTGGGTCGTTTATTAGATTTTAGTTTATCAACCCATTTACCTAGTGCTGCGGTAACAGGAAGTGCCGTAAATAATTTACAAAAGTTATATAGCGTGGATGATTATCAATTTGCTTTATCTATCATTCCAGTAGGGATATTAATTGCTGCTATATTGACTTTTTTCTTAAAAGAAACCCATGCCCATGCTAACAAATAGTTCAATCAGTAGGAAACAAATGAGCCTTGGTGTGCTCATTTGCTTTGTCGGCGGTCTTTTCTATTGCTACGAATTTGTTTTACGCATCATTCCTGGTGCTTTACAAACTGAATTAAGCACGGCATTAGGCCATATTTCTGCGACTACTTTCGGGCAAATATCCGCTTTATATTATTTTGCTTATTCACCGATGCAAATGCCTGTGGGTATGTTAATGGATCGTTTCGGTCCTCGTCGTCTGCTCACTTTTGCTTGTCTTTGTTGTACCTTAGGCTCCTGGATGTTTACTTTAACCTACTCGATGTTTTTAGTGGGTTGTGGTCGTTTCTTAGTCGGTTTCGGTTCTTCTTTTGCCTTTGTCGGTGTCTTATCTCTGGCCTTACATTGGTTACCACGCCGCTATTTTTCTTTAGTGGCAGGACTAATTACCACTTTGGGAATGTTAGGTTTAGTCTATGGCGAGGTAAAAATTACCGAGTGGTCAGAGCTTATTGGTTGGGAACAGGTGCTAACCAGTATTGCCCTTATTGGTCTAGTATTAAGCCTTATCACCTTATTGGTTGTTCGCGATGGTCCTGAGGGCTATAAGCCTCATAAATACCCCTTACCGGAATTTTTTCGCAATGTAATAAAAGTATTAGTATCGCCCGAAGTATGGCTAATTGGTTTTGTGGGTGCTTGTTTATATACTTCTTTATCGGTATTTGGTGAGTTATGGGGTAAAACCTATTTGGAGCAGGCCCATCACTTAACCAAAGTCGAGGCCGCAAAAACAATTTCTGCTGTATTTTTAGGATGGGCTATTGGCGCACCACTGGCTGGATACATTTCAGATTATACCGGTAAGAGAACACTTCCTTTGGTGATTGGTGCCCTTTTATCTTTAATCTGTATCAGCATGGTACTTTATTGCCCTAATTTGTCTTATCTCAGCTTGAACATTTTATTATTCTTATATGGTTTGTTTTCCGCCACAGAAATTATTGTCTTTATTATGGCTAAAGAATGTAGCGGCGCCAAATTATCGGGAACAGTGTTTGCAGCAACGAATATGATTGTGGCGTTCGCGGGCGTAATCTTTCAACCATTAGTAGGGAAATTACTCGATACCTTTGGCGATAGTGGTATTGTAGGTGGCGAGCATATTTATACGGTGGTGGATTATCAGGTCGCTTTATCTATCCTGCCTATTTCCTTATTGCTTGTGATGATCTTAGCCTTCTTTATTAAAGATCATTCTGTTAACTAGTGAGGTTCTCATCGAGGATTGTCGGGTTAATGCTCGGCAATTTAGTTTAAGCTAATACAGGAATCTTAGCGAAACAAACCCGCGATGGGGTGCCATACTTTGTTCTGGCTTGCTTGAGTTTGAGCGCAGCGAGAGAGTCAAACGCCAGCCATTGCTTGCTTATTTTTTAAATACTGCAATTAACTCATTAACGGGACGTCGTAAATTGGCTTGGCAATTAATAAAGCGTGATACGGGAAAGCTTTTTATACTTGCTTGGCGATAATATCTACGCGTAAATTCCGTATCATGGTTTGAAATAATCACCGGTATGCCTTTGGCTGCAGTTTCTCGCGCCAGTTCTGCTAATTCAATTTGTTCATTATTAGTAAATTTATGTTGGGTGTAAGGCAAGGGTTTAGTATGTTCGGCACTAGGAACGTAGGGGGGGTCACAGTAAATGACATCACCTTTTTCCGCTAAAGCAAAAGTTTTTCTAAAATCATTATGAAGAAACTCGGCAGTAGTACTTTTTTCATAAAAAAACTGCATTTCTTTCCGTGGGAAATAAGGTTTAAGATATAAACCGAAGGGAACATTATAAATACCTTTGGAGTTATAACGGCATAAGCCATTGTAACCATGCCGGTTTAAATAAAGAAAAAGTGCTGATTTTTCTAAGGAAGAGGTGACGCTATTAAACAATGAGCGCATTTCATAGTAATGGGTTTTACAATTGGTCTCCGGTTTAAAATGAGTTTCACAATAAGTAATAAATGCTTCGCCTTCTTGTTGTAAAAAGCTAAATATTTGAATTAAATCGACATTGGATTCAGCCATTAAATAAGCGGGATAAGAAGTATTCATAAACACTACCCCGGAGCCTGAGAATGGCTCAATTAATCGTTGGCCGGGAGGGAGTGCGGCAATCACGTGCTGGAGGCAGTTGTATTTACTACCTGCCCATTTTAGAAAAGGCCTGATTTTAGTCATAGAATATTAAAATAATTTTTGGGCAAGTATCGCCTATTTTGCAGAGAAAAAACAGTTAATGATACCAGGAAAACAGGGTCACCTCATGAAAAATTTTGAGATAAGATAGTGGTTAAAATAGAATCATCCCATCCAGCATTTTTTCTGAGCCGCTTAATAGATTGCCTTTTCATCTGATTTTTAGTTAATTGAA
>NZ_RZGQ01000112.1 GCF_003989735.1 Legionella sp. km772 | reverse complement strand
TCTCCTGGCCTATGGACTTGTGGATAAGCCATTCTGAGAGTAAGGTGAATGAACTAACAAACCGGGAATAGCTCTTATTTTTCCTGAATTTTGTTCCAGATCCCCGGACCTAGCTAAGTTTATATTCTTCAGGACAATCATCCACAACAGCAGGCCTTGATTTCGATGTAGTGGTTCCTGTCCTTATTTCTTCTTTGTATTTAGTTACTTTGGAAGCTAAAGTTGAAGTGGGTAAAGTTTGATCGCCTTCATGTTGAATATGGCACTGATAAGGATCTGAATGAATGTATTTCTGAGCGGGTGTCACATGCCATCCAGTAAGCTCCAATATATTTTTAATAATGGATTTTGATAAAGAGGGAATAAATGAAGTTCGGTCAATCATATCAGCAACAGCCGCCTTAAATGATTTAAATGCATTATTCATGATAAGCCGCACTTGAATACCAGCTTGCCCTTCTAGCTCTTTTTTTACCTCCATCGCAACGGCTGCACCAAAGCAATCACCCTGTAAAATAATATCGTCAGGCTTTATCCCTTGTTTTAATAAAGATGAAACCACTGCAATCCCTGCATTTACTAAATCATTAGCCTCAGTAACTTTTCCGGAACTCAAACCGATGCCAGGAAAATTAAAGGCATGGACCGTTGCCCCTGTCTCTTTTGCTGCGGCACTAATATCACGAAAGCATGCTTGATAATAGGTATTTGCACCAGTAAAGTAAACGATGTGTTTACCTGTTCCTGGTTTTGAAGACGAACTCGGTTCGGGTTGGCAAGTCAAAACTTCTAATTCACAGGATTCGCCGCTAACTAATTGAGATGGCTCAGTCTTTAGTTTTAAATTCAAGCCTTGGAATGTTGTATGATAATTTGCGTCTGGATTAGATTTTTGTTGGTTGAGGAAATCATCAAATGGCGCAAATTGTTTTCCATTAGCCTCCTCCCCGCCATAGCCTTTTTTTTTATACCAATCTCCGTCCCCTTCAGGAAAAAGGAGTTTAGCAACGGACAATTTGAGATAATTTTGGAAAAAAGAATTACTGTTTTTATCTCGCCTTGATTCATTATTTTCGAACATCCATCCACCAAAAGATAAAAAATTGGACACTATACTGATTATAGTACGACTTTTTTACGCCTGTTCAGTTGTGGTGATAGAATGTGATAGAGGCAAGGATTAACTACCCCATTTGCTCTCCTACTCTTCGTTAATAAGCAGTTAAGCTAGAATCGACATCTTTTATCCAACCTAGAATACCCGCTTTTAAGTTAGTCACTTTGAAACCTGAGTTATATAATTGCATGCAGGCTTCAGCGCTTCTCATTCCTGATTTGCAATACACAACTATCTGTTTCTCAAGGTCCAAAAACTCTTTCGCCGCTTCAATACTAAATGATGATAGAGGAAGGTGTATCCCTCCTATATGACAGATGATTCTTTCAAATGACTCCCTAACATCCAGTAATTGAATTGAGTCTTCGTTGATTTGTATTAATTCTGCCAATTCTGTAGATGAGATTTCTGGATAACTTAATGAGTCTTTGCATTGCGGATATGCGCTATGTTTAATAAGTGGATGTTGGCTGCAATCTTGCTTACTAATAGAGAACCGTTTAAATTGCATGGTTAATAAATTCATGCTTAATAAGGTGCCTGATAAAACACCAGGGCTGCCTAAAATAACTTGAATGGCTTCCATTGCCTGTAAGCATCCAGCAACACCAGGTAACACCCCAAGCACTCCAGATAAAGAACAATTAGGTGATAAATACGCAGGCGGGGGCTCCGGATATAAGCATTGATAGCATGGGCCCTGTTGAAAATTAAACACACTTAATTGGGCATCGAACTGAAAAATACTTGCAGATACGAGTGGTTTTCCTAATGAGCGGCACAGATCATTTAACAAATAGCGAGTGGAGTAATTGTCTGTTGCATCTAGAATCACATCGTAATGACTAATTAATGCCGACGCATTAGCTTCAGATAGAAATTCTTGATAGACATTCCAGATGACGTAAGAGTTCAGCGTTCGAAGTTGCTCATATATCACTTGAGCCTTATTGCGACCAATGTCTTGTTCGCGAAACAAAATTTGTCTTTGTAAATTACTCAACTCAACTTTATCGCCATCCATCACGCCTAAAGTACCGATACCGCTAGCTGCTAAATATTGTAAGGCCGGACAGCCTAGCCCTCCACCACCTACACATAATACCTTCGCCTTCTTTAATCGCTCTTGGCCTTCGAGTCCAATAACGGGTAAGTGGCGGCTGTAACGAGCAAGCTCATCCTTTCCTAAAATAGTCATTTATTCTCCTACCCAGGCAGTGACCATCTCAATAGTATTCATAGGGCTTATGGATCTCTTGGATATGATCACATTTTTATACTTCATAATAGAAATCACCACCCTGCTCTTCCAAAGATATGAGCGAAAATTGCTCATAATATTGACTAAGTTTCTCTAAAAATATCAGGACTATCCAAGCGGGTACTTTATTCATGTTTATTGATAAAACAGCTAAAAAAAAGCACGAAAGCTAATCCTGTGATAGCTACTTAAATAAAAGCGTCAATTTAAGTTCTTTATAAGTAGCTGTCAACCTAATATCCTATTCATACCCTAGAGGCAAACATTATAAATTCAGTGATTAAGTTTTTGTAACTAGCAATGACTCTACTGACTAGGTTGTTCTTCTTTGAGAACAAGCCGTTAATTCCCTTAGCCTTATCTACGCGTTAAATAACCATACGCTATGTAAATTTTACTGTTAATGTTCCGCATACCCCTTCAAGAAAAGTAAAGTAAAGTAAAGTAAAGTAAAGTAAAGTAAAGGCCATTTTAACCTGTTAAACCTAGTATAAATAGGTTAAGTAGAACTCATTTAGGGTTATGACTTACTTGTAGAGAATCCATACTTACCCCTCCTCCATCGCTTGATGAGGTCCCATTATCCAGAAGATAAACACCGGCTTTAAAGTAAAGATCTTGCATTCCCCAACCTAATTTATTATTAGTGGAGGTATTTATCTTAGCTAGGGTAGAGGTGTTATTCACTTTAACACTTAATGTACCATCTTTAAGCAATACCACATCATAAATAAAGGTTTGATTTAGAGGAATATTTTTAGCAAGGGTAACCCGTTTTAAAAAAGTCTCGCTACCAGGAATGGTTCTTATTTGGATATAAACGCAGCCATTACAAGTTTGTTTATTAGGGTCCAGTTTATTTAAATCATAGGTGATTTTTAATAAGGGCTTAGCGGACACCGATTTACCGTAAGCGTCTATAACCGCTTTATGATGTATTTGTCCGATAATTATTTTTTTGGAAGGCGGAATCTTATTTACCCTGACCGAAGAAATCATTTCATTGCTGGCAAAGTTAGCTATTTTCCAATTGAGAATTTCCGATAATTCAGTGCGCGGATAGTCGCTGTTATCAGTGGTTGCGCCATTAAGAGGGGCAAAAAATTTCATGGCTCCAGTTGTACTGTCTGTTGAGAAATAAGGAGCTTGCGTGTACCCTGAATTAGCCGAAGCAACTCCACTTAGTACTGGCTGTTTAATCATAAGCGCATCAGAGCTATTACCTAAGGGTAGAGGCATAGTTAAATTCCACCCATCTAAATTAAAATTAGATGATGGACGCATTAACGGATCTAAGGCATTGATTTTTAATAAATTAGACTCTTTATTTGCGGTGTTTGTAAGAGAGCTTACGCTATTACCTAAAATAGAAATATCCACCTCTCCAGGATTAATTGGCGTCACCAGCATAGAATAATTGGTGCCGCTACCAATGATACTATCTATAGAACCATTAGCTACTTTAACCTGTGAGCTATACAAACCGGCAATAGGTTGACTAAAGGTAACATCGACTTGGAACATTTTGCTGTAGGGATAACCTAAAGAATTTGTTTTTAAAGTTACTGTATTAGTTGATGCGGCGAAGAGGTTAAAAGGAATTGTGATTAAGGAAAACGATAAGGGGATGATAAATCTTTTCAATATGCTTCTCCGAAATAGATTAAAATATTCATCATCCATGAACTACAATACTCCAACCTGTTTAATATTAGTTCATTGAGTTATAGTTTTGTACATTTTTTTAAATTTATTTTCAGAAGGAATGCAAAGTTAATGCATAGTGAAAATAGAGTAGTAAAAGAATCCTTAATGAATTCCATTACTTACACTTAAAGAATTACAACCATCCAGGGATGGAGTTTCTCCATGATCCTTCTGCTCACTTTTCTTATTATCATTTAACCGATAAGCCATATAGCTAAGCGTTAAGCACAACGCAACTGGCCATGAGATAGCAGCGAGCGTAATAATAAAAGCTGTTCCTAAAGCTGTTAATGTTAAATACTTCCAAAAGCCGGCACAGGCTTCTTTATATTTTTCATTTAGTAATTGATACTTTGTATTATTATGCGCACCTGAATTAGTTTTCTCGCGCTGCAAGTCAACCATTGCCTGTTGATATTTTTTAAATTCATCCGTCGTATTATAGAGGGCATTTCCCAATGAACTAAGAAGTGCAAGACCCGCCAAAACTAGGGGGCCGGAACAAACGAGGCTAATTCCAAAGCTAATAACTATAAGGGCAGCAGCTAAAATGTTGATTAGGTAATATGCACACTGAACTTGCCATTGATCCTGGAAAAAATCTATTTGCTTTTTAATAAATTCAGACTCAAGAGACCGAGCAATTTTTTCTTGTCGTTTTAACTCCTCTAAATATCTTGTATGCTTAAGCGATTCAAAAGCCCATTGGCCAAGAAATAACAAAGCATCAAAAAACAAAATAGAGATAATCAATGGTGAGATAATTGAAGCAGGAATTTGAAAAATAGTATTATAACTAGTCAGTAAATTTACGATAGCCCATACTAAGTCACTGATCATAGTAAAAAAACGCTTATCCAACTCCTGAGATAGTACTTTTTTAACTGATAATTCATCATTTAGTGCCGCATGGAAAAGATGCTTGAAAATCATTAACAAATGTAGGGCGAAGCGGAGGAAATACAAGCCTATACCCAAATTAACTAAAGGCTGCCTTGACTGCTCCAATAAATCAATTATTTCTAGCGAAACAGAAGTTGGAAAACTCATTTGTAAATAAAAAATAGCATGATTTGCCAAAGCTCGACTATAGCCCCAATAAGAACGTTTTGAATTAAGAAAACCCACCGTTTTACGGAAACTAGCAATACTGGGCAAAAGAGTAGTTGAGGTTAAGAGAGCCTTTTTTATGTGCGCAGATGACTCATGAATTAAGCAGTGTTCCCGCTCATCAAAGTGCTCTTTAATAAATATTTCAATGTTCATTCTCTGAACAGTTAATTTTTCTACTTCCTCACGTACATAATCCTGTTGGTAATAAAGGGACAAAAGATTGGCTAGATAATAGAAATAAGAAATTGCCTTATAATTTTTTAATAAGCTATCTTTTCTCGCGAATAATTGAGATAAAAAGCCAAATTCATTCTTCAGTTGCTCTAAATCAAAATCATCTTCTTTGAATGATAAATTGGCCTTTGAGGTTGCAGGATTAAAAAAACTATGTTTTATTGAACTCATTAGTTTGCTCATCGCAGGTTCTCTCTAAGTCCGACAATTTGCGATTGAAAAAATTTCATCATAATTTTCTTAAGAGAATGTCATTGCTCGATCAATTTACTGCATTCAAACACATAATAAAAATGACTTTAAAAAATAAAGCTTTTAATATTAATGAGTTAATAAATTTATTTAAAATACGCCGTAGTTGGGATTGTCCAAACAAAATGACCTGTTTGAGAGAACATTATTTTGCTAAGGTAATTCCGCTAGACGTTTTCTTCTCTTCCAAAAGGTCAACTCTTCTCATTCCTTCTAATTCCCCCGGTGAGAGAGGTAGAATTTTGATTATAGGCTTAGCACTAGAGGCGTAAAAATTGCCTGTAATAAGGCCTGTACCATTTCTCCGCGCCGAAAGTGCAAATTCATGCAAAGAAACTCCTAATACGCTAGTTGAACTCCCTTCAGCATTAAAATAGGTCAGCATTTCTTGAGGGTTTGAGATAGCTGTAGCAATGGTAGTTATTCTATAGGGCTTAGCATTGTGATCGTATATTTTAATTAGATTATCAACGTTTACTGCTTGCCAACCGCTAAGCTCATGCAGCTGTTTTACCTGAGGAACAGGTTGTTCAAAGCCCGGATCAATGTGAATAAAATGTACTGGGGTTCTTACATCGATTTCACCCAAGTGCTCTATAGGAAACTGTTGTTGTAACAATGACTTATTATCCTCCCCATGCTGAGTTTGGAGGCAGCTTCCAACCGTAACTATCACATGTCCGCCAACTTTTTGAGCATCGCTTATCGCTTGAATTAGGCCATTTTGAGCCCTTTGCCTATTGACTGTTTCTGCAGCAATTAGGGGAATAGTGACCCGCACCGAAATGGTACTGTCTTCATTAACCCCATAATCACCTTCTAAGGTGCGATCCTCAATACTGGACTCAACAACTATTCCTTTTTTTGCAGGATTAAAATCTATTTTGATAGTATCCAAACCCTCTAATTTCAGTGTTTGAGCCACCTTTTCTTTGACTTGTTTGAGGCTTAAGTCACCATCGTTTTGCATAAGAACCACCTGCGAGGTGCCTTCAACCATTATTTTGATAAACATGAGTACCCTAAGAATTTTCTAGTTGGCTATTTTAACATCAAATCAACCAACAAAGAACCTATAAATATTTTTTTTGTAAACTTTGTGTAAAATTAAAAATAATGACAATAACACATTACTATAAAACTTTATAATGGAACCACATCCAAGGAGCACTGACTGTCATGACTAAAACAATTGAAGAATTAAGAAAAATCCTCACCGAACAAGAAACAGCACTAATAATTAGAGCAAATCATGAACGTTTAAGCCGTCAAGAGCAAACCCACCTTGATAACATTAAAATGAGGTTAGCTGATGAAGAGGGAATGGATGAATTACCTCCTTTGGATATTCTGGCAACTCTTTACAAAAAACCAGTGAAGCCCTTTGAAGTACAATCGGCTAACAACGCAGCAATTTTAAAAATATTTGAAAATTTTGAAAAAGAATTTGGTAAGGAAAACATTAAACATAATGCCTTACACTTCCCCGACAACACTAAAGCGGATGCTTTTTTCCAAAAGCAAGCTAGTGAAGGGCATGCTTTTTTGTTCCAACAGCAAGGTTTTGACAATTATGCCTTCTCCGATGGTAATGGGCATTACAAAATGGGTAGTAAAGAAGAAATAGTTTCTTATTGTAAGAAAAACTCCCTTGAATTACCTACTTCATTTAATTCCGAAATGGCTGAAGAACAAGAACGCTCATTAACCTCTAGCCTGCATTAATTCCCTATGATGGTAGTTAAATTCTCGCTATAATCCCTAATACAAATTGAAAATTAAGGATTATACGAGCGTTTAATCCTTGCAATGCAAAGGGATATTCATGATTCGAGCAGCTCTACTAATTATACTAATAACGTTTAGCATCATCAGCCAAGCCAGCCTCCCATCAGATCCAATTCAGCGCTGTTTGGATATTAGAAGATTAATAGATTTCACCAGCAGGCAAAAAATGGCCGCCAAAGAGCCTGGGGTCCTACGTTTTAAATTTCATAAAATTCCAGCATCAGAATTACCCTTAAATAACGCGGTCGGCAATATGAATGAAGTTATTCAAGCATTGAATAACCAAATTGCCAATTGCAATAAAAGTCGTGGTGAATTTCAAAAAATAACTATCGCAGGCCGACCATTTAAGCGCCAAGACTGGTGTCATAAAACTAACGAAAAAATGCTTGCACTTGCTAAAGCTGCTCATGGAAATTATCAAAAATATATAACAAGTATAAAAAACGAGTTCGATTGGTATAAGAGCGAAGGTTGGCCGGAGAATCATTCAGGATTTAAAAAAGGTGAATTTCAATTTACTGCTTATTACGCACCGGCTGCTCTTGAAGCACGGACTAAACGCGGTGGCGCATTTTTATATCCTATCTATAGTAACCCGGGTGTAGTGAATGTAAATGCAGAAAGCAGAAAATATAACTTGAAAGCCCCGCTTTGTGGTATTGATCCCCTTACCAAAATGATCCGGCCCTTTTGTATGAAGAACGCTGATGGGACATACTCTCTAGCACCTGATAGACAAGAAATTGCTAATGGGGCTTTAGATCAAAAATATATAATCGGCTACGTAAAAGACCCTAATGATCCCGCATTTTTGATGGTAGAAGGTTCTGGCTCATTAATTCTTGATGGTAAATTATATCATCTCAACTATGATGGATTTAATGGCAGGCCCAGGACGATGCTGGGTCGTATAGTCCAATGCGCACAAGATCCCACCTGTGGTGGCAATATTGATGCCATGGAGCGCTGTGCTAAAGATCCCAAATGCCATGATGAGGCTAAATTACGCTGCAACGTTTCAAAAAAAATTAGGCAAAGCGCTGCATCAGAAAAACAAATTCGCCAATATTTAAATAATCTTCCAAGTCCCGATAAAGCTAATGATTTACGTAATCGGGATCAAAGCTTTGTATTTTTTGCTAAAGAAGATGGTGGACCCTATGGCTCAGAAAACATTACACTAACGCCCCATGCCTCATGTGCAACCGATCATAAAGTAATTCCGGTCGGAATGAACTTTATTTATAATTGTAAAAACTCTACCACATGGTGTATTGCCCAAGACACTGGCGGCGCCATTATAGGAGCCCATGTGGACGTCTACAAAGGCGAAGGGGATGCAGCAGGTGTGGAAGCGAATCTGTTAAATCACACCGGCGCCTTATTTATAGCACTACCTAAAACCTAGTAAAAATTTAGGCAACACGAATTTTACTTTCGTGCTGCCTAAATCCAAGTTAGGAATAAGTTGGCTCTCTCCCATTTAAGGAGGCAGCTATATCACCCGCAGAGCACCTTAACCCACACTCTATAATTTTCAAATTCCTAAACCCATAAGCTCGTCGTTGACCGCCACATTCTAACTATATTGCTCTATATAAAGCATTAATACCAAGGTTCTATGAGTTCGCCAAGTCCAGCGTTTATGCCTATTATTACCAGGACCGTAGGTTGGGCCGTTCGGCCTAATGGCACTACCTACAAAATGCGGCTCTTTCCCATTTATTGTGATTCATAGGAGCATATTTATAAAACCTGGAAGTTCTAAGGGATTAAACCAAAAGAAGTACCAATATTAGGCAACGTCCCTGAAGTTTTTATAGACAAGATTTTATTTTGAATTGGTCACAGATTTTTTAATTTCACTTCGATCTACCCCCTCTCCCGCGATAGGAACTTTGATAGTATGATGAT
>NZ_RZGQ01000111.1 GCF_003989735.1 Legionella sp. km772 | reverse complement strand
TTGATTTTTTTGATGCAGTGTAATAATTTCGCTTTTTGGTCATTCTATTCCCCTCTTATATTAGAAGAATAGCTCTTAAAAATACCTTTTTTTCGTCTAAAAATCCGCGCCTATATCAGTATTTGAGCGAGCCTGTTTTGTAAATCATCTCTTGATTGCAAATGAGGAAGCTTGACCGCTGCCTAAGCTTCCTCTTTATGCTAATCGCGAAAATTCTCATATTGTAAAGGTAGTTCAATATCAGCCTTTTTTAATAAAGCTATTGTCTCTTGTAAATCATCTCTTTTCTTTCCAGTGACCCTAATTTTATCACCTTGAATTGACGCTTGTACTTTAGCTTTTGACTCTTTAATTATTTTTATAATATCTTTAGCCGCAGGTTGATCGATACCCTGTTTAAAAGTCATATTCAAAGAATAAAACTTCCCGCTGTGTACAGGTTTGTCCTCCATTTCCACCCCTACCGTACTAATATTTCTTTTCGTACAATGGTTACGAAATAAATCTTCTAACTGCCTGACCTGAAAATCAGATTCTGACCTTAGGGTTACGGTTAGCTCTTTCAATACAATCGTTGCCTCCACACCCCGGAAATCAAACCGAGTTCCAACTTCTCGTACAGCATTTTCTACAGAATTTTTAAGTTCCACTTCATTAATTTCAGAAACGATATCAAAAGAGGGCATTATCAAACCTATCAATAAGAAAAAGATTAATGTAGCAAAAAAACTTAAGCTGGGGAAGAATTGAGAAAGGATCATACGCAATGAATTATTTTTAAACTATTGCATAATCAAAAAATCCATGGCAAATTAATTGATATAAAAATTATCTAGTTGGACAGGGAGATTCTTATTAGTAAGTAATTACTACTACTTTAACAGTAAATAACATAAGGTTATTTGCTTCTCAAGGAGTGAGAGGTATGGGAAAGACTAATAAAAGGATGTTTGCATCCTATAGAGCTATGCCACAGCAATCTCGTTTTTGGGTATATTCGCAAAGTTGTTACACACCAGAGGATCTTGAATTTAGGGAATGGGTAATAAAAACGCGAGCTAATTCAGGAATTCATACAGATTATCTAAATAATCCTAGCTCTTGGTTTACTGAAGACAGCCAGGCCTTAATTGATGTATACCCCAACTCCTGGATTTTTTCATCGGCGTACAGACCCCGCCAAACCTTATCAAGAGAGGATTTCCATGTTCAACCTATCGATGCCTTACGTCTTAATTGGCCATCAATTTATGATTTAATGCAGCAAACAGGGGATTATCTACTGTTAAGAAATAAAGATTTATCCACTGATAATTTTAATCAACCGATGAATTATGTACTGCTTGATATTAACCACATGTTAAAAGGCTTAAGTCAAAATCCAAATATGGAACAAGTACAAGAACAGTTAACCTCCATAACTAAATATGTACGCACTATCGAAAAGCACCTCTCACCTATGGTGGGATCGGATCGCTTATTTCTCGCCAATTTTCGTGGCACAGTTCATGAAAAGATCATGCCGCAAATTGCTCATAAGATTGAATCTCGGGTATTGCAGGATAGATTAATTGACTTGGGAAAAATTGTGCAACAAGTATCCAGTGAACGTAATCGTATCTTACATTTTGCCTTAAATGATCGTCCCGTCAATCCGCATCCTTATCAGTTTTCTCTGGCACCTACGGAAAATTTAGCCGCCTATCCTACCCAAGCAGCTAAGGCGTGCTTAGAATTAGAACCCCCTTTACTTACTAGCGGAGAACCGGCAAGCCCTTCTTCCTCCAAACTTGCCTCCTTAAAAGATTGTCCCCATTTTGGTTTGGTTAGTAGCGATGAAGAGACTACTGCGCATTATCAAAAAGCAATTGAAGATTTAAGAGAATTAGAGAAATTCCAAACTATTATAAGTGAGACAACAGGAATGCTCGCGCAAGCTGGAGAGGTTTATACCATTCACCAGTTCAGGGTGCAAATGTTAGGTTTATTAGAAAATATCAATCATTTTCTGGTTGAATCTTCCATCCATATCGATGCAATAATTGATGAGAACACTCAAGCTTATCATAAAGCAATTCAAGCTCAGCAAGATCTTTCTACGTGGAAAAAATGGTTTACTTCTGAAGAGGAACAAATCAAAACCTTTATAAAAAATCAAGATACCTTAGCTCAATTTCCTTCAGCATCACTTGATCTTGCGAAAACGGCAAGTTTGGCTCAAGCAAACTCCAGAGAAATCATTAAACATTTAGAAGATGCTCACTCTGCCGAAATGAGTTTTAAAGCGGTTGCGGATAAAGCCCTAGAGCTGGATAAATTAATGGGCTCCATGCATGTTTGGGTTACAACCCAGCATCAAAATAAAGGCTTACCAGCGCCGCAGGCCCCAACTCCACTTCGCCTCAGCACGGGTAAATCCGAAAAACCAACGCCCCTGATAACAAAAACAGATTTTGTAAGCTCAAACCCCTCCTCCTTTTTTTCCACCACGGCAACACCCTCATTTGACTATTGTCCCTCAGGAGCTTCAGAATGCCCGGCCTCCCCCCCGCAAACAACCAATAGCCATGCTTTGCTTGCTTTGGGATTAATTATCGCCATTCCTACTATTTTGTATGGATTATATCTACTTTTTAGGCAAAATAGTGAACCCAGTGACGATATAAAACTTTCTGCCTCTCCAAGCAAAAGGACATTATTTACGAAATACCTCACCCAATTTGAGGATAAGATTGCTTTATTAAAGGGATATGAACAACGTACAGCTCAAGACCTTTCTGAGGACTATCAACTTTTTGTAGATGCCTATTTAGAATCCAAAAATCAAGCTCAGAAAGGTCATTATGATATTAAAAAAATACAAGAGGCTTATGATGATTTAAGTTATTTTTACGCAGAATACACAGAATCAGGGCAAAAAGCGAAACTATCATAAATAGGCAAACCAGCTAATTGTAAGGTTAATGAGCTAACAGCCTGCATTCGTGCTTTATTGGCGTAATCAAGTTCCTATTCTATGCACGATTCGCACGTAAAGCAGGGGTATGTAGACAATATAGCAGGCTTAAACTGGTGACTGTGTACCTTTATTAGGAGTTATTTTAATGGACTCGATGAAAGATTGATCTATTTTTTCGACTAAAGCATCAAACTCTTCAAAATGAATAGATTGCCCCTCATGAGGTAAAGAACCATTCCTAGCAATCAAAAGTCCATTGAGGCTATTTAACTCCTCTTCATTAGGGTAAAGAGAGATCTCACAATCTAAAGCACGCTCTAAAGAATAGATAGAGGAAGTTCCTCTAAAAGAATAGGTATTATCTTCATTTTTCGTCCAATCGTCATGGGTTCTATGAAACTCGTCTTTAATCCTGCCAAACAGGATATGGAGTAAATCATCTAAAGTTATAAATCCCCACAAGGTGCTACTGTTTTTATAAACCAAAGCAAAGTGCGGCATGCCTCGACGGAATTTTTGCAATAAATCCATAGCAGGAAGGTTAGGTGCTACGTTTAATACAGGACGCACATATAAAGCCAAATTTGTGATTTCCTTTTTAGTTAATAAATCAGGAAATAGATCTTTGACATGAATAAACCCAATTATTTTTTTCTGCTGGTGATCATAAACTGGATATCTACTGTATTTATTTTGAATAATTTTCTGTTCTATTATTTCTCTTGAATCCCTCGTATCGAGAATTACCATATGTTCCTTCGTTCGCATGATATCAGTTACCTTAAGCTCAGCTAAATCTAAGGCATTTTTCAACATTTCCTTTTCATCTTGATCTAATTCGCCGTGGGTATGGCTGCTATTTAAAATCAATTTAAGCTCATCCGTCGTATAAAAGCCCTCTTCGGATTTCTCAACATTCAAACCCAGTTTATGTAAAATAGCATTAGAACAGGAGTTTAATAACCAAATTGCGGGATACATTAACTTATAGAAAAAATATAAAGGTACTGCAGTCCAAATTGAAATAAATTCAGCACGACGGATAGCCACAGATTTAGGCATAAGTTCACCTACCACAATATGTAGGTAAGAAATAATAAAAAAGGCGATAAAAAAGGAAGAAACCTCAATAAATGAGGTGGAATGAATACCTACTAAGTGAAATAAAGGTACTAAAATATAAGCAAATGCGGGTTCACCTATCCAGCCTAAACCCAAGGAGGCCAGAGTAATACCTAATTGGCAAGCAGATAAATAAGCATCCAGTTTCGCATGTATTTTTTCTAAAAGTTTACCTCTTAAACCATATTGTTCTTTTATTTCTTGTACCTTGGTTGCCCGCAATTTAACCATGCTAAACTCAGCAGCCACAAAAAAAGCATTGAGCAACACTAATAGAAAAGCTAAGCCGATTAAAAGAATATTATACATGCTCCATCCCAGATAAATGTGAAACTCAAATTTCAAATGCCAAATTAATACCTTTATTGCCCACTTAATAATTACTTAATCTTTTTTTAGTACAATGATGCCTAAAAGAATTTGAGTCTAATTATGCCCTTAAAATCCAAAGATATACCGCAATTTACTATAAATTACATCTGTTCTTGCTTATTAATGTGCCGTATCCGTACTACTGATGATTTAAGCAAGCAGTTTTATGCCCTGATCGCCCAGATTAGCCAAAATCCAGATGTTTTCAAAACCCATTACACTGTAGAAGAATGTTGTTTGATTTTAGAAACAGCCATTAAAGCTTATAATAATGCGAATGATTTTGCTATTCGGATGAGTAAGGTACATCGTTATGCTTTTTCGGATGCGGAACAACACACTCATTTATTTTCAGTTGTCCCTATTGATACCGCCGATGACCTAAGCCATGTCACCAAAAGCTACGATCAATTTATTGCAAGCCAGCAAATTAAAAAGAAAACCAATAAACTAGCCTTAAGTCTTTTAGAAAATGCAGAGTACATAGAAACCCAATATGTTATCTTTGGTGCAGGAGATACAGGCACCACCATTTGGCTTGAAAAATATAAATTATATCATGAGGTGGCACTTCAGCATTTACAGCAAGGTAAAACACCCCCTATCCTGATGCTAGCCCAAGACGCCGGTAATTGGCATCATGATTATACCCTTGCCCAACCCCACAATATACTGGAGCGAACCCATAGTCAGGCAAACCCCAGCGATTATATGAGCTCAAGTTTTTATGCAAAAAACCCCTATACCAATGCTCGGCATGTTTATCAAGCTAATCAAGTAATTCTTACTGAAACTGGAGCGCCTTTACTTCAAGCAACGGTACTAAAAATTGAAAAACAAGAGCATCATGCGAGTGATTGGACAAGCACGAGCGCTTATCGTCTCGTTATTAGCACCTCGTTAGGAAAGAAATTAGTTTATACTAATGAAATTGACGTTTGTACGGGTTTAGGCCCAGCTAAAACGCTAATTCCTAATAATAGCACTCGGCTAGCCCAACTAACACAATACGACAGCGAAAAAGGATTCATCCCGTTAATAGATGGAAATCAATATATTTTAACTGATGAAGAAGAGCGTAGCCCAAAGTCTAAAACGATTGTTATCTATGGTGGCGGCGGAACAGCAGCAGCCTGTTATCGAAAAGGTTTTTTTGGCCATGATGTCCGCACAGAATCAGTTCCGATGGAAGAAAACGGACAAAAAAATAAAATGCTATGGGTCGCAAAGCAATTTAATAAGGCAGGTACCGGAAAATTAGTTACCCACGCCTTAAAATCAGCTAAAGAAAGAGATGAGCTCCTCTATGCAGAACTCATTCAAATAACACCTAAATTAGACGGTACCCTATTCTTGCAATTTAAAACCATGGATACTACTGATCAAAAAATAATATCCATTAGCTGCGATCAATTTATTTATTCCGTCGGCCAAGACGATAATTTGATGCGACAGATTTGCCATGAAATCGAAACGGATTTAAATTTAAACTTTGATAATAAAATGGTATTAAACGTAGAATCCTCTAACCATAGCGTTCGGTTCTTTGGTGCGGCTGCCATGGCCGTTCGCGAGCTAGAATACATGACCGCCACTTGGTCGTGGCTACGCTCTCAAAATATTGGTGGTGATGTAGGGCCAGGCTCCATGCCTCCATCCCGAGCACAAATTAAACGTTATAATGCTTTAAACGGTATTCCGCCACAAAGCATTAATGCCAATATGGATACTATGGAACTTATCATTGAATTTTTAGAGAAAGCAGGGGTACCCCATTCTGTTGCTTTAGAGTTTAGTGATGATCTCTTGTTTGCAAGAAAACAAAGCCCCTCAGGCGCAAACTATAAAACAATTAAATCTCTTTTAATAAAACACCAACTAAGGGATTATATTTCCATAGAAGGACATGGCCATTTAATAATTAAGCTAAGCTCAGAGAGTACGAATATAAAACAAGTCACTCCACTACTTTCTTGGTTAGGAGAGGAACGAAGAACAAATGATGCGAGTATTACGGTATCTAACGCTACAGCAACAGGTCAAAAGGAATTTGAGGAGTTGACTGTTGGCACCGAACCGCCCACAATAGCCCTCCTATCCTAGGATATAAATCTCATGATGAAATTAACCGAATTTCTTAGATTAAACCAAAAGCAACAAGATCTGGAACGAGAACTTGTTGCGTTTTCCCAGACCAATCCTAGTGCTGAAGCTGTCCAAGAAAAGATTTTCGCCTATGATTTACCTAGCTTATTTAAAATTGCCTTTAATAATTCTAAAGTCGATAAATTATTAAAATCTGAACCCTTGAAAGCCTATTGGGAGGATCAATGGCGAAGAGCAGGGGTAAATCCGCGCGGTTGTAAATATGATCGAAGTAAACCGCTGCATGAATATTGGCCTATGCCGACCATTTCTACCTTTACCTTGTTACAAGGCTTATTTATTTATACGGAATATCAACACATAATGGACTCAAAAAAAATGAGTTTGGATTTAGTTTATATTGCCGCAGAATACCTCATCTTAGCTGCCCAGTCAGGTAATTTTTTTGCTATGAATGCACTTTGTGAACAAGGATTAAAACTTTTAAAACCTACATTTAACGACGATCTAGCCCGGCTAATCCTTAAGACTGCACAACAAGCGGCAAAACTCTATTGGACTCCTGGCTACTTACTTTTAGCTAATGTGTATAAAGAGTTTAATAAGCATAAAGAGGAAGAGATTTTAAAAGCTATGAACCTTCCATTAAATGCTTATGAAGCCTTACGCACAGCTCAAGGCTTGGAGCCTAAGTCGGTAGTGATGATCAATAATGCTTATCAAGGCAAAACTATTATTGAAGCCAGTGCAGGTGCGATTAAAAGTTTTCTGCAAATAAAAATGAAGTTTGTTGCTGATTTAAATTTGACTGCCACTGATTGCTCATTAGCCGAGCGAAAAGCGGAATTAGCATTAAGAGATATTAATAAGAAATTTCCCGAAGCTGCCCTGCCTATTGAGCATGCTGAGATAGTTGATGTTGATTTTGATTCCATCCCTACTTTCTAACCCCTCGATAAACACTTATTTGACAGGGGCCTAAATTAAGATGACTTGCTATCTTAATTCAGGCTCTAGTTTATGCTTTATCTTAGTTTAAATTCGTCTATTTCAAGCGTGGCTGCGGAATGGCTTACCGAAGCTATGGCTCTGGGAAACATGCAGAAACCACCTGAATAACAGGATGGCTGTGCTGTTACTATAGGGACTGCAGGAGCGGCTGGTTTATAGCCTTTATCCGCTTGCATTATATAAATCGCCCCTGCCTGGAGGACGACCGATAAAACAAGCTCTTTAATTAAGTCCTTTTGTTTTTCCTTATCCAAAGTTTTATAAAAAACATCTAGTGCAGTTAAATTTAATGCGTCGCGCTCTGGAACAAAAATATCAACCAGACTACTATCGTCCTCGGCAATAATTTTATACTGTTTTAAACGCGCATGCGCTGAGTTAAGCCCCTCTAATTGGCTACGGTTAAAATTTACCTCATTAGAGATAGCGGTAAAAAAAAGTTCTCGAACTACTAAAAACATATTACGTTTTGCAAATTCATCCTCATACCATGCCATAAATTTACTATCGCTAAAGATGGCTCGATTTGACCTGCAATCAGCAATAAAGTTGATTAACGCCTTAGCCAGTTCGGGTTTTGCTTTTACTGATAACTCTGTTCGCATGGATAAATGCGGTGCAAAAGTGATAAAAAAGGCCTGATAGTCAATAGGTGAACAGGCAATCGAACCGGTAAAATAAGGTTTAAAAGCATCCGTTGCAAAAAATTGTTCAATTAGCGAAGGAGATTTTAAATATTTCTTTAATACCGAAATCGTTGCAGTTTCAGCATCACTAGCCTGAGCTCTAACTATCATAGGAAGTGAGGCTGGACTTTTATCACAGATTCCGGTCATCAACATCGCAGCTGCACACATTTTATGTAAAGCATGATTAGAGGAGTCAATAACTTCAAGTCCAGCCTGAACAGCGCTTTCCTCAATTAAAATATACAGCTCTGACAAATCGACAGTACTTACAGGACTAAAAACCATAGTAGTCCCTAATACAATAATTCGATTGGCGATAAAGCTTAATAAATGTTTTAATTCAGGCCTTTCTATACGTAAAGCAGCGTTCAACCAAGTACAAAGGCGATCAGCCGTAGCTTCTTCCACACTCATGAAATCGCCTTTATTAACTTGCTCTTCATCATGAAATTCGATCAAAAAACTAATGATATCTTTTAGAAAAGCACCATAGCTCTCTCGCTCAGGAACTATTTTGAGTGTTTCTAACAGCAACATCGTACGCGCCCTAATTTCTAAAGCGTGAGGCGCTGAATGATGCAATCGTTGGGTAGCTCTTGCTTTTGTATCTAAATCGGGACCATGTATTAAACGTAAGCCCTGGAGTGATTTTTTATAATCAACAGCAGACTCTTTTAAAAAAGGCGCAACCAAATCCAAAGCATTAGCAGGCAATGATTGCTGTTGAGATAAAGAGGCGATAACGGTATCTAAATGATTGCCCCGCAAAAAAACTTTATTGGTTTGACATAAGGTTTTTAATTGCAAAAGTAAGGCATTATAAACATCCTTACTCGCTGTATTTAATGATGAGAAAAAGCTTAAGCTTTGCTCATTTAAAAGCCAAAATTGCTCTGTTTGCAGGCATAGGGACATTGCTCTATTAAAAAGCAAATAACTATCTTCTTTTTCTGCTAAAGTTCTAAAATAAGTAATTGCTACTCGGCATTCTTCCAAAGCCGTATACTTAGCAATTAATTGCATCCCAAATTCTTGTAATGGCCCTGATATAGGCGCGGATTTTTAGACGAAAAAAAGGTATTTTTAAGAGCTATTCTTCTAATATAAGAGGGGAATAGAATGACCAAAAAGCGAAATTATTACACTGCATCAAAAAAATCAAAA
>NZ_RZGQ01000110.1 GCF_003989735.1 Legionella sp. km772 | reverse complement strand
AAAAACTCATTTAAATCACTTTGCTATTAAGTACAAATTGATTCTTAGAGCGAACCAGATTGCTTGGCAGGAGCTTAAAAATATGGCAGCTTAAAATTGACCGTGCGTAACATGAGTAACTATTTACAAGACAAAATAAGCGGTGATATCCAGGTTTATAATGAGTTAATTGATAAACTTAATCAAGATAAAACCATACCTGAGGATATCTGGGCGCTATTAAAGTTAAAGGTTGAAAATTCATTGCTGGAGGAGTTTGGCAGCTTATATCCTAATCCTGCCGAGAACACCGATTTTATGGGGATAATTTCCACTTACGAATGGATAGATATTAGCCCTATATTAGACAAATACTCTAAGCGCTCTGTTTTAATAGGTAATAAAAAAACCTTCTTTTATGCTGAAAAAAATTCCACCGAAGCTGTAAACTCATCCATTAATGACTTGGATGATCCGAACGAGTCAGAAAGGAAAAGACAGCGCTTAGCTTAATTTTATAGCCCGTATCTATAAAGCATACGGGCATATACTTATATTAGGCATTCTTTTGCAATTCAATTATTTGCGGGATGCCAAGTTCAGCAAGCTCAAGCATGCTGTTTAATTGTGCACGGCTAAAATCTTTATCTTCTGCAGTACCTTGAATTTCAATGAAATGGCCTTGCTCATTCATCACCACATTCATATCCGTTTCAGCAAGTACATCCTCAGCATAATCTAGATCAAGTACTGCTTGCCCGCGATAAATGCCTACGGATACGGCTGCTACATAATTAAAAGTGGGCATTTTACGTAATTTTTCGCGTTGCACCATCCATTGGACGGCATCTCTCATTGCCACGCAAGCACCCGTTATAGAGGCAGTTCGCGTACCGCCATCTGCTTGAATAACATCGCAATCAATCGTTATGGTATTCTCACCAATTAGTTTCAAATCTACACAAGCACGTAAAGAGCGGCCGATAAGACGTTGAATTTCTAAGGTGCGACCACCTTGTTTGCCTCTACTTGCTTCTCGGTCGGTTCGGCTATGCGTAGCACGGGGTAACATTCCGTATTCGGCGGTAACCCACCCTTGGTTTTTACCTTTTAAAAAACGAGGAACACCTTCAACAACCGAGGCATTACACAATACTTTAGTTTGGCCAAATTCAACTAAAACGGAGCCTTCGGCATAATTAGTGTAATTTCTAGTAATGACGATAGTTCTAAGTTGATTGGGTTCACGATTACTGGGGCGCATAGATTAATCCTCGGTCAAATGGCTAAGTATAACCCTGAGCTTTACAAAAGTCAGCTTGAATATTTACCTTAAAGGGTCGTCCTGAAGTAAAGATTTTCTAAATTTATTTGTGGATTATTTATCTATTCTGGGAAATTGTTCCAATTTGCTGTATATTCGCGCAAAGTGAATTGATAGGTATGTTTATGATTCGGAGTATGACTGCTTTTGCCCGGGCGCAAAAACAACTGGACGTGGCTCAGCTTTGCTGGGAAATTAGATCAGTGAATCATCGTTATTTAGATGTGTCATTTCGTTTGCCAGAAACGTTTCGGTTTTTAGAGCCTCAATTGCGAAACACCCTGAAAGATACCATTTATCGTGGTAAATTAGAGTGTCAATTAAAATATCAAGACAATAATACCCAAAATGAGTCTATGCTTATAAATATGGGTATAGTAAATGCATTAGTAGATTTAGGTAATCAATTATCTTCATCGCATCATTTAGCCAATGACCTCAATGTAAGTAAAGTTTTATCATGGCCTGGGGTTGTTCAAGTCGCTCAATCTGATATGGAAGATCTAGGGCAACATGTTTTATCTTTATTTAATGATGCAGTTCGACAATTAAGCGAATTTAGAGTCGCAGAAGGCCAAGCCTTAAGACAACATATAGAAACTAGATTACAGGCTTTAAGTGTGGAAGTAGAGCGAGCCCAATCGATTATTCAGTCTATGGCTGTTCATTCTAAAGATAAATTATTAACTCGTCTGCATAGTATTCAACTCGAAGTACCTGAAGGGCGAATTGAGCAAGAAATAGCGCTTCTTTTGACTCGTTTAGATGTAAGCGAAGAATTAGATCGTTTGCAAACCCATGTCATGGAGGTAAATAAAGCCTTAAATACAGGGCACAGTGCAGGGCGGCGCTTAGATTTTTTAATGCAAGAGTTAAACAGAGAAGCGAATACTTTAAGTTCCAAATCAGATTCCGTTGAATTGACTCAGAGCGCGATTGAAATGAAAGTTTTAATCGAACAAATGCGTGAACAAATACAGAATATCGAGTAAGAAATGATGATGGATAATTATGCAGGAAATTTATACATTGTAGCGGCTCCTTCTGGCGGTGGAAAAACTAGCTTGGTTAGGCACTTAGTTACTACTTTAGACGATATTAAAATCTCCGTGTCTCATACTACTCGAGAAATTAGACCTGGAGAAACAGACGGTATTGATTATTATTTCATTAATGAAGAAAAATTTCTGGGAATGGTCAATGAAAATGCTTTTATTGAGCATGCTCGGGTGTTTAACAATTTATACGGGACCTCAGCTGCACAAATTAATGAAAATTTAAGCCAAGGCATCGATGTTGCTTTAGATATTGATTGGCAAGGGGCAGAACAAATTAAGCGTATTTTCCCTAATGCGGTAAGTATTTTTATTATTCCTCCTTCCATAGAGGAGCTAGAAAGACGTCTAATGAACCGTCGACAAGATAACAATGAGGTAATTAGCGATCGAATGATAAAGGCACAAGACGAGTTGAGCCATTATCCTGAGTTCGATTATTTAATAGTGAATGATAATTTTGAGCATGCTGCAGTGGAGTTAAGAGCGATAGTTATTGCTAATCGACTAAAAATGGAGCGGCAGATAAATAAACAAACAAAACTACTTTCATTCTTGTTGTCATAGCAGTAAAATGTAAGGTTTGAAGTTAAAAAGAATAACAGCAATAATTATATACTGTTTCATTTAAGCGGAGAGTGGGTTTATGGCACGAGTTACAGTGGAAGATTGTTTAGAACATGTTGCAAATCGATTTGAATTAGTAATGGTAGCAACGAAACGTGCACGACAAATTGCTGTGCGTGGCGATCAACCAATGGTTGAATGGGAAAATGATAAACCGACTGTAGTTGCTTTACGCGAAATTGCTGAGGGTTTTGTTAAGGCTGATATCTTAGATAAAGACTAAGGTAATAACTTGCCTGAGGGTATTCGTTCAGGAATGGTGTCAATTAAGCGATTTGTTGCGTTAGTTCTTTACACCATTATGTGAAGTTGAAGATTGGGCTTGGACCAATAATTGCAAGGCCCAAGCTCATCTAAGCGTGATTCCGCAAATTGACGCTATTGAGTGAACGCTTATCAACGAGAGGTGTTATAGCCATGTTGGACACACGGGAGTACTGCGTGAGCTACTTTAAAGAGCTTGATGATGAGCTAAAATGCTATCTTGAGCCTGCGCAAATAGAAAAATGTTTTCAAGCTTATTTAGTTGCTGAAAAAGCTCATCATGGGCAGATGCGCCGTTCCGGCGAGCCTTACATTACTCATCCCGTTGCTGCTGCCTTAATCCTTGCTCGCATGCGGTTGGATTATCAAACTATTATGGCCACTTTACTTCATGATGTGGTCGAAGATACCTCAATTAGTAAAGAAGACTTGCTAAAGCAATTTGGTGAAGAAATTACCGCTTTGGTAGATGGGGTCACCAAATTAACCAAAATAAAATTTGAGTCAAAAGCTGAAGCCCAAGCCGAAAATTTCCGCAAAATGGTTTTGGCTATGGTTAAAGACATTCGTGTCATTATCGTAAAATTAGCCGATCGCTTACATAACATGCGTACTTTAGGGGCTATGCCTTATGCTAAGCGCAGAAGGATTGCAATAGAGACCTTAGAAATTTATGCCCCTATTGCGAATCGTTTGGGGATGCACGCCATTTATGTTGGCTTAGAAGATTTAGGTTTCCAAGCCTTACACCCTATGCGTTATCGAGCTATTAAATCAGCCGTAGAGAAAGCGCGCGGTAATCGTCGCGAGTTGACCAAAACAATAGAAAAAGACTTACAACATGCTTTGGCGCAACTTAAAATTCCTTATGAGCAAGTATTTGGCCGGCAAAAGCATTTATACAGTATTTATCGGAAAATGCGCTTAAAAAAAGCTTCTTTCACTGAAATTACTGATGTGTTTGCGTTTCGCGTAATAACCGACGATATAGACTCATGCTATCGAATTTTAGGTGCTCTACATTGTACCTATAAGCCTGTTCCCCAGCGTTTTAAAGATTACATTGGTATTCCGAAAGCAAACGGTTATCAATCCTTACACACCACATTATTTGGTCCTTTTGGTGTTCCCCTAGAAGTACAAATTCGAACGCGTGAGATGGACAAGGTAGCGGATAATGGTGTAGCGGCGCATTGGATTTATAAATCATCAGGCCTGGAAGTTAATGAGGCACAACTACGCGCCCGCGAGTGGGTGCAAAGTTTATTAGAAATGCAACGAAGTACCGGGAATTCTTTGGAGTTTATTGAAAACGTTAAAATTGATCTTTTCCCTGATGAAATTTATGTATTCACTCCTAAGGGACATATAATGGAGTTGCCTAAAGGAGCTACCCCGGTCGATTTTGCCTATACAGTGCATTCTGGGGTAGGCAATAGTTGCGTGGCAGCGAAAGTAAATCGTCGTCTTGTACCCTTAAGTATTCCTTTAACTAATGGCCAAACGGTCGAAATTATTACTGCCCCAGGGGCGCATCCTAATCCTGCGTGGCTTAATTTTGTAGTAACTGGTAAGGCTCGTTCCAATATACGCCATTTCTTAAAAAGTCAGCAACATGCCGAGTCTATCGTTTTAGGAAAACGGCTTTTAGAGCAATCGCTCGCGGAATTAGCTAGCGATTATGCCAAAATACCGCCCGAATCCTTACATGCTTTACTTAATGATTTACATTACAAATCAACAGATGAACTCTTATATGCTATTGGTATCGGCAACCAAATGTCTATGGTCATTGCAAAACGCTTAGTCGTTGCTCAAGACACGAATGAACTCAATAAAACGAAAACCCAGCCGCTAGCGATTAAAGGCACAGAGGGTATGGTAATTCACTTTGGCGAGTGTTGTCAGCCTATTCCTGGCGATAATATTGTCGGTAAATTCCAACAAGGTCGGGGTATCATTGTTCATTCTAGTGATTGTCAAAGCCTGAATAATTCTCGTAGCTTACCAGAGCAATTTGTAGCGCTGCGCTGGGATGAACAAGTCCAAGGAGAATATTGGGTGGATATTACGGTAGATGTTGCCAATGAGCGCGGAGTTTTAGCCGCTTTAGCGACTGCTATTTCCGAAGCCGGCTCTAATATTGGTAATATAAATGTTGATCCGCGCGATGGTCGCCATAATGCAGTGACTTTCTCAATAAGTGTCACGGATAGAATTCATCTAGCACGCGTCATGCGACGTTTACGTGCTAATAAAGTAGTCATGCGTTTATATAGAAAAAAGCAAGGGGATAACTAATGCAAGCGATTAATACAAAACAAGCGCCAGAAGCAATCGGTACTTATAGCCAAGCGATGAAAAGTGGCAATACGGTCTATCTTTCTGGCCAGATCCCGCTTGATCCTGCCACTATGCAGATGTGTAGTGATGATATTAAAGAACAAATTGAACAAGTGATTAAAAACTTAGCAGCAGTGTGTGAAGCTGCTGGTGGTAGTTTAGCTCATATCGCAAAATTATCCGTATTCTTGACTGATTTGACTCATTTTCCTTTAATTAACGAAGCCATGGCCCGTCATTTTTCTCAACCCTATCCTGCTCGTGCCGCTATTGGGGTATCAGAATTACCTAAGGGTGCTTTGGTTGAAATGGATGGGATTATGATTTTACCTCATGCTTAATAATCATGAGTGAAGAAAAATTCGCCCGGACCGGGCGTATCATGTTTTTGCTGGTGTGGATTATTATCTTTATTGGATTTTTTTTATTTTTTTATTATCAAAGCGATTCTAAAAGCAAGGTCATCCTAGCGAATCAAAAAGAATTCGTGCTTACCGCAAATTCTAGCGGCCACTATTTAATATCGGGGCGGATAAACAATTATCCGGTAGAGTTTCTTGTAGATACGGGCGCTTCTTTTGTTGCTATTCCCCAGAATATAGCGGACACCTTGCATATTAGCGGTCGATACCCTATGACTTTGTCTACTGCAAATGGAATGATTACCGGTTCTTTAACGCGAATTGAGCAACTTAGCTTTGGCGCATTTACCCTTTATGATGTGAAAGCAGTGATTATACCGAATGATGATGATACGGTATTATTGGGTATGAATGTATTAGAACATTTTAATATCACACAAAAAAAGAAACAGTTAATATTAGAGCAGCAGGGTGATTAGAGTTCTTTGTTGAGCTCTATGTACAGGCTTAGGTTTATACTCTTGCTTGTGGTGCGGTTATTAGTTTAATTTTTTAAGTATTGAGAACATTATGAGTATTCTTTCTTTCAATGGAGTAAGTTTAATTGTATCAGGGAACTATTTGTTAGATCAGGCTGACTTACAAATTCAACCTAATGATCGTATTGCCTTGGTAGGAAGAAATGGTGCTGGTAAATCAAGCTTATTAAAATTATTGCAAGGTGATTTAATCAATGACAGTGGACAAATCCATAAACTTTCCGGGCTTCGGATTGCTGGCTTAAATCAAGAGGTCCCCGTTACTGGAGATGCATCGGTTTACCACCTTCTGGTTAAAGATTTAGGCGAGGTAGGCACGGTATTAACCCAATTTCATCACTATTCTCAACAGGGTGATATGGACAAATTAGCACAATGCCAACAACGTATGGATACTTTACACGCCTGGGATCTTTTGCCCAAAATTGAAACAATGGCTAGCCGTTTGGGAATTGAGCTTAATGAACAAATGCATAATTTATCGGGTGGTATGAAGCGACGAGTTTTATTGGGTGCAGCCTTACTTGCTTCGCCTGATCTTCTGCTCCTTGATGAACCAACTAACCACTTAGATATTGAAGCTATAGAATGGTTAGAATCCTATTTAAAAAATTTTACGGGCAGCGTTATGGTGGTTACGCACGATAGGGAGTTTTTAAGTCAAGTAGCGAACCGCATTGTGGAAATTGATCGGGGAAAACTTTACTTCCATCAATGTGATTATGAAACCTATTTAGATAGACGAGAAACTATTCGTCTTAGTGAACAAAAACAAAATGATCTCTTTGACAAAAAACTCGCTGAAGAAGAGGTTTGGATTCGCACAGGGATTAAGGCAAGGCGCACCCGTAATGAAGGTCGGGTTCGTGCCTTAAAAGCGTTAAGAGAAGAATATAAAGCACGGCGTAATCAATTAGGAAAAGTAAAAGCAGTCAATTTGGAAGTAAGCCGCTCCGGTTCTACTGTTATTGAAGCAGAGAAAATTAGCTATTCTATTGAAAATAAAATCATTATCAATGATTTATCTCTCTTACTGACTCGCGGTGATAAATTAGGGATTATCGGTCCTAACGGTTGTGGGAAAACTACTTTAGTACGATTATTGTTAAACGAGTTGGTTCCTGATTTGGGCACTGTAAAGCAAGGTACTTCATTGGATGTTGCATACTTCGATCAGCTTCGTAGACAGTTAGTTGAAGATAAAACGGTGATGTTTAACGTAGGTGATGGCGCAGATTACGTTACGATTAATGGCAAGCAAAAACATGTCGCCAGTTATTTACGTGATTTCCTCTTCTCTGCAGACCGTTTTAATCAGCCAGTCTCCTCTCTATCTGGCGGAGAACGCAATCGATTATTACTGGCAAAATTATTTGCAAAACCTGTGAACTTATTAGTAATGGATGAGCCTACTAATGATCTGGATATTGAAACTTTAGAATTATTAGAACAGATGTTAATGGACTATCCGGGCACTTTAATATTGATTAGCCATGACAGAGCCTTCATCAATCAAGTGGTTACCAGCGTTTTAGTTTATGAAGGAAAAGGGACATTTAATGAATTCGTTGGCGGCTATGATGATTATAAAGAATTCAAAAAACAACAAAATGAAAAACGAGAAGTAAAAGCCTCTCCCTCTTCAGTGAAACGTAATGCAAATGCTACAAAATTAAGTTTCAATGAGCAACGTGAACTAGCCCAATTACCCCAGAAAATTGAGGTTTTAGAGAAAAAGATACATGAACTACAATTAAAAATGGCAGAGCCTAAATTTTATCAACAAGAAGCAAAAATAATTAGTGACATAAATCAAAAGCTTGCTGCTGATGAAAGGAGTTTGGCAGAGTTTTATGCTCGCTGGGAAGCTTTAGAGGAGCGACAATGACAGGAACGCTGACCTTATTTTTAGTGCTTTGTGCCACTGCCATTCTTTGTTTATTTTCTCAGGAGTTTAATCGGCTTTTGAAAAAAATTTTTGCGGTTAAAGGGGCAAAATTAGTGCTTCCCTTAGCCCTGGGGTCGGCTTTCGTTTTTATGTATGACAATTTAGTTATCGATTTGCTGTATTATTTTCGCGACAAGCTTAATGCGATGCTGTCCTTTCTTAATTACGTTTTTCCTCAATCAAAATATACTCCCGATATTATCCTCGTGATTTTATTAACAGCAGTGTCTCTAATTCCTGTAGGTATCCTTCATTATTTTGCTTATAAAAACACTCATAAACCTTACCCACACCCTTATTTAGTAAGCACTTTAATTTGGATTATCGCTGCAGTTTTATTAATTTCTTTACCTAGGCTATATAATCAGTGAACAAAAATTAGAGTAAAAGCAAGTGTTAACCTGCTTTTACCTATTTTTCATTCTAAAATTTATTTTGAGACAGGGGCTTAAAATACTCGTGGATGCGATAGCTCAGGTTCACTATCAAGGCTTGGGGATTCACTGGAGACGGCATAACTAGAAATTATTTTATTGATTCCGGCAAGTTGAGCATTTGAACCAAAAAAAGCGATATTGTTTAGGCATTCACTAAGCTTGGCTCTTTCCTCAATCTTTAATTTAACCAATTGTTTTATAATATCTTTTTTTCTTATGACCGCATCTGCATAGGCTTCAAAATTTTTTGCGCCATCTCTTAGAGCTGCATTGGCATTATCAAGATTTTCTAATAATACTTCTGAAGTCCTATTAGTTATTTTTGCGGTCATATCCTCTCCAAATTGTAATAAATATGTTTTTTTATTGTATCAAGTGAATTAACGGGGATCAAACAATGTTTATATTTGCCAATTAATTTCCTGATAGCTAAACAGATATACGTTAGATAATTAATAGGCAGAGTGTTCGTAATGCTTACAGGGTCACCTCATGAAAAATTTTGAGATAAGATAGTGGTTAAAATAGAATCATCCCATCCAGCATTTTTTCTGAGCCGCTTAATAGATTGCCTTTTCATCTGATTTTTAGTTAATTGA
>NZ_RZGQ01000011.1 GCF_003989735.1 Legionella sp. km772 | reverse complement strand
ATAAAAACTCATTTAAATCACTTTGCTATTAAGTACAAATTGATTCTTAGAGCGAACCAGATTGCTTGGCAGGAGCTTAAAAATATGGCAGCTTAAAATTGACCGTGCGTAACATGAGTTACTTAGATAATTTCAAGCCACAAAAACGGTCAAAATGATGTATAATTATACATAAGAAGGTTAAAGGAGAATATTATGAGACCAGGAGATAAATGCGACCATCCTGAGGTAATAGAATTTGCCCATATTTGTGCAGTTTCCCCTGATGCGGATGGTGCTAAAGAAATATGCGAGCTATTAAAAACCACTACAGTAACTGTAACAAAAAGTAAAACTAAAAAGAAAAAAATAAACAAAGATAAAATTTTAGATAAAGAATTGAAGGATACCTTTCCTGCTAGCGATCCAATAACACATTATTAAGCATGGCATTCCGCTTAGCAGTCCTTAAGTCCAAGGTAAAGTTTTACTTAGCTAGTTGAATTAAAGATTTAAGGGCTGCTTCACTTTCTTTTTCTGCTGCTTTAAAATTCATTTCCACCGAAAAACCTAAATCTTCATGGAGTTTTGTATCCACGGGATTATTAATAAGCGCAGTGGTTCTTTCTATTAACGCATTTAAAGCAATTTCATCCATATAGGTTAAGTATTGTTTTTGATTTTTTAACATCTGGGTAACGGTAACAAACAGAGGATATTTCAATAAATAGACGGCCTCTTTTGCATTGTTGTGTTTATTTATTATCCCTTGTTGATTATATAGATGAGTAAATTCAACTTGATCAGGAAAAAAATCTTCATTTAGAAAATCATCTTGATAGTAGTCTTCACAAACAGCTCTATAGTATAAAAATAATTCGTTTTTTGGATTTGGTTGAGTAATTTTATAATAACCTTGAAACACAATTGGTTTAGACCACACCGCAACCAGTACGGTAGTTTCAATATCAGCAGACAAGCGAGAGAATGAGTCCATTTTTTAGTTATTTTGTAGTTTTTATTATTATACGTGGCATAAATGTATTTTAAAATAAATTTTAAACCCTTAAAAATCATAAAAAATTAAAAAATACTTGACAGTACCGCGTCCGCTCATTAAACTGCAAACCTTCCTGGGGTTATAGCTCAGCTGGGAGAGCGCTTGCATGGCATGCAAGAGGTCGGCGGTTCGATCCCGCCTAGCTCCACCATCAACATGGTTGCATGTTGATGGAAAGAAAAAGTCTAGTCCCCATCGTCTAGAGGCCTAGGACACTGCCCTTTCACGGCGGTAACAGGGGTTCGAATCCCCTTGGGGACGCCATTATGGCGTTAGATTAGTAGTAAATGTAGTTGTTATAAAAGTAATATTTCTTAGGTCCCCATCGTCTAGAGGCCTAGGACACTGCCCTTTCACGGCGGTAACAGGGGTTCGAATCCCCTTGGGGACGCCATTAATTTGGTATCAATAAAACAGCTATTCCTTTTGGTTAAATGATCTGGCTCCTTCCCATTTAAGGGGGCAGCGATAATCACCCGCAGAGTACCTTAACCCGCACTTGATAATTTTCAAAATTCCTAAACCCATAAGCCCGTCGTTGTATTAGTTTCATCTTTCGATGAAAGCCTTCTGTTATTCCATTTGATTTAGTAAACCGCACATTAACTATGTTGCTACAAGGAATGGATTTAAAAATCAGTGGTGGCAAGCTCATTTGAGTTCATGCTTCTATTGGTCGGGTGAGAACTCGAGCCACACCGTAGGTTGGGCCGTTCGGCCCAACAATGATATTGCAAGTCCCCAATGATAAACATGGATGATTAAGGCGTGTTGGGCCGAACGGTCCAACCTAGAATAATCTTTCATTCTCAATTCCCTGCCCGACTTACTTTTCGTCTACCTAAGTATTTAAAGGGATGCGCTCATCGAAATTCAAAGATAAACTAGGCTTGACTTGAAAAAGCCCCCGCATAGGGTAAATAAGCGAGGGCAGTTTTTTTTAAATTAAGAGTATTTATGTTACAAACGTTCAAAAATGGTACGCGTATTGAAGCCAAATAACCGTTCATGCATGCGATAGGCATATTCATCAGTCATATTTGCTAAATAATCGCAAACCACTCTAAAGGCCTCGGTTTCATCTTGCGCTTGTTTGAATAAAACCCGGTTCTTGTTATCTAATAAACTACCTGGATTGGAGCTTATAGCATCAAATAATCTTAAAACTACCGTTTGTCCTCCATACTCAAAAGTACGAGCTTCTTGCGAATCAATTACATGATGATAGATGCAATCCATTAAGTAATTAAGAAGAAGGGCTGCTTCAGGAATAAGCTCAATATTGTACTTAAGTAAATTATTTTCAAAGGCTTCATGGGTGGTAATGATTTGCGTAGATGTAATAAAATAATTCACCATTTCTCCAATAGCTTGTTTACGTAAACACAGCTCTTGAGAAAATAAAGAATCAAGCAAGCGTTCTTGATGCTTGGCGAGTAGAGTATTACTTAAAAGCTGTCGAAATTCCGCAGTATCGAGTTGTGAACGATTAATTAGACGTAAATGAACAGCATCTTCTAAGTCATGCACGCCATAGGCAATATCATCCGCAATGTTCATAATAGAACAATCAAAGCTACGATAAGCTGATTTACCTGCTTGGGTGCCCTGAGGTTCTTTAATTAAACTTTGAAATAAGGAACGATCCTCATCCGTGAAGGGTGATAATAACCAATCAATTTCCATTTGTTCACAGTCAAAATAAGCTTTTGGGGGGAGCCAATCATTGACTTTAATGGTTTTATGGATTGATTCGTGAATTGGTGGTCGTTGGGGGGCGATAACCATTGAGCGTGCTACGGGATATTTTAAGATACCCAATAGGGCTCGACGAGTTAAATCTAAACCATAGGCTCCGTAACTGTTTTCTACCTTCGTAAGCAACCTTAAGGTTTGGCCATTACCTTCAAACCCTCCATAGTCGCGCATCATGTAATTTAAGGCAACTTCACCGCCATGACCAAAGGGGGGGTGACCTATATCATGTAATAAACAAATTACACTAACTAAATCATCGTTAGGTAATAAATTGCCTAAAATGGGTTGTTGTGTTTGATTAATGATTAAATTTCTGACAATACTTCGACCTATAGAATCAACTTCTAAAGAATGAGTAAGACGAGTACGATGAAAATCACCTTCATCAGTTCCTAAAATTTGAGTTTTTCTTTGTAATCTTCTAAAGGAAGGGCAGTGAATAACGCGAGTTCGGTCACGTTCATAAGGATCTCGATGGTCTTGAGCTCCTCGCTGATTGGTTTGTCCTGAGCGTCTATGAGTCCACATAATTTATTCTAATTAAAAGAGAATAGTGTACTTTATGATAGGACAATGATCTACAGCACAAAATTGTAAACTCTCCTATAATAAAGAAAAGAATAATTATAAGAAGAGGGACGATGATGAACTACAAATGGAAATATCTTGCATTAGGTTTATCTGCACTTAATTTATGTTCTTGTATGGTGACTGATAATGAAGGTTATTCACCTAGTTATCAAACTTATGCTTATGATAATAGTCAATTGTATCCACAAAGCAATTATTCTTACGATAGCTCCTACCGCTATCAAACGAGTGGGCAAATGGTAACTGTCCCCGACTCCTACCACGTGGGGGAATACCATTCACCGGTTTCTTTTAAAGATCGAGATAAAACATGGGTAAGTGACCAAAATCCTCAAGGTTATACCATTGAAGTAGCTGAGGGTGAAAAGGCATCACAAGTGGCGCAAAAGTTGTATAAAACACCAAAAAATGATCGAATGGCGCAAGTAAAATACCAAGCTAATGGTAAACCTTATTATAAAGGGGTTTACGGCACTTATCCGGATGCAGCATCAGCACAAAAGGCTCTCGATGCTTTGCCTGATGATGTAAAACAAGGAGCTAGTGTCAAAAGTTGGAGTTCAGTGCAACAGAATTTAGAGTAGTCAACCTTTTCTACAAGCTGAAATAAAGTTAATGACTAAAAGTAAGTTATACGCCAAGGGTAGAGTATAACTTACTTTCGCAAAAGAGAGTTTAAGAATAGAACCCTTCTAGCCGGGCAAACCCATCTAAATAGTGAACAGTTAAGTATTGTCTACGTACCGCGCTTTATGCGCGGTATCCAGACCATCGCGTGTGAGAATAGGGACTGGCTTACCCGCATGAAGCATGAAATGAAGGCTGTTCGGTCACTAATTTTAGAATTAGATGAGTTTGCTCCAACCTCTCTAGCTTAATAAAGCGATTTTCTCATTTCCAGTGACTTCAGGTTCCAGGCTATCTATTTCGTCTAATTCTACGCCTTCTTCATCGCCTGTGACAGGGGTATCTTTTAGCCGAGCCTCTAATATTTTAAGCACTTCCTCAGGAAGCTTCTTTCCTGTCTCAGGTACATTAACTAACTTATCATTGATATATAATTGCCCATCACGCACATCTACCAGAACTTGTTTGTAATCAGCCGGGAGCTTGTCGGTGGGTGTAGCTTCAAGAGGAACTCCACAAAAAACTGTCATGCCATCTGCTAAACGTATACCAGTCAATAGGGGTTTTTTAGAAGAAAAACTATAAGTGCCCACAGTTGCCGCCGCAGTCCAAATTAATTTATAGGCGAGATCTAAAGGCACACCCACGACAATACCTAAGCCTTGGCCGAGTAAGCCCATACTCACTCCTAGGATATGCGCTAAACTAATACTACAAAATGCACTGATTAAACGTTCTGCTATTGCTGGAGCAAATAAAGCAACGCCTGCGGGGCCAGCTGAACCAAAAACTAATAAGGTACTGCCAATTAATGCGGTGAATTTAGTTTTTGTTGATAAGGCTTTAGTCGAATGGCTCATCACATCGCCACTGATATAGCCTACAGTTGCACCTGTGTACGCACCAGCGGCACCAAATAGTTTTTGCGTAATATTAGTAATAGGATAATTAGCATAAGGATCTTTTGTGACTTTACTGATAGTTCTTGAGCTCAAAAAACCATGAAAATCACTCCATTCCTTTTCGGTAAAGCCCTTAAGCCCCGCTTCTCTTAATTTCTCATTGGCATCGTCTAAGGCAGAAATAGAAGACATCATTATCCTTTTGGCAGCAAGAATACATACTTCTTCATCTTCTTCATCAAGATAATTTTGCGCATTGATGCCCAGATCTTCATCAATAAGACTATAAAGTACCGATTTTCCTTTAGGATGGCGTAATTTATAGGTTTCTGAGATTTGATGCTTTATATACAAGGTAGCAGCAATCATAACCCGGGATGCGGTTAAGCTTGCTTGAAGTTCCTCAAGTTTGGTAATTTCTTCTTCTTTAAAGGTATTAGGTTTTAAAATAACACGAATTTTTTCTAAGAATTCAATTTGTGCTTTTCTAGCTTTATAATCTACACCTCCTAAAAAAGTAGGCATACTAAACAAAGAGGGAGGGGTACTTAAATCAATATCTTTAGCTTTTTGATATTTGTCACGAAGAAAATCTAAGTTTATTATTGTGTTAGGTGCAAGAATAAAGCGCATGTAGACCTCCTGTCATAGTAATTGCTTCTGGGTATTATTTTATATTACTTACTCACTGATTAAATGCAATCATCTTTGCTTATTTTTTATTAAATTGTGGCAAATATACTTCGAAATTTATTTTATTTGTGATTTAAGATCTTGAAATGATGCTTTTTTTTAAGATTATGCTACTTTAACAAAATAAAACTTACTTTCGATATAATAAGGGCTATAAACTCAGATGCCTGAATTGCTAAATACTAAGAGCAAAAAATATGAATAAACTGGCTGTATATTTTTCACTATTGCGAATTTCGCATTGGAGCAAGGCAATATTTGTTCTATTTGGTTTCTTTTATACCCCTGTGCGTGGTTATTTTGTCCCGGCCTTGCTCGCTGCCTTATCGTTTTGTCTAATCTCGAGTGCTGTTTATATTTATAACGATATTCAAGATAGAACGGAAGATAGCCTTCATCCCCATAAAAAGAAACGTCCTTTAGCAAGTAGAGATGTGTCTGTGTTTGAGGCACTTGCCTTATTATTTGTGCTTTTACTAGTGGGTTTAATCCTTGGTTGGCTGATATCAAAACAATTAGCTATGATTCTTACAATTTATTTGCTAGTTAATTTGGCTTACAACCAGGTCTTAAAACTCATCCCTATTTTGGATGTTTTGTGTATTGCTATCGGTTTCATGCTGCGGGTGTTGGCTGGAACTGTTGGAATTGGCCTATCCATTTCTTTGTGGCTAACTATTGCGGCTACCCTGCTTAGTTTATTTATTGCCTTAAATAAAAGACGTTTAGAACTGCAGTTGGGATTAAAACATTCTACACGTAAGGTGCTTAAAAAATACCATCCTTTACTTTTGCAACGTTTAATATTGGGAACGGGTAGTGCTTGCTTTGCTGTTTATCTTTTTTATGTCATCTATGCACGTGGCCAATCGTTCTATTTCATTTTAACCTTACCTTTTGCAGCGTTTGCTTTATGGCGCTTTGCTTGGTTGTCCACCCAAAATGTTGATAATGATGATCCTGTTGATGTGTTTATAGGTGATAGATTGTCGCGGGTTAACTTGTGGTGTTTTGCGGTATTAACCTTTATGGCTCTCACTCATTCCGCTTAGTCTTGGGTGGAGAAAGAGCCGTCTTCTTAAAATAATTGGTTTAATCTCAGTTTGTAAGATAAAATGAAGCCTCTTTTAGATGATATATTTGCTAACTTAGTATACTATTTCGAGTAAATTTAAAGAGGCTCATGGATTAAGATGCAAGCTCTTATACTAACAATAAGAAAGTTTTTTACTAAATTGCCGGTAATGACTTATGATATCTGTGCTATCCCTATGGCATGGTATTCAGCTTATTGGCTACGTTTTAATCTCCATCCTGAGCCAGGCATATTAACTTCACACCATTCTTTTCTAGCCCTTGGTTTTTTAATCGTAGTTCAATCGATTTGTTATTTTTATTTTAAAACCTATAGGGGCTTATGGCGTTTTTCCTCTTTAGATGACGTTATCCGGATCTTGAAAGCATCGGTTACTGCTGTTGTTTTAGTGATACCGGTATTATATCTGTCTTCTGTCTTACAGCATTTGCCTCGATCCGTTTTCCCGCTGTATTCACTTATTTTAGCGATGTTTCTTTGTGGGGGACGATTAATGATTCGCCTGCATCTAGATAAGTCTAGACGTGTAGAGCATTCAGAAAGTCAACGTGTATTAATCGTTGGTGCGGGTTTCGCAGGGGAAAGTTTAGCTCGTGATTTAAAACGTAGTGGCTATTATCACCCAATCGGTTTTGTTGATGACAATATCAGTAAGCGCGGGCTGGAAGTTCATCGCATACCTGTTTTAGGCGCAATTCGGGATATTGCCCAATTTGTGCGCGAATATTCAATCGACTTAATTTTCATTGCTATGCCTTCAGCGCGCTCAGCTACAATGCGTCGAATTGTTACCTACTGTGAAGAAACCAAAATACCTTTTAGAACACTCCCTAGTCTTAGCGCTTTAGCTAGCGGTTGTGTCGAGGTTAATGCCTTAAGACCGGTTAATATTGAGGATTTGTTAGGTCGCGATGAAGTTTGTTTGCAATGGGATAAGATAGCAAGTGCTATTGCGGGCAAAAAAATATTGGTAACTGGAGGCGGTGGCTCTATCGGTTCAGAGCTATGCAGACAAATTATGCAATTAAATCCTGCGTCTTTAGCCATCATAGAGAGCAGCGAATTTAATTTATACCAGATCGAGCAAGAGTTAAGCGCTAAATTTCCTCATATTCCTATTGAATTAGCTCTGATTAGCATTACTGATGCGGTTGCAGTTAACCACTTATTTAGTCACTATAAGCCGGAAATAGTATTTCATGCTGCAGCTTATAAACATGTTCCTATGTTGCAGAACCAAATCCGGGTAGCGGTATTTAATAACGTTGTGGGTACAGAAACCATTGCAAAAGCTTCTGTGGCTGTCGGCGTGGAAAAGTTTATCCTTATTTCTACTGATAAAGCAGTAAATCCCACTAATATTATGGGCACTACTAAGCGGGTGGCGGAAATTTATTGCCAAAATTTAAATATCCGTACTAAAACTCAATTTATTACCGTTCGTTTCGGAAATGTTCTAGGCTCAGCGGGCAGCGTTATTCCTTTATTCCAGAAACAGCTGCAAGCCGGTGGACCTTTAACGGTCACTCATCCTGATATGCAGCGTTATTTCATGACTATACCTGAAGCTTCACAGCTTATTTTACAAGCTATGGTTAATGGCGAGGGCGGTGAAATTTTTGTATTGGATATGGGCGAGCCGATTAAAATAAGCTATTTAGCGAAGCAAATGATTTTATTGGCAGGGAAGGAGCCAGGAAAAGACATTCTTATTGAATATACCGGTTTGCGTCCTGGAGAAAAACTTTATGAGGAATTATTCCATGAGTCCGAAGAACTCGTGCCAACTGATCATGAAAAATTATTTAAAGCAAAATTTAGAAAAATTGAATGGCAAGAATTAACTCAAACTATGAGAATGTTAAATCATTCTTGCTTTGAACATCAAAGTGATGAGCTTTTAGTATTATTAAAAAGCCTAGTGCCCGAGTTGCAATTAAATGAAATGGCGGTTTGATTTCAATTTTGACCTGACTATACGGATATTCGCATGATTATTACCTATGATGATTTTGAAAAAGTTGATTTACGATCTGGCACTGTAGTCAAAGTTGAGCTTTTTGAGCGCGCAAAAAAACCAGCCTATAAAATTTGGGTAGATTTTGGTAGTGAACTTGGTATTTTACAAACATCTGCCCAAATAACTGTTCACTATACCCCGGATTCCTTATTAGGAAAAACAGTGGTGGGTTGTGTTAATTTAGGCGAAAAAAACATTGCGGGTTTTTTGTCGCAGTTTTTGTTGGTCGGCTTTTCCGATACGAATGGAGCCATTTCTTTAATTACTTCTGATTATAAAGTCCCAAACGGTCAAAAGCTTCATTAGCCCTCTCTTTAAGGTAAAATTGTTGCGCTAAGACTCTATTGGTATTATTTAAAAAGTCGGTGGTGATAATTGAAAACATTCTTTGCCAAATTGACCTTTAATACTTTAATATACCGATTAACACTAATAGTGCGTTAAAGTCACTATTAACTAATAATGGATGTAATTTTAGGATTAAATTATGAATTTTGCTTTAATATTAGTCATCTTGTCTTTTGTAAGCGGATTGATTTATCTTTTAGATGTTTTGTTTTGGGCTAAAAAGCGGGATCAACAACAAAAACCTAATAAAATAATTGAATATGCCCGCTCCTTTTTTCCTGTTTTTTTAATTGTTTTATTATTACGTTCCTTTTTAGTTGAGCCCTTTAGAATTCCTTCTGGTTCTCTAGAGCCAACCTTATTAGTAGGGGATTTTGTTGCAGTTAATAAATTTGCTTATGGTTTAAGATTACCAGTCATTGAAAAGAAAATTATTCCTATTGCTGATCCTAAGACTGGGCAAATTGCCGTATTTCGTTGGCCACCAGAACCTAGTTATGATTATATTAAAAGGGTGATTGGTATGCCTGGTGATAAAGTGAGCTATCATAATAAAGTCTTAACCATCAATGGCAAAGAAGTGAAACAAACCTTTGTTGAATACACTATGGATGAAAGTTCTGGCAAACCCGTAGCTAAATACAAAGAAGATTTGAATGGGGTGGTACACGATATTTTTGTTCGTCCTGATTTGCCTGCAGTTGATTTTGATGTGGTGGTACCTGAAGGTAATTATTTTATGATGGGTGATAATAGAGATGACAGTGCAGATAGTCGTTTTTGGGGCTTTGTGCCAAATAGCTATTTAAGAGGAAAAGCCTTTTTAGTTTGGATGAGTTGGAATGGAAAAACCGATTCTGTGCGTTGGTCTAAAATTGGTAGTTTAATTCATTAAAGAATTTAATTAAGGAAAGCTGATGCAAAAACAACAAGGGATGACATTAATAGGAATGCTATTAACCATGGCAGTGGTGGTATTGGCCGCAGTCGTGGTGATGCGGATAGTACCGGTTGTAATCCAGCATTATTCTATTGTGACCTCGATTAAATCTTTAGCGCAAACTCCGGCTTCAAGTTTAACAGGCGACCCCGTTAGTGATGTAGCTGTTTTACGCGATAGCTTATCAAAGCGTTTGGATATAAATGGGCTCGAAGATTTAAAACCGGATGAGTTGGTAATCACCCCTGATGGTGCTAATAAATTTAAAATTCAATTAAAATACCAAGTTATTCGCCATTTAGTGTATAATATGAGCTTGTTGTTTAATTTTAACAGTACTATAGAGGTAGTTGTCGGTAGTGAAAAATGATTTAGATCCATTATGCCGACGCCTAAATTATCAATTTCAAAATAAAAAATTGTTAAAACAGGCGTTGAGTCATTGCAGTGTTGGTAGTGAAAATTATGAACGCCTTGAGTTTTTGGGCGATTCCATTTTAAGCTTTGTCATTGCCAATGAGCTTTTTAATAAATTTCCTTTATTAAGCGAGGGTGAATTAAGCCGTTTACGCTCTTTTTTAGTAAAAGGGGAGATGCTGGCTGAAATCGCCAAAGAGTTAAATTTAGGAACTTTTCTCTTTTTAGGTCAGGGGGAATTAAAAAGCGGAGGCTTCCGACGCGCATCGATTTTAGCAGATGCTTTAGAGGCTATTTTTGCAGCGATTTTCTTAGACAGTGGTATAAATGAAGCGCAGACCGTCATCTTAGCTCTATACCGCTCAAGGCTTGATTCTGCAGACTTAAGTTATTGTTTAAAAGATCCTAAAACCCAGTTGCAAGAATTTCTACAAGCAGCCAAACACCCTTTACCTGAATATACCTTGACTAAGGTCGAAGGAGAGGAGCATGATCAAATTTTTTATGTAAGCTGTAAAGTACCTGGCATTGATAAAATTGCTTATGGCGAAGGAACTAATCGTAGAAAAGCTGAGCAAATTTCTGCCAAATCCTTATTAAAGCAATTACAAATTCCTTAAAAACGCTCCCTAGGGATGGATAGAATAGTAAGCACTAAATGATTTCTATTCTATGTTTTTATCTTAGGGGGCTTTTGCAATCGAAATCTAAAAACTTCTACATTTAAATAAATATCTAATTTGTCCTTTATAAGTGCTTAATGGTATAATATTTGTTAATGTGATCTGCAAATATCCTTTGTGTCACTCAAGGAGTATTTCAATGCCTATTCCCTATATCTTAGAAGATAAAAAAGGTAATAATTATGTAGATAGAATCACCCGTAAAAGGGATGGTCAGGGTCAGATATACTATGAAATTGATGGACGAAATACAAAAGATGAACGTCGCCGCATTCAAATTTATGATAAAAATGTAGTAAAAGCCTTTATAGAAAATAATGGGGATTTTATTGAGGCGCTTTCCTTAGGTGTTGTTCATACCGAGATGCAGAAAAAATTGCCCGAACTGTTAAACTATTTTGACTTTCCTGAAACCTTAAACTTCACCCCTCCTTATATCATTTCTGATAGTGGTGGTGATAATTACGTAGACTCAGTCACCAGAAAAATAGATAAAAATGGCCAAGTTTATTATGAATTGAAGGGTAGAACTAATAATAACGAGGAAAGAATCATTCATCTCTACGAGCATGAGCGTCAATTTTATCTGGTAGAAGATGGAGTAAAAAAATTAGCAGACCGCAAACGCCTTGTTCATCAACAAATGGAAAAAGACTTGGAAAAGATATTAAGTCATTTTTCGATTAGTAAGCCATTAAATTTTATAAATCCTGCTCTTAAACCAGAAATAGTAATCCCTAAGAAGCCACCTGCTATAATTCCACCTAAACAGCAAGAAGAACTTCCTGCGCGTGAATTTTTCATTGCAGCGGCTCAAAGAGCCCTGGCATTAGGAGATACCGTATCCTCGAAACAAAAGGGTGTCCATTTTACCCGCGGTGCTTTAATAGGGACTGGATCGAGTTATTATGATGAAGGAAATTCTACGCGATTAAATTTATTTCACGATTTAGTGGATGGCACCAAAGATGGCTATTATCCCTTTGCTGCGACTACAGCCTATGGTTTATCTTTATTAACCTATATTGCCAGTAATTATGACCAATTAAATAAAACCGAACTACATCGGCTTTATTCCGTTTATAAAGCTGTAGCGGGAGATGTTCCAGCTTTAGATAGCGAGCCTTCGTCGGCAGAATACCGACGCGCTTTAGCAAAAGGACTAAAAGCGGAAGTGAATGAGATTACAGCCTTGCGTGAGCGTTTAGCCTATGGACATTCCATAGACGCCCAGCTCGCTAAATATCGCGAAGAACTAATTGAAGGCAATCCTTTAGGGCGGCCTATCGTTGACAAACAAACGAGCCTTAGTGGCACAACTTCAGCAGATGATGCCCTTACTCGCTTTATTCCAAGTTTTTTCCCTATACCGCCGAGCTTATCAAGCAATGATCAAATCGTCTTGCAAGCAGGAGGTTGTAGAACCCATAGCGCTATTGTCAGCCTCTGGAAACAAGGGGTAGATAGCGAGGGTAATCCTGTTTTGCCCGGGGATGGGAAACCCATAGCACGATATCGAGTTTATCGAACAGTTTGTAATGCGGGCTTTGGCACAACTTATGATGTAAGAACAAACCCACCAGCTCTGTATCATGAAATTTTTTCCCCCAGACCAGATGGTCAAACTTATTCTGTTTGTACACAAGAGGTATTATTACCACTTGGAGTACCCTACAGTGATGCGGCTATGCAAAAGCAGATCAGTAAGTTAATTGATACTGAACGAGCTATGCTTATCTTTCATGATTTGCCGGGTAAAAAAGGCCCTAATAAAGAAATAGGTACTTTGGATGCAGATAAACAAGCAAAATGGCGAGAGTTGAATCAAAGCATTCGCCTGGGATCTGTTGAAGAGAGTCATTCTGTTTTGAGTAAACCTCAAATCACAGGAAATTGTACCGTTCGCTCGATTGAAGAATATTTACGTTGGGAATTAGTCCGAAATGGGGTTCCTAAACCAGATGCCAATGCTATTTTAGAGAAACATTGGAATTTTGCAACTGGCAATGACTCTGCCACAATCACTAGCCAATTAAATCAATTATCGGCACGAATTGAGGCGGCAAAAAATGAGCCTTCGCATCCTAGTGAGATGAATATAGTCAAAGCTAAAGCATTTTTTGAAAGCCCTATTTTTCCCACCTTTCCTACATATAATCCAGATAGTGCCACATCGGCAGAAACTGCTTCTCTAATACAGGGCATTCGCTTGGGTAAAACGAGCTGTCCTAAGCCCACAATGATCTCAATTGGTGATTTATTGGCGCAAATACCCTCACAGCCTCAAGCTAAAGCAGGGGAGGGTATTGGCTTGCATCTTTTGCAAGGATGTGATGCGCGGACTGTGCCTAAGTTTTCATGCATGCAGGGCTCTGTCCGTCAAGTCGCATCACAATTTAATAATGGGGAATCTAAAGGACGGTATTTAACTCAACCAGATGATTTTAAAACAGATCCCACTCAAGGACCAGCCGAGCAAAGAACCTCGGGGGGCGCAGCCCTAGCCCGTTATGCTCATAATAAAGCGAGTGACTCTTTTGCAGTATTATTAGCAGATCCGGTCTTAAAGAACCAATTTAACACTCTATTTGATTATCAATATGGTTATTTGACTCCGAAAGAAGGACAAGAACAAAAAGGCGTAGAGTTTTTAAAACAACACAGTAACAAAATTGTTTTGAACGTTGAGCGTGTGCCTATAGATGGCGTCTCTGGTCAAACAGCAATACAAGTGCTTAATTCCGGTCTAGCTTTGGGGTTATATGAATTATTTCCTCGATCAGCGGAAGCCTCTGCACATTTAAGAGAGATGACAGAAATTTTGCTTACAGCACAATATAAAGCAGTATCAGCTGTAGCTATTTTAGAGGCTCAACAAAATCCCAAAACTCGTATACCTATCGCGTTTACCCTGGTGGGTGGTGGCGCTTTTGGCAACGATAAGGTGTCTATAGCTAAATCTGTTTCTCAGGCTATCAACCTGATCAAGGAATCAGGGGTAGATAATATTGATATTTGCTTATCTATATTTAACGCATCAGAGATTGAGGAGTATAAAAAAATAGCTGCTAAAGGTGCTGAGTTTGCTAATCTCAGAGCCTTGCTTAATCAAAAACCAATCAATCAACAACAATTACAGACCTTATCCACTTTAAAAGTGGAATCGATAAAAGAGAACATGGCTGACAAACCTAAGGTGGGCACTAATCCTAAAGATGAGTTAGTTAAAAAAGAAGAGCTAACCCCTCGGGTGTTTACTAATAATGTTGATAAGGAACTAGTAAAAGCGATGGGTGCTGCAATCAATGCTTTGAGTACAAAATCTCATCTTTCCACTGAGAGCCATCAGCAAAAAAAGGCTAAACTCGAACATTTATTGTCATTATATCAAAAATCAACAAGTGCAGAGGAAGCTAATAAACTGCTAGCGAACTTTGTTGGAATTGCCGCAAAACAACGGGAAAGCAATTGGTGTTCTTTATTTACGAGTAAATTTGGTGAGACGGCCTCTGCAAAAGCATTTTTTAATCATCTTCAGAATAATGAATTAAAAAATAAGGTATTAGAGGCAATAAAAATAGAACCCAAAGGAAAACCAATAGATTTTAAAGACTTTGCAAAAAGCCTACGTGATAAATATGAAGGCAGTCCTGAGGCTGATGATAATCTAGGTCACCGCTTATAATCCGAATTAAAATTAACTCAGTAGGGTTTATGACGAACGCTTCATCACGCTTGCAAAACTAAGGGTTGATCAAAACATTTGTCTATGAAAAAATTGACTATTTTATGGCTTATTGAAGAAATGACGACAAAACACTGGTCAAAAATAGAGCTTCTGCATCAAACGGTAAAAAACCCCAATATTCATATTAAAGGCACACACAGTTATTATTCTAATGCCTGGACAGGTAATTTTGAAGAGTCTGTTGTTCGCTATCTCTATGGCGATGAATACAGCTTGGCAAATTGGGAGGCTCGTTGGGAAATAGATCAATTATTCATTGGTGATTATGTTTGTATCGCCGCTGAGGTTGTAATTTTGATGGGTGGTAATAATACTCATAGGCTTGACTGGTTTAGTCTTTATCCTTTTGCCGATAAATACCAAGAGTCCTATGAATCTCGTGGTGATACTCTGATAGGTGATGGCGTCTGGATTGGGATGAGAGCAATGCTAATGCCCGGTGTTAAAATAGGAGAGGGGGCTGTTATTGCAGCTAATGCCGTGGTAACTAAAGATGTTGAGCCCTACTGTATTGTAGCAGGCAATCCAGCTAAATGTGTTAAAAAAAGATTTGCTCCTGAAATAATTGAACGCCTAGTCAAACTGAAAATTTATGAATGGCCAGATGAGAAAATAGAAGCAATGAAAGATTCACTTTGTTCTGCTGACATAGATAAATTAGAATCTTTGGCTAGATAAATAAATTTGGATAACATAAAAAAATTTCATCCTTTATTAAACAACTCTAATTCAACCTTAAGCAGGATAGCTTAGTCACTGCGCTCCTCGCAAGGACGGACTTCATCCTATCGTACAGAGAAAGAAATCAAGACCTGTTTGCAATCAAATTATTAATATTATAAATTAATAATTTATAAGGAATTTTTTAAAAAAACAGGAGAAATTTGTGAAATTTAAACTCAGTTTGCTTACGAGTGCTTGTCTATTATCTTTGAATGCTGCGGGTGGAACTATGGGGTCAGCAGTTCAGCCTGCCCAGCTTCCGTGGTCCCTAAACGGTGCGATCGGGTATACCTGGTATGATAATGCCTACCATGGTGGAGCCGGGGCTGACCCTACTGCCCAACATGCTATAGGAGACGGGCAGACAGCCTTTGGACGATTTGCAATTGGAAAGCAATTGGGAATGTTTAACACTATAACTTTAGGCGCCGAATTAGGTGTACAATCTGGGAACATTATGCGTCTTGGTATTTCCCAAGCCACTATGGATCAATTAGCTGGCTTGCCTATACAGCTTAATGTAAAGCCCATGCTTGATCTTTTAGCAACAGCATCAACTCAACCTCTTGGACAAACAGCGGTATTTGGCGTTGTAAAAGCAGGTATTGCTTATCGTCGTATGCAAATTGATGAACGAGTTACAGTAAATGATTTAGATCAAGTAGGTTTCGAATTACAAGCCGGATTAGGGATGTCTTTGTCAGAACGAGCCAGTTTGGTACTGCTTTACCAGGGTGTATTTAATGGAACTACTGATTTTACCGTAAATACTACGACTTCAACCGGTCATATTTCTAATATTCCAAGCCAAAATGGAGTCATGTTAAATCTTTCTTATACACTTTAAAGGATTAGAGAAAAAATGAATACTAAATTCAAACACACTGTCTATTCGCTGCTATTTATTATCCCTAGCCTAGCCTGTTCAGCAGCCCCCAATCCTGCCACTCAAACCTGGGTTTGAAACAGATTGGAACCTTGCGAGCGCAATTACTGCAAGTAATTTCTCGACTACCAACCCCCACCGAGACCTCTGGGACTCCTTGTCTATCATCAAATAAGCGATGTGCAATTTTCGCAACGAGAACTTTATTTGAAGGAATATGACTGTTACTAGTACTGACTCCTTACCTCCAGGTTTTACTGGTTTTAAAAATACTGCACCCACCCTTGCCGGCGCCTTGGCCCGAGCCACCCAAATTTGTAATGCTGAGGGCGTGTTACTTGTTCCTGGGTCAACTTGGAAACCCTGGCTTTCTTCTTCAGAGCAAGCAGCAGCTGCAACATTAAATGCATCAGCTAATTATTATCGTGCTGGCGGTGCTGGTTGGATTGGTACCGGAGCTGGGATAATCGCTGGTGGTAGTAGTATAGCATTTTTGGGAACTAGTATTGATGGAACTACCACCTCAACTGTATACACTGGAACGAATGCTGATGGACAATCTGCAGGTAGTGGGCAGTATGATAATTGTGCTGATTGGACTGATTTAAGCGGTGAGGCTGTAGGGGGTAAAAGGGATGCAAGTGATGCAGGCTGGACTATGAATAATCTTGTTGGTGTATGCAGTGAATCACAGCCCATTTATTGCGTGCAACAAGTTAAAAATGGCTAGGACTAATTTGTAGCTTTTAAAAGAAGGGTTTTTATTCAATACAGCCAATTTTGAAAATTTAATTGGCTGTATTCATCTAATTTTCTGGTAGCAGAAGAGCCTTTTTAGGGAAGATGAAAAGAATTGCTTTTAGTCAGCTTAGCCTCTGCTGTTTCCTGGGCGAGCGGGTTGTATTGTGGTAACAGGACACACTGCGAATTATCATAACAAAGATTAAGACTCTAAACTCGTTGATAACTCCAGCCACTCATCCTCAAGTTGTTGAAGGCTATCATGCACATCATTACGCTTTTTAAGTAAGTCCTCTAATTTGGTTTTTTTACTTGCATCCTCATAAAGGTCGCTATCACTTAGTTTATTATCTAAATCTTCTAATTGCTTTTGCTGATGCTCCATTAGTTGTTCTAATTTTTTTAGCCTATTTTGAGTAACTTTTTTCTCTTTGTAATCATTATTAACCGAAGCTGTGGTGGCTGTTTCTTTAATCGCATCTTTAGATTGCAGCCAAGAGTAATAATCATCAAGATCCCCGGCAAAGGCTTGAACCTTTTTTTGGTACACCAAATAAAAATCATCCACGGCAGTTTTAAGTAGATGTCGATCATGGGAAATAAGAATTAAAGCACCTTCATAACTTTGTAAAGCTAATTCAATTGCCGAACGCATTCCTAAATCTAAATGGTTAGTGGGCTCATCTAATAATAAAAGATTGGGCTTTTGCCATACTAGTTTTGCTAAAGCTAAGCGTGCTTTTTCCCCACCCGAAAAGTGATGAATAGCTTGCACCGCCATGTCGCCTACAAAATTAAAACCACCCAAAAAATCACGAATATTTTGTTCACGAGCTTCGGGAGATAATGCTTGTATTGTATCGACTGGGCTTAAGTTACAGTCTAATTGTTCCAACTGATGTTGGGCATAATAGCCTATTTTTAAATGTGGTGAGCGATGAATCTCGCCAGTTAGTGGAGCTAAAGAACCTGTTAGCGTTTTAATTAACGTGGATTTACCTTCCCCATTCGGTCCTAATAGTGCGATTCTATCACCTGGATTTAGGGAGAGATTGATTCGCTTTAAAGTAGCCGGATGATTTGCATAACCCGCATCCACTAAAGTGCATTGTATTAAAGGATTACCGGCACGTGGACAATTAAAAAACTCAAAAGAAAAAGGAGAATCTGCTTGTGCCGCAGCGATGATTTCCATTTTTTCTATGGCTTTGATTCTACTTTGTGCCTGCTTGGCTTTAGTAGCCTTTGCTTTAAAGCGATTTACAAAACTCATCATATGGCTGATTTTAGCTTGTTGACGCTCATGCATGATTTGTTGTAAAGCTAATTGTTGCGCATGGATGGTTTCAAAACTAGAATAATTACCGGCATATAAATTTAATTGTTTGTTTTCCACATGGACGATATGAGTGACAAACGCATCAAGAAATTCTCGATCATGAGAAATTAAAATAATGGTACTTGGGCTTTGTTTTAAATAGCGTTCCAGCCAAAATATCGCCTCCATATCTAAGTGGTTGGTAGGTTCGTCCAGTAAAAGCAATTGCGCGGGTTTCATTAAACAACGCGCGAGGCTTAACCGCATCCGCCAGCCACCAGAGAAGCTATTAACGGAGTCTTGTTGTTGAGTACTCGTGAAACCAAGGCCTGACATAATCGTTGCTGCTTGAGAGGGTTTACTATAGCCACCGGTTTGATTTAATAATTCATGACATAGTAGTACTTCTGCATCATGGCCAGTTTTTTCAGCTTGAGTTAAGCGGTCTAATAGCTTAATGTATTCTTCATCGCCACCGAGAACAAAGTCCAAGGCCTTTTCAACACTATCTGGCAATTGTTGAGAAAGATGGCTAATCGTCAATTGAGGGTTAATTAAAAATTCGCCTGTATCGGCGAGCATTTTTCCCAGCAGAAAATCAAATAAAGTGGATTTACCGCAGCCATTATGACCAATGAGTCCAATTTTTTGTTTTTCATAAAGACTAACACTGGCTTTTTCAAGGAGTATTTTATTACCTCTAGATAAGGTAATTTGACGCAAGCTAAGCATAGAAGAATTATTAAAGTAAAATTATATTTTATCATTATTTCTGCTTAACCTGCACTCAAATATGGTTATTAGCAAGTTTTAAAGGTTAAGGAAACGCTATTTAGAGGATCTTCTAGTACTTCATCTCGCTTATTTTTCTTGCGCTCCTCTTCCTGGGCATTGCTTTCTCTTGGGTGTTTACGTTTGTGAGAAAAAAATAGAGGTGAAGCGGAGTGGGTAGATGCAGAGGCAGCGGCCTCTAATTCCATATCAGAAAAGAACTTCTGGTATTCAACGTTGTTATCTCCAAAAAGAAGTGCTTCATGCTTTTCATCGGTATCATAGGTTATTTGATTAATAGTGTCTGGCTCGATTGCAAAAAAAGGCTCATGCTCCTCAAAGGTTTTATCTCCAAAAAGCAAGGCGTCTTCGTCATGGTTGTCCTCACTTGTCACAAATGAATGCAGGTATTCAGATAATTCATCCTCATCAATATCGCATAAAAGGGCATCGAGTCCTGTAGTTGAAGTGGTGGTGAGTGTTAGCTGAGTGCTTCCAGCGGTTATTACTTGGTCATGCCTACACATTAATGGCTCATTATGCTTGGGTTGCTGAATTTTTTTAGCTCCTCCGGTCCTTGCTGCCAGGGTACAAATGAAGTCTAGGCTATAAGCTTGAGTTAATAACTGGGGTGTGTGCTTTAATACCGCTGCTAGAGCCTGGGCGCCCCATTTATTCGCGGCAAGAGTAACTAGTTGTCTTGTTGTAAAACCTAAATGATGCAGCCGATTAAAAGAGCGTAATAGAGTATCTAGGGCCTGCGAACCTCCATCGTTTGCTAAGATACGCAACACCTCTTCAACCTGGAGATCTAGCGACGCCCATGATTTTTTTTGAGCTTGTAAAGTCTGGGTGTGTTTGATGTAGGCTTTCAACTTGTTGGCGTTACCACCATGAACCAAGAAGCGTAGCACGTCCTCGACCTTGAGGTTTAATGAAGCCCAGGATAGGTTTTGCGCCTGTAAAGCCTGGATTTGTTCGCTGTAGGCCTTCAAATTGCGGGAACCACCTGGGTGCGCTAAGAGTCGCAACACACTCCCCACATTGAGCTCTAGTGAAGCCCAGTTTTGATTGTTAACTTGTAAAGCCTGGCTTTGTTCGATGAAAGTTTTTAAATTTTTAGATCCACCATCGTGCGCTGCGAGTTGATAAATTTGTTGGGGAGTAAGTTCGTTTTTTATCAAGTCATCATGGAGATCAAGGAGGGTGGCTATTGTATTTTTAGACGATTTTCTGAAGATTAGGCGATTAATTTGTTCTTCTGAATAAGCACTGTTTCCCTTGCTGTTTTTTTTCTGCTCTAAATTGCCTTTTTCGGCAAGAAAACGGGTACGCGTCAAGTTGAACTTTCTACAATAGGCGTCAATTTCAGCATCCGATAAATTAATCATTTTATAATTAGTCATGCGATGTAAATCCTCAAAAGCAACACTGCTTTGGTTATTCTACGATGCTTACAGCATGTAGCTTGCGGGTTTAAACAATTCGTCCTCTTTTGTCTTTTTGCTCTCATCTTCCTTGGTATTGCTTTCTCTTGGGGATAGTTTACGTTTGTGAGAAAAAAATAGAGGTGAAGCGGAGTGAGTAGATGCAGAAGCAGCGGCTTCTAATTCCATCTCAGAAAAAAAAGTCTCGCGGTTATTACCGAAAAGAAGTGCTTTATGTTGTTCATCGGTATCATAGGGTATTTGAGTAATAGTGTGGTTCTTGATAGCAGAAAAGGGCTCATGCTCCTCAGCTGTTATATCCCCAAAAAGCCGGGCGTATTCTTCTTCGTTGTTCTCACTTGTTGCAAATGAATGCAGGTATTCAGATAATTCATCCTCATCAATATCGCATAAGTAGGCATCGAGTTCTTTAGTTGAACGGGCGTTGAGTGTTAGCTCTTGGGACCTTCCGGTAGTTACTTCATCATGCCTACACGTTAAAGATTCATTATGCTTGCTTTGCTGAATTTTTTTAGCTCCTCCGATCCTTGCCGCCAGGGTACAAATGAAGTCTAGGCTATAAGCTTGAGTTAATAACTGAGGGGTATGCTTTAAAACAGCGGCTAGAGCCTTAGCGCCTCCTTTCTTCTTGGCAATAGTAATCAGCTGTCTTGTTGTAAAACCTAAATGCCGTAGCTGATTAAAGGAGTCTAATAAAGTGTCTAGGGCTTGCGAACCCCCATCCTTTGCTAAGATGTGCAATACCTCTTTGACATTCAAGCCAAATACAGTCCCGGATAGGTTGTGAGCCTTTAAAGCCTGGGTTTGTTTGATATAAGCCTTCAAATTGCGGGAACCACCATTATGGGCTAAGAGACACAGCACATCATTAACCTTCAGACTTAATGAAGACCAGGATAGGTTTTGAGCCTGTAAAGCCTGCGTTTGTTCAATGTAGGCTTTAAGATTGTTGGAGCCTCCATTATGTGCAGCGAGTTGATAAATTTGTTGTGGGGTGAGCCCGCTTTTTATCAAGTCATCATGGCAATTAAGGAGGGTTTGGATTGTTTTTTTAGACGATTTTCTGAAGATTAGGCGATTGATTTGTTCTTCTGAATAGGCGCTGTTTCCTTGGCTGTCTTTTTTCTTCTCTAAGTTTCCTTTTTCGGCAAGGAAACGGGCGCGAGTCAAGTTGAGCTTGCTACAATAAGCAGCAATTTGGACATCCGATAAATTAGTCATTTTATGATAAGTCATTCGATGGAAATCCTCCAAAGGAATATCGGTGGTGTTTTGATAATATGATTATCAATGGAGCCGTATGATTCGATATTAAGCATTCTATCAACTTAGATAAAAAAATCAATTTTGATTGGTTTTAAATAAATTGAGATTGGAAGGTTAACGCGTTTGCTTGAAGAAGTAATGAGCGCAAGCTGAGCGAGGATAGATGGAAAAGTAGGGTGGGTTTGAGGTAACTGGTGGATCATTAACACAGTGATTATTAATTTAATATTGATTGAAAAATCTATTTTACTAATTAAGATAAACGACAGGAATTATCTTAGGATTTTTCAGTCTTGTTTATTGTTTTCTTTTGTGCTGATTGATAACGGGCTTGTTTTTCAATATCGATATAACGATCGGTTGTTGCACTTGAGCTATGGCCTGCATCATCACGGACATGTTCTCGTGGTCTTATTTTAACATCCTCCGAAATACCCGTATGGCGCAACCAATGCACTGTAGCTGCTGCAAGAGAGTCTGCCTCTTCATTCAAGCCTTTTATTCTTAACTGGGACTCCGCTAAATCAAAGCAACCTTGTACAATACGGCGAATAGGCGCTGTATCACTCATGGGACCATTGCCACGGATTCTGGGAATAAGCGGTGAGTTATCACCAGGGGAGGGAAGAGCGGTTAGCCCTAAGAATAAACGCCAACGAATTAAGCTATCTAACATGGCGTCACTTACGGCGATTTGTCGCTCTTTATTTCCTTTACCAACTGTTGTGAACCACCAATGACCATTACTGTCTTTAGCAAAATCATTCATGCTAGGTGCCCATCGATCACTAGCTACTAACTCAGAAATACGTAAATACATGCCAAATAAGAGACTCAAAATAAAACGAGTGCGCTCATGCTTCTCTGGGGATTCCGCGGCTAAAGTTTCTGCTGTAGCTAAAACAGTTTCCCATTGCACTAGACTTAAACGGCGAATAGGGGCATTTTGTTGGCGTTTACGAATAAATTTACTTTTTTGGCGGATTAAAGCAATGGGATTTGAAAGTAAATACTCTTCTGCAATAAGAAAATTAAAATAGGTACTTAAGATTGCAAAGATTTCTTGGATGGCACCCTGCGATAATTCAAATTGCTCTAAGGTAGGTCTTTGGCCATTTTTTGTGGCGGTTTTACTGAGAGTAACCACAAAAGGGCGCCATTCCTCATTAGGTACTCTAGTACCCTCTTTTTCAATAAAACGAGGAACTTTTTTGAGACTAATCCAGTTTTTAGGGGGGCTTTGACAAAAATAAAGGTATTGTTCTATATCCTCACGCTTTAAATGTTTCAATGTCGTTTGCTTAATCAGCCATGTCCATTGCAATAGACGTTCGGCTTCTCGACGGTAGCTATTAAATGTTCCTTGGCTACCCGTATAACTTTTTAAGAAGTTTAAACTGTAATTAAAGTCACTTTGAACATCAGGGTTGGGAAGCACAACATGCTCATGGTTTTTATGTAAATGATTTAAATTGTCAAAAAGTGGCAAGAGTTTATATTTCATAGTTGAACGGTACTAATTTTGGAATATTTTGATGCTAAGGGAAAATAAGAAATTAATACATAACAACAAGGATGTAAACAAATATACTTAATACCTAGAGATGAATTTGTTCTCTTAAGTAGACAGATCAACCCCATGGGTATTATTAATATTACCCATTGAATATAAAAAAAATACATCTTAATTAAAAATTACAAAATTAAAAATAAAAATTTAAAATTAATGCAAATAAGTTATTGACCTTAGGAAAAAGCCCTAGTATTATCTGCGCTCTGTCCTTGGGACGGATATGACGGGGTGTAGCGCAGTCTGGTAGCGCGCCTGCTTTGGGAGCAGGATGTCGGGGGTTCGAATCCCTCCTCCCCGACCAACTATGCGCCCGTAGCTCATCTGGATAGAGCATCGGCCTTCTAAGCCGAGGGTAGCAGGTTCGAATCCTGCCGGGCGTGCCAGCTCATGTGCAGTGATTTAAAGTTTTATGGTGAGCGTAGCTCAGTTGGTAGAGCCCCGGGTTGTGATCCCGGTTGTCGTGGGTTCGAGTCCCATCGTTCACCCCAAGTGTAAAAAATTTGTAGTCGAGCGCTAAAGATTCATCTAGGTCTTTACAAGATTACAGTACTGATTGATAATCCAACCTGATATGCGAAAGTGGCGGAATTGGTAGACGCACTGGATTTAGGTTCCAGCGGGGCAACCCGTGAGAGTTCGAGTCTCTCCTTTCGCACCATTTCATTGATAAATTCCAAGAGGTGAATGAATGCAAGTTTCTGTTGAGACCCTAAGTGGTTTGGAACGAAAGGTAACAGTTTCTGTGCCTACAGAGAAAGTTGAGGAAGAAGTGAGCCAGCGTCTCAAAAGTCTTGCTCATAAAGTTAAAATAGATGGTTTTCGTCCTGGAAAAGTCCCTTTTAACGAAGTTAAGAAACGTTATTCTAGTAGTGTTCGCGAAGAAGTTGCTCGTGAAATGGTGCAATCTACTTTATACGAAGCCTTACAAAAAAATGAATTGATTCCTGCTGGCTATCCTTCGGTTGAGCCTGAGCAAATTGAAGCAGGTAAGGATTTCAAATATACTGCTACTTTTGAAATATTCCCCACTTTTGACATTGTTGAACTTAATCAAGCTCCAGTTGAGTTAACTAAATCAGATGTTACTGAGAAAGATGTTAAAGAGATGCTTGATAAGCTACGTGAGCAAAACAAAGAGTGGCATGAAGTATCCCGTGCAGTAAAGAAAAATGACAAAGTAACTATTGATTTTGAAGGTTTTCTAGATGAGAAACCCTTTGAAGGTGGCAGTGCCAAAAATCATGAATTAGTTATCGGTTCAGGCGCTATGATTCCCGGTTTTGAAGATGGTATTATTGGTGGGAAAAAAGATAAACCCTTTGATATCAAAGTTACCTTCCCTGAAGATTATGGCCATGAAGGGTTAGCGGCTAAAGAAGCTGTGTTTAAAATTACCGTTCACAAGGTTATGGAAGGAAAATTACCTGAGCTTGATGATGCTTTCGCTGAAAAATTTAATATCAAAGAAGGCGGGATTGAGGCTCTTACTAAAGATATCCAATCTAACATGGCTCGAGAGTTAGAGCGCCGTGTTGGTATGATGAATAGAGAAAAACTATTTGATGCCTTGATGGAAGTTAATAAAGTTGACTTGCCTGTGGCTTTAATAGACAAAGAAATTGAACATTTAAAACATGACATGTACCACCGTATTTTTGGTCATGAGCATCACGATAATGAAAAAATTCCTGATTTCCCAAGAGAGTTATTTGAAGAACAAGCAAAACGACGTGTTCACTTAGGATTACTCTTTTCTGAATACGTGAAAAAGCACAATATTACCGCTGAGAAAGAAAAAGTTGAAGCGATGATTGATAAATTTGCTAGTGCTTATGAAAGCCCAGATGAGTTACGTTCTTGGTACCATAACAGTAAAGAACATATGGCTGAAATTGAAGCTTTAGTTATGGAAGAGGTTGTTGCAGATAAAATAGCTTCTGATGCAAAAGTGAGCTATAAGAAAATGGATTATGATTCAGTGATGAATCCTAAGAAAGGTACCGAAGAAAAAGGAGAGTAAAGTATGCCAGGCTATTCAGATAACTTAATTCGCAATGCCAGTGGCCTCGTGCCAATGGTAATTGAGCAAACTTCCCGTGGAGAGCGCTCATACGATATTTATTCACGCTTATTAAAAGAACGAATTATATTTCTTTTGGGTGAAGTTGAAGATCATATGGCTAATCTAGTGGTCGCTCAGTTATTGTTTCTTGAATCTGAAAATCCTGAGAAAGATATTTCTTTATATATTAATTCTCCAGGTGGTGTAGTGACTGCTGGTCTTGCAATCTATGACACCATGCAATTTATCAAACCTAATGTAAGTACTTTGTGTATAGGTCAAGCAGCGAGTGCCGCTGCTTTGCTACTCTGTGCTGGAGCTGATGGTAAACGTTTTTGCTTACCTAATGCACGTGTTATGATTCATCAGCCTCTAGGCGGTTATAGAGGTCAAGCTACTGATATTGAAATTCATGCACGCGAAACTTTAGCAGTTAGAGAGCGTTTAAACTCTATTATGGCAAAACATACTAAAAAGACTCCCGATCAGATTATGCGTGATACAGAGCGGGACAATTTTATGAGTGCCACACAAGCAATGGATTATGGGTTAATTGATAACGTAATTTACGACAGAGATTTAACATCTAAGAGTTCAGATTAATCAGGCTAATTTTACATACTCAGCTCTTTCGAGCTGAGTTTATTTTAATAAATTGGCATATCTTTTTCTGATGAACTAAAATTTTACATCTATATTACTTAATTATTTAGTAATTGTTGTAAGAAGGGGTTTGGTTATGAGTAAATCCGGTAGCGGAAGTGGAGATAAAGTTCTATATTGCTCTTTTTGTGGCAAAAGTCAGCATGAAGTAAAAAAATTAATCGCAGGACCTTCGGTATTTGTTTGTGACGAATGCGTTGAGTTATGCAATGATATCATTCGGGAAGAAACTCAAGAAGTTCATGAAGAATCCGAAACCCATTTACCTAAACCAAAAGAAATTTCATCATTCCTTGATGAATATGTAATTGGTCAAACGCATGCTAAAAAAGTATTATCTGTAGCAGTATACAATCATTACAAACGCTTACAGCATAAAAGCGATGATGGGGTTGAATTAGGTAAGAGTAATATATTATTAATCGGTCCTACAGGCAGCGGTAAGACGCTTTTAGCGCAAACTCTAGCTCGCATTTTAAATGTTCCTTTTGCCATGGCAGATGCTACCACATTAACTGAAGCTGGTTATGTGGGCGAGGACGTAGAAAATATTATTCAAAAATTATTACAAAAGTGTGACTATGATGTGGATAGAGCACAACAGGGTATTGTTTATATCGATGAAATTGATAAAATTTCTCGTAAATCGGATAACCCTTCTATAACTCGAGACGTTTCAGGTGAAGGCGTACAGCAAGCATTATTGAAGCTTATTGAGGGAACTGTCGCGTCTGTTCCTCCTCAGGGCGGTAGAAAGCATCCGCAACAAGAATTTTTGCAAGTAGATACTTCTAATATCCTCTTTATTTGCGGTGGTGCCTTTGCTGGTTTAGAAAAAGTAATCCGCGAACGTAATGATCAATCAAGCATTGGCTTCTCAGCACAACTTAAAAATAAGAAGAACTCGGGTGAAGAAGTATCCAAGGTTTTAACCCAGTTAGAATCAGATGATTTAATTAAATTTGGTTTAATTCCAGAGTTTGTTGGTCGTTTGCCCGTTATTACTACTTTACAAGAGCTAGATGAAGCAGCCTTAATCGATATCTTGACTAATCCTAAAAATGCTTTGACTAAGCAATTTATATCTTTGTTTAAAATGGAAGGTGTAGACCTGGAATTTAGACAAGAAGCTTTAGTGGCTATTGCTAAAAAAGCATTAGAGCGAAAAATGGGTGCTCGTGGTTTAAGATCTATACTTGAAAATATCCTTTTAGACACCATGTATGATCTACCTTCATTAGAAGGTGTGAATAAAGTTGTTATAGATGAGAGTGTAGTGAGTAATTTATCCAAACCCATTCTCATTTATGAGCAAGATGAGATAAAGAGTGCAGCTGGCTCTAAAGAATAAGTATCTATAATTTCCATGTTAGATTTAATTCTAACATGGAAATATCATCTCTTCTTCCTCAAGTGACTATTCTAGTAGCTGATTTAGCTTGCTTATGCTGGATGGTTACTAACTAAGATTCTAATTTAGGTTCTAGGACCTTAATTATGGGGTAAATCTGGAACGTCCTAATTTTATTCACGATTATACAGGCAGTGAGCACTTTAATAGTCTAAAATAAGGTTATCTTTTTGAAGGACATTTGGCTAAATGATAATAATCAATCACTTAGCTTATTTTTAACGAATTGTTCAGTGGTATTAATATCTGTATACTCCTAGTAATATAAGATCTATAACTAAGTTTTATTGAATAAGGGTCATTATGTCTATTGAAAATGAAATTGTATCGCATGAAGCAGGGGCAATGTCTCATTTACCCGTTTTACCACTAAGAGACGTAGTAGTATACCCACATATGGTTATCCCCTTGTTTGTTGGCCGAGGTAAGTCCATTAAAGCACTGGAAGCCGCAATGCTTGATAACAAGCAAATCTTCCTGGTAGCTCAGCGCAAATCAGCTAATGATGATCCCTCGCCAGAAGATATTTATGAAGTTGGAACTTTATCGAGCGTTTTGCAACTATTAAAACTTCCCGATGGTACAGTAAAAGTTCTAGTGGAAGGTGAGCAGCGTGCTAGGGTGAAAGAATATCACCAAGACAAAGGCTATTTAGAAGCAACCCTAGAAGCAATAGCGGATGCTAATGAAACATTAAAAGATCAGGAAGTAGGCATTTTAATGCGCTCTTTGATGTCTCAATTTGAACAATACATCAAATTAAATAAAAAAATTCCTCCAGAAGTTTTATCCCCTTTAGCGGGAATCGAAGAACCTGGCCGATTAGCTGATACCATTGCAGCACATCTGACGCTTAAAGTAGATGATAAGCAGGATCTGTTAGAAACTGTAGATGTTGGTACCCGTTTAGAGCGACTAATGGCCGCTATAGAGGGTGAAATTGATCTATTACACGTAGAAAAAAGGGTTCGCGGCCGGGTTAAACGGCAGATGGAAAAAAGCCAACGTGAATATTATTTAAATGAACAAATGAAGGCTATCCAAAAAGAATTAGGCGAGCTTGGCGAAGAGGGTAGTGAAATAGATCAATTAGAAAGCTCTATTAATAAAGCCGGAATGCCAAAAGAAGCTAAAGAAAAAGCACTGGCTGAGCTGCATAAACTAAAAATGATGTCGCCAATGTCCGCTGAAGCCACTGTCATTCGTAATTATTTAGATTGGATGCTTTTAGTACCATGGAAAAAACGTAATAAAATTCAATTCGATTTACTCAAAGCAGAAAAATTATTAGATAAAGAACACCATGGTTTAGAACAGGTTAAAGAGCGCATTATTGAGTATTTAGCAGTACAACAACGAGTTAAACGTTTGAAAGGCCCTATTTTATGCTTAGTAGGTCCTCCAGGGGTAGGTAAAACCTCTTTAGGTCAATCTATTGCTAATGCAACAGGACGTACTTTTATCCGTATCGCTTTGGGCGGTGTACGTGATGAAGCTGAGATTAGAGGCCACCGAAGAACTTACATTGGATCGATGCCAGGTAAAATCATCCAAAAACTTTGCAAAGCTGGAGTAAAAAACCCTTTAATTATGCTTGATGAAGTAGATAAGATGGCTATGGATTTTCGAGGGGATCCAGCATCTGCTTTGCTTGAAGTTCTAGATCCAGAACAAAATCATACGTTTAGCGATCATTATTTAGAGGTTGATTATGATTTAAGCGATGTAATGTTTATTGCTACAGCAAATTCATTGGAAATTCCTGCGCCTTTATTAGATAGAATGGAAGTTATCCGTTTAGCAGGATATACAGAGGATGAAAAAGTAAGCATTACTGAGAAATATTTAATTCCGAAACAAGTAGTACTCAATGGACTAACGAATCAAGAGATCACCATAAGTGAAGCTGCAGTGCGCGATATTATACGGCATTATACCCGTGAAGCAGGGGTACGTAATTTAGAGCGCGATATAGCGAATATTTGTAGGAAAGTCGTTAAAGAAATTCTTTCGAATAAAAAAATTAAAAAGATGAATGTGACAGTGAGTAATCTTGAAAAATATCTCGGAGTGAAAAAATTTAGATATGGGCTTGCGGAGCAATTTGATCAAATTGGCCAAGTAACAGGCCTGGCTTGGACCAGTGTTGGTGGTGAATTATTAACCATTGAAGCTTCAATAATGCCAGGTAAAGGTAAAGTCACCCATACTGGGCAACTCGGTGAGGTGATGCAAGAATCAATTCATGCTGCGATGACTGTGGTTCGGAGTAGAGCTGATAAATTAGGATTAAGTGCTGATTTTTATGATACGCATGATTTCCATGTGCATGTTCCTGAAGGGGCTACTCCTAAAGATGGACCTAGTGCTGGTATTGGAATGTGTACAGTCTTGATGTCTATTGTTACCCAAATCCCTGTAAAAGCTGATGTGGCAATGACCGGTGAAATTACCTTACGAGGCCAAGTCTTACCCATAGGTGGATTAAAAGAAAAACTTTTGGCAGCTCATCGTGGTGGAATTAAGCATGTAATTATTCCAGATGAGAATGTGAAAGATTTAGAGGAAATACCGGATAATGTCTTGCGCAAACTGAAAATTCATCCAGTGAAGACTATAGAACAAGTGTTAGAGCTTGCTTTACAGCGTAGCCCTTGGATAGAAAGTTCAGAAAATACACAAGATGCTGTTATAGTTGATAAAAAAGCAAAAAAAATTAAAAATAATGATTTACATACCCATTAAGAACGGGTATATTCCTTCTCGTTGACCCGCTACAGGCGGGCAGCAGCAAGGATGTGAAGACACTTGACTGGAGCAGTTCAATCTGTTTAAATCAGCTCTGGATAAGGATGATTAACAGTAAAGGGGAAAAGATGAATAAGAGTGAATTAGTTGATGCTATGGCAAGCGGCGCTGGTTTAACAAAAGCAGACGCAAGCAGAGTTCTTGAGACTTTTATGGCTACTGTTACAGATGCCCTAAAAAAAGGTGATCAAGTTGTAATACCTGGGTTTGGCTCTTTCTCTACAGGTAATCGCTCAGCTAGAACTGGAAGAAATCCACAGACTGGTAAAGTGATACAAATTAAAGCATCAAGAGTAGCTAAATTCAAAGCAGGTAAGAATTTAAAAGAAGCTGTACAAGAAGCTTAAGTTTTTCGGGTGCTTAGCTCAGCTGGGAGAGCATCGCCCTTACAAGGCGAGGGTCGTAGGTTCGATCCCTACAGCACCCACCAAAAATGGAGTGGTAGTTCAGTTGGTTAGAATACCGGCCTGTCACGCCGGGGGTCGCGGGTTCGAGCCCCGTCCACTCCGCCACGATTAACGCACCGCAAGGTGCGTTTTTTTTACTCATCAGCTGCAATTGTAATCATACGAGTGAATGAAACTGCGTCCGGATGGAATAATCTTTTTCTGTGATGATGGGGCATTGCTAAGCAATTTGCTCAAGCTTAAGCAATCTATAAGGATAATGATTTTACTAGTTTCAAGCTGAGCTTAGGTAGCGCTGCACAGATTGATTCCATTATACAGCAACATTAATATTCTGCCCCAAATTAGAAGGAAGATTACTCGCTGTGGGGGTTTTAATTGAATTAATCAACTGTAAACTAGCGCTCGCTTCTGAATCAAGAGCTTTTTTTAAAATGGCCACTCCTGCTTGCTGGGCTAATGAACCAGGTGACGTTGCACTTACTGCACTGGCAATGCTTGAAACATCCATAATTCACCATCTTATTTAAAACTTAATAATATATCGCCCCTTTTTTATATAACTTTAGAGTTTTTTGAAAAGATAAGTCTGGGGATGGATATCTATCCCAAACTAAGGCTATGAGACTTTCACTATAAATGTAGGCACTATAATTTTTATTACTCTAGTTTATCGACTTAATAATTACTTAAGTTATCTGATGTATGATGCCGTTAAATTTGATGGGATAAATGCTCATTAGGTTGCGAGTTAACAGGGTTAAATTGTTATTGTGTTCTTATTTTTTACCATAAAAATTGATAAATAGACTGTCCTTGAGTGGGAGACGTTATTACGTTAGAATACGCTCGCACTCAAGGCACTTAACAAAAATGGATCATGTAACATGTTACAGAAGTTAAACGAACGCATACAAGGTGTTGTAGCTTGGCTAGTAATAGTATTGATTGCTATAACCTTTACTCTTTTTGGTGTGGATTATTATTTACAAAGTCACCAAACTTCTAACGCCAAAGTCGTGATTAATGGTCAACCCTTAACCAATCAAGCCTTTGAGGTGAATTATCGTCGTGCTCGCGCTCAAGAAGATCTTGCACAATTGACTGCGGCTGATGAAAAGAACTTACAAAACCAAGTGTTAGATCAGATGGTTACGAATGAAGTAACCGTTCAATCAGCTCGTCGTAATGGCTTTGAAGTTGGGCCTGAGCAGGCCAATGCTGCGATAGTGAAAATTGCTCAATTTCAGGAAGACGGCCATTTTTCGAGTGAACGTTATCAACAAGCCTTAAATGCAGCCTTATTTACCCCGGAAAGCTTCCAGAACGAAGTGCGCCAAGGGATGTTACTCAATCAACAACGTTTTGCTTTCATGGGAAGTTCATTTGCCTTACCTTCAGAGATTAAACGTTTCGTTCGATTATATATGCAGACCCGCGATTATGATTATCTGACTATCCCGCTTGCAAGCTTAGAGAAGCAAATTACTATTTCTGCAGACGATATAAACAAATATTATAAAGAACACCAAAAAGAGTTCATGTCTCCGGAACAGGTCAGTGTAGATTATGTGACCTTATCGATGCGCGACCTCCGCTCCAAAATAAAAATCTCTGAAGATGATATCAGTCGCTATTATAACGAGAACCAAAGTAATTATTTAACTCCCGCCCAATGGAAAGTTGCTCATATTTTATTTGCAGTTCCTGAAGGTGCTTCGCTTGATGAAAAGGAGGAAATCAAAAAGAAAGCAGATAGCGCTTATGCTCAATTGCAAAAAAATCCTCAGGATTTTAAGCAATTACTCTCCCTGTCTGATGATAAATTATCCTTACCTGAACAAGGTATTCTTCCTTGGATTGTTGCAGGCCAAAGTGAATACAGTAAGTTATTATCTCCACTAACTCAAGCAGGTCAAATTTCAACACCCCTTGAAACAAAGCATGGCTTTGAAATTTTTAAATTAATTGATTACAAGCCTGTTACTACTAAAAATTTAACTGAAGTTAAGTCCACCATTGAAGAGCAATTAGCTGCAGATATGGTGCAGGCTCAATATGCCCAAGCCTTAGAACAGCTTACTGATTTAAGCTATCAAACTCCTGATTCCTTAGCGCCAGTAGCCGAAGCCTTAAATTTAAAAATTCAACACTCACTTCCTTTTTCTAGAGCAGGTGGAACGGAAGATCTGAGTAAAAATAAGCAGTTAGTTAACACCGCTTTCAGTCATGATGTAATGGAGTTAGGAAATAACAGCGAGCCGATTCAATTAGACAATGATTCGGTGGTGGTCTTGCGTGTAAAGGATCATATTGCTACTAAAGAACTCCCCTTAACCATGGTCCAAGAACAAATAAAAACTCTTTTGCTAAAAAATGCTGCAGAGATTAAAGCAAAAGAAATTGGCAAGAATTTATTAAATCCCGTCGAAGATCAAAAACAACGCGATTTAATTGCTGCCCATCAACTAAAGTGGAGTTCTGTAGAAAAGGCCTCTAGAGATGGTGAAAAATCCAATAATTTAGTTAATGATTTAGCCTTTAATCTTTTACGACCTGAAAGCCGTGATGGAGTCACTTTAGAGAACGGTGATTATGTTGTGGTAAGACTTAAGCACATTAATGATGGAACATTAGGTGCGCTGGATAAGGAGCAAAAAGATAGCTTGATTCAGCAAATCGAAGCGAGCTATGGGATGATGGACTATGACTTATATGTAAATAGTTTAATTAACCATGCCCAAATAGAGAGGCACTAAAGATGTAGGAGTAATAAATGCCAAATCGTACTAGCAAGTTTACAGATAATAATCTGAAGTTGTTTTACGGGAATTTATTAAACCATTACAAGGAATGCACCAAACGATTTGGTAGTAGTAATGTAGAGGCAGTATATAGAGAGTTGTTTTTAGCAACCCAATATGCTGTCGAATCTCCTCAAGGAAGCTTGAATCATTTACCCCGTGGGGAAAAAGAGAAGGTATATACGGCCTTTCATACCATCTTTTATGCCTTGCCGTTGTTTGCTGGGCTCTCGCCAGATAAACAACGTAGCTTTAACCCGCCGAGATCTCCTTATAATTATCTAATCAACACTTCCCCACAATATATATACAACTGTTCAGATCCAAAGCTCTTCAACTGGGTAGAATTAAACGAAAATTTAAATCCCAACTCCTCCCTCCTGCACAGACCCACTCTTATAAATAAATCAAATAAATCCACCCATTCCACGGCATTATGGGCAGCAATGATCATTACTGGTTTGGTTTTTTCGGCCGCTGCCGCTGCATTAACCGCCTGGTATTACTTATTTCACCAATTTATTAACAGTGCAGAGCGACTTTGGTATAACGAAGGTTGGATGCGCGCAGTCTTAATGTCATCAACAGCTTTGACTTTTAGTTCACTAGCAACGACGCTTACCTTACTCTTTGCTGCTGAGCCTATTGTACTAGTTGCTCTAGCCTTTAATATTAGTCCTGTTGGTATGCTTATCGCTGCCGGCATTTGTGTGGCAAGTGTAGGTGCAGGTCTCGGTGCTTTTACCATGAATTCAATTTATGATTTTGTTGAAAAAAGATCGAATAAACGAGCTATTGACCCGTCCGAACCCTTACGCTTTGCGGTAAGTGAAGATGAAGAGGATGCTCTAGTTGAAAAGCAAATTGATCCAGTTAAAGTGAGATGCGCTTTAGCAGCAATACGGATTGAAATAAATCGTGTATTACACAGCGAAGAGGCTTTACCTTCTTTTTTAAACCGTCATTTTGGAAACAAAAAGAATAAGGATACACAAGCCTTGTTACAAACAGCGCGGGCATTACGCAGAGGGGATATCACCGAAGCAACTATTGGTGATCTAAAATTTGACTGTAGGTATTACGAGCAGCTGCGCAAACAAGAAACAGTTGTAGTCCACCCCAAATCCGGTTTATATCCTAGTTTATTTAGTCCGGAAGAACTATCAATGACTGGATGTGCTATTCCTCCTCCTCAGTTACGTTCTCCAGAACTAGTATCCATCTAAATTAATGAGAGAGGTATACTACCTCTCTCAAATTTCAATCAAATCATTCAAATAATACTTGTTATTCTAATCTCTACTATACTGATTGTATGGATGTAGATGAAAATGTTTAAAAGATAAATTAGTGTCTTAAGTGGATTTAAATCAGGAGTAGGTAGTAAATATGCGAGCATAATAAATTTAATTATACGGAGAGCGATAAATGGAGAAATTGACCCGTGCCATGTATGGCATTGTTTGTGGGCTGACAGTGGGCAATGCTATATGCTCAACCTCTACAGGTAGTGCTTTTGAAGCGCTTAAAACAGTAAAAAAAAATAGTAGTGAAACCTTGCTAGACATGACCATTCATGATGCTATCGCTAAGTTATCAGCAGCCTTTCAAGTTAAAACCTCAGCTATCCAGACTGGTTGTATAGTTAAGGACAGTAAAAAACTTTGTCTCAAATCGGATGCTATGGCAACGATTCCTACTCCCTATGCCACTGCCGATGCAATGACGCTACCTGCTTTTGTGGATGCAGTTATTTACAGCCAGGCCAATTTTTTAGGAAGTAGTACACTACTGGCCTCATCATCCGCTGCGACAACCTTACCCCTATCAGGCTTAACACTCGGCTCAATTAAATTAATACGTAAAGCCTGTTTATATTATAATAAAAACTATACCGGTTCTATGAGCTGTGATTATGAACAAAGTGGGGCCTCAAGCACTATTCCTTTAGGATTTAATTCTTTGAAGTTGGCTTCAGGTATTTGGATTGAAGCTTTTCAAAATAGTGATCGTTCAGGCTTCCACCTTCCGTATAGTCAGGCATCAGCACAGTTGCTAGATGGTACGAATTTCTTTTCCACCCGTCCTATAAGTTATGTTATCTACAGTCAAAATGAAGCCGTGGATCTGGTTCATGTAAACCCTCCACCCAAAAAATAGAGTACGGCATGGTGGAAAATGGCGGTAAGATCATGGATTTCTCAACTGCAGGCTATATGGGAGGAGGGGTTGCACGCCCCATTGTGTTCCCCGTAATTACCCTAACAGCTCCGAAGGATCCTACTGTTGATGCTGGATTAATAATCCAACAAGCTATTGATGAACAGGCTAAACAACCGCTTGTTAATGGTTTTAGGAATGGGGGTTCTATTTTATTAAGTGCAGGCACGTGGAATATAGCTAGCACCATAAATATTAATACCAGCGGTATTGTACTGCAAGGAGATCCTAATGGAGCTACTGTTTTTGTAGCCCAAGGAGAGCCTAAGGTATTGTTCCAAATTGGTGCGAAAACTGCTGACCGATTAGAGACTAAAAAATACACGATTAGCGATAGCTATGTGCCTTTGGGCGCAGAGGTAATTAATCTTGATAGTACAAGCGGTTTAAAATCAGGAGATTCAATCAGTATTCAAATTCCAGTGACTGCTGAGTGGATTGCTTCGATGGGTATGGATAAGCTAGTACGTGATGGAGCGCCTCAAGTATGGTTAACGCCAGGAAGTAAGATTTCTATTGACCGGGTAATAAAAAATGTGAACTCTTCAACTCAAATTACCTTGGATGCGGCCTTACCACAACCTATTGATGCTTTGTACACACAATCCTTGGGGGGAGCATTTATAAGTAAATACACCACCAATAATCGTATTTCGCAAGTAGGCCTTGAGAATATTCAGGCTCAAGGTGCTTTTCTTAACGTACCTATTTCCTCTCCTCTGTGGAGCTTTGCTTCTATGAATAATGTCGTCGATGCATGGATGGAGAATATCCAAATGACGGATTTTGGTGGCGGAGCAGTGAGCTGTAATAAAAGATGCCAACGAATTACGTTAAACAATCTTTCAATTGCACGCTCTCAGTTGCAGCCAAGTACGGATGGTTCTGCAGCGGATTTTAACTTATCGGGCTCTCAAGTACTTATTCGGAATGCATCCATGTCGAGTCCGCAGTTACCCACAAGCAATGGAGGTAATTATTTTTTTGTAATGTCAGGATCTACCGTGGAGGGGCCTAATGTAATTCTTAATATGACTCAGATCAGTGGAAATAGAGGCAGCATACAGCCCCATATGCGCTGGAGCGCCGGGCTTTTAGTAGATAATGCGGTGCTTCCTAATGGTCGGGTTGAATTTATGAATAGAGGAAACATGGGATCAGGGCATGGCTGGACTATTGGCTATGGTGTCATATGGAACTCTATTACTAATAGTTTTCATAACCAAACTCCTCCTGGCTCAAATAATTGGGCTGTTGGCGTTTTAGGAAAACCAAGTCCTAAAAACTTTGATGGTAATTGGGGCACTGCTTTGCATCTAGGAAGTCTTTATAATGAGGTGCCTAGCTTATATCTTTACCAACTTAACGAGCGTTTAGGGCTGGATGCCTTACGTTGGTAGGGGTCTAAATTACTGTAGTTTTGGGGTAAGAGAAGCCTGTCTACAATTGCGGTAAGCCTATTTCAGCAGCTCCTCCGATAATATGGGTTAGGAGCTTAAAGCCACTAGGCAAGGTTTAAATGCCTTGCCTAGATTTATTTTCTATGGTTTCTTAAACTTGATCTCTAATAATATTGAACTATATGTTTAAAATATGATCTTTGTTATTGGAAAATATTATGCCAAGAACCCCATTATTTCCACCAAACGGTGTTAGGGCTGAAATAATTCAAGGTGAAGTCGGTAGCTGCTATCTATTAACGAGTTTAGATCTTGCTTTAAATGTGGTGGAGGGGGGAAGAGATTTAGCGAGACAACGTTTTATTGAGTATCCTGATGGTTCAATTGGAATAAAAATTCCCCGTAATCGGCATTCTTCCCATCTAGATCCTGCTGTTATTGGCTCCCGATATATTTTAGACAAGCGCGATCCTAATTTTGATGAATGGATAATACCTAAAGCTGAGGTGGATCGAATTGATAGTGATAGCAGAGTACCCAAACGAGGGGTATCGAGCAGCAATTGTTTGGCAGTAAAACTTTTAGAACGTTTAAGTACCTATTATTACGTAAAACCCCCTCGAGTGGCCGGAATTGGGGAAAGTATTTTAGCCCACAATCATATGGGACGTGGCGAGCGCTATTTAGACACCGCACCTGGTTTTGTTGCTACCCTAATGGGTATGCATACAGACAAGCTATTTGGTGATCATGACATGGTTTCTAGATCGAACAATTTTAACAGTAACATACAAAAGCTTATCCACCTCAAACAAATTAATCCCAATTCTCCAGTTTACATTGAGATGAATTATGGTCAACCAGATGCCTTTGGAAGAATACATAGCGCCCATGCATTAAGAGTCGATAAAATAACCCCACATCCCAGCATTCCAGGAGAGTATGAGTTTCATTTAGTTAACCCCTGGGATAATTCGCCAACTAAAATTGAAAAATTCACGATCGCTGAATTAAAAAGGCGGTCAGCTTGGTTCAGTCATTTTAGTATGACACCAACGCATGCTCTGGTGACTAATCTCTTATGCCAATGCGATGTAGAATTAGGAAAACGTGCTCATACCAATAGACATTTAATGAATGCCTTATTGATGGTGAGTTATTACAACCACCCCATAGACCATTGGATGTAAGCGATGTGCAATTTATCGGTAATTTACATAAAACCAACCCAGAGCTTTTCCCTATTCTAGAAAAGCTGCTCGCTGATCCAAATCAACGTGCTTTTGTTTGTAATAATATCCATTACTATAAGGGCAATCCCTCCCATTTTATTCAAGCCTTAGTCGGTCAGTTATTAGCTCATCCTGATCCAAGCTTACTAGCATCTTTGCCTATACAAACAACCGCCGGAGCCTTATATAGTTTTGGAGTCCATGCTAGATCATCCAATAATTTAGTCATGCAAGCGCAATTATCATCACCTACTTTTATAAAAGTATTTTTTGATAACGCAGTTAAAGAAATTACGGCCTTAGGTTATAGCCACTCTGCAGTTAAAGACCAAATTGAGCGAGAGTTGATGAACTGCTACCTAACCGGTAGTCTAAGTGAAGTAAAAAATTTGCATTTTAAAAATTTCCTTAGTGCCCATATTTTTAATATTGCCCAGGCTTGTCAGGTACTGCCTGTTTCAATTCAAAACTCAAAAATGCTCGATTATTTTTTAACAACGACTAATGCGATTAAGAGCGATTTACTTACTAAGGTGGCAGCAATAAATCCTGCTGCTATCGATAGCGTATTTATTAATGATTATTTTACCCGGAGTCTTTGTGCTAATCCGAAGGTGCTCTTTGAAGGTTTATATAGATTAAATAGCACTAATCCTGCTCTGGCCAAATATTTAACCGAAATTGCGCAACAGCAAATGGATGCTTTTCAACCGGGCTCCTCTGCTGGGTTTAAAAATGAAGTCTCCCGTAATGGTCCTGCCCATTTAGCTAGTTGGTTAACTGGTGAAAATGAGCTACAGGCAAGAGTTGCAGCCCAAGCAGTTATTGACAGGATCGCTGCGCAAATGAATGCAATGCCTGTAGTTTTTTCTGATGTTAATAATCGGGTAGCTATTAATCGCACTGCTAGTTATTTACGTACTCAGGCTGCGACTATCCTCAGTGCATTTGAATATCAAAATGCAAAACAAACACTTAATTTATTATCCGATCCACCAGAGGTTTATCATGCCTATATGGCAAAGTTAGAGGTAATTAATAGGGAATACAATAGACATTTAATTAATTGCAACCAACAAGAAGCAAGAGCTGTGATCGCAAAACATATTGATGATGTACAAAAATTTATTCCAAATACAACCGGTACAGCAAGAGAAATGGAGGAATCAGCGAGCCGTTTAAGGGCTATGCTTAATGAGCCTAAATATGTAGAAGCTAAACGTACTTTAGGTATGACCGCTGATCCCACAGAAATAACCCAGGCATTTATTGAAAAATCGCAAGCTATTGATCGGGCAATTGCGGAGCGAATTAACGCTGAAAAACCTCAGTTTGTGCAACATATCCAAGAAGAAGTTTCAGCTTCGCTACATAAAGCGAACAAAAAAGGGCCAGTGGAACTATTGAAAGCTTTTGAGCGCTTTAAAGATCAATATGAAGATCCTTACGGTGATGGCCTACTTAACATAAAAGAAAAAGAGAAATTATTTAAAGAGCTTACCCCTGAGCGCGTGATGAAATTAGCTGCCAAAGTTCAAGAAATTCATCTATTGAAGGATGACGATTTATTAAAAGCTCTTGAGCAAGCTAAAGCTCCCCTGCGTAAAGGAGTTCCTATCTCAGCTGAGATGGCGAAACTTTATGAGTTTCTTGACGTGAATGTAAAACCGCAAGTTTTGAGCTCAAAAGAACGAATTGCTCATTATGTAAAAGATATAGAAGTTCTGCATGTTCATTTTAGGGATGCCGGTACGAAAACAGAAATAAATGCCCGTAAAGAATTTTTATTAGCCGCACTTAATAAGTTAGCACTCAAACCAGAGTATGCTTCGATCAACGATAAGGCCGAAGTGGTCGCTGCTCGACAGGCTAAAACAGAGCAAATTAATAACATGGCAGAAGGCCTCATTAAACGGCTTATTGCAGGATATGAGGCACAAATTAAAACTTTTCCCATCCAATTCAGCGGCAATGCTACTAATGTTCAGGAGCTGCATAGAGAGGCTCGACAATTAAAACATCAACTAAACGATATTGTTAATAAGGCAATAAGGGATTTAGGCGAGCTCCCTCCCTCTTTACAGGAGGCTCGGCGTCAAACTGAGGAGCGTATAGATGCTGCGACTAAGCATGAACAATTAGCTTTTAATAAAGTAGAGGCAGCAATTGATTTCAAAAAACATGTTGCACACCATAAGCATGATTTGGGTACTTTTGAAAGGCATCTTATTGAAGTTGAAAAAATGGTGAAACGCGTTGAAGTAGAGCATCCAGCGAAGTACTCACATGCGAAAACCTTATATGATGCTTTAATAACTCATGTTACGCACGGTCAATTTTAAGCTGCCATATTTTTAAGCTCCTGCCAAGCAATCTGGTTCGCTCTAAGAATCAATTTGTACTTAATAGCAAAGTGATTTAAATGAGTTT
>NZ_RZGQ01000109.1 GCF_003989735.1 Legionella sp. km772 | reverse complement strand
CTCTCCTGGCCTATGGACTTGTGGATAAGCCATTCTGAGAGTAAGGTGAATGAACTAACAAACCGGGAATAGCTCTTATTTTTCCTGAATTTTGTTCCAGATCCCCGGACCTAGCTAACTCCACTAATCGAGGTAAGCGGGGTTCTAAGCTCATGATTTACTACTGAAATAAATTCATCTTTTGCGGTCTCAATTTCTTTTCTGACGGTCAAATCACTTATCACCTTCCCATAACCAATCAGGTGATTTCTAATGTCATATAGGGGGGTTACAATAACATTAGCCCAAAATCTGGAGCCATTTTTTCGCTGCCGCCAGTCTTCTCCTTCATAACGGCCTTCTTGTCGGGCAATTTGAAATTCATTGTTATAAGAGACGGAGGGAAAAACAGTAGCGATAGGCTTGCCGATTACGTCTTTTTCCTTATAGCCTATAATATATTCAGCCCCGGTGTTCCAAGTAATGATATTCTCATTACTATCGAGCATAATAATACCGTAATCTTTGATATTTTCTATCAATAATTGCAGGCGTTGAGCAGTCTCAATTTCTAAGTTTTTTAAACGATACAGTTCGGTCACATCCTCTACACGATGAATAATATATTTGACATTATTCTGTTCATCTAAAGCAGGTGTGTTTAAAGGGCGCCAGTAACGCTCTTCAAATCCGCCACCTTCAGAAAGGGGACGACGAATATCATATTTTTGATCCCGCATTTCATGCGGTTGTTTCGTTTTTAACACTTTTTGAATGGAGCGATTTAAATTTCTAGTGCCTGTAGCTTGAGGATCGTTTGGATTATCAGGAAAAATTTCAAATAGTTTATGTCCAACAATCGCTTCTCTTTTTACCATCGTGGCCTTTAAGTAGGCATCGCTTGCTTCAATGATAGTAAGGGAAGGGTCCAGGATAAGATATAAATCAGGGGCTGATTTTAAAATGCTATAACTATCAAAATTTTTAAGCATGGTAATACCTTGTTGTAATTTACGCCTAAAGCACAGATATAACTACCATCAAAGTGTTCATGTAGGGAGCATGGCTAAAAATTGAGCCTATTAAATAAGAAGCATCAGAAAAGCATTATTTATCATCATATATTTTTCTTGTATTAACAGTATCATAGATGAAAAAAGATGCAAAATTTGCTCTGCAAAGAGGTAGAGCGGAGTAATGCTTTTTCTTTATTGATTAAAATACTTAGGTTTTGCTCAGTGAACCAAGGATAGCCTCATAGCCCAATTGTAATACATTGCTATAAATTTCCAGCGGTATTTTCTAATTAATTTTTTCTTAAGGCTCCTCATTTATAATATCAGCGCTCTGTCATGGAATATTGATTGAGCGTGTAATCAACCCAAATATTTAATTAAGGAATCTTATGAAAAGAATAGTAATCAGCTTGCTTTTTTTCTTTCTTGCCGTAAATGGAAATAGTGCTCAACTAAACTCTTCTTTTCCTGATGAAATCTCGATACGCGAACATTGGATTAGTCTGACAAAAAGTTATGATATTGAAACAAAGACTCATAAATTAGGCACTTTATACCGCCGTTTTTTTAGTTTGCTACTCACCTATGATTTTTATGATCCCAATAATGTAAACACACTAAGTGCCAAAGCACGATTTTTCTCTTTTGGGGCTCATCTTGACCTTTATGATCCCAATGGCGCGATAGTAGGAAGTGTTGAAGAAAAGATCTTTACCTTCTTCCCTACTTTTGAAGTTTATGCTCGTGATTTATCGACTAAGCTTGCTCGTGCTGAAATGAATTTCTGGGGCACTAAATTTTATATTTATGACCCAGCTACAAATAAAGAAATGGCTATCATGTCACGTCCGTTCTTTCGTTTCAAAAATGATTGGACAATCCACGTAACAGACCAAAGGTTGTTAGAGCAGAAGAATATTGATCCTAGAGTGTTAATGACAGTGCTAGCGGTGCAAGGAGAAATTGAGGATTGGCAAAAAGAGCATCGTGACGATAATAACTTTAAAACAGCTGCAACTTACAATACCCAATTAGCAAGTGAGGCCCCCAAAGCACTTAGGGCTTTAGCACAAACTAATAACGCTCTAACAACTCAACCCCAGCAAGAAGAACTTGAAGCCCTCACTAATGAATTAGATCAAGATTTTAACGCTACAAATACCAACAGTGGTGAACAAAGCAATGAGGAGCGAATTCAAGCCTTCACTGCTTACTGCGAAAATTTAATTCAAACACCCGGCCTTCCTGTAGAAAAGAAAAATGCTATTGCAAGCTTACTAAAATTACGACTCCAAGGTCGCAACTAAGCCATCTAATGAAGTAGGACAATTTGTCCTACTTCATTTCCTAAGCATGATTTTCTGTAACTCCCCTCGTCTCCCGAGCGCAGCAAGGGATCTCCCTGTAGTGCCAAATACTGAAATATTATAAAAAATAGTTGAAAAATTAAGCGGTTATGATCAAATGGGTGCATAAAAGATCAAGAACAAATTAACACAACGCTTTTGGCAAAGAGTGCTGAACTGGAAAAGATCGTACAACAGCAAGCTACACGAATAGCAGAGCTGGTCACGAAAAAAGAAGCAGGATCTGATTAATTCATTGAATCCTGAGTGGGACGATTTATATCGATCGTTATGTTAGAGATTGTGCCACTGCAGGGAGATCCCTCGCTACGCTCGGGATAACACGAGGAGTTACGATTTTCTTTAGATCGTTCTTAAAATTAAATACAACCCAGTGATTCTCTCAAAGCCTTTTTCATTTATTGAATAAAATGAACGGCTAGAAAGTATTTTATTTGCAATTTTTTTACATATTGATATTTTGTAGCTCAATTAGTTCAATCTATACTGTGGTTAGTCTTAAATAGCTAGTGGTTTGACAGGGATCAAATTTTACCTTCCGGCTTTGAACTAACTCAAAATGGATTGTGCTGGGGACCACTTCTTAAGTGAGTTTCTTATGTCTTTTAAAAAAATAATAGCCATACCTATGGCCTGGCTGCTGTTACAAGCCAGTTTAAGTCATGCCGCCACAGCACCCCAGCCTAATCCGTCAATTAAAGCAGAGGTGCAAAGTAGCGGTAATCAATACTGGACGAATGTATCGATAAAATTAACCAATACGGGAACAAGCGATATTGATTTCCGGGGTAGTTCTATTGAAGTCAATTTACCAACAGCAGTTACTGATGTTTATGGGAGTTATGCTCCTTTAAGTTGGCCAACCATTAAAGTAGATTCAATAGCAAGTGGATCGGTTTACAAAACAAACATTGGCTTGAGTTTTGGAACCGACAATTGGGTTCAAACCAATTTACCACCGAATAAGAGTATTACCTTGCAATTCGGCATACCTAGTGCGGCTAATAATACGGCTATTGCTAGCAGTGTCAAGGTATATACCAATACACCAATACCAGTAACTAATGGCAGTATTACCATTCAAAGCCCGCAAAGCCCTGGTACAGATGCAGGCTCTGCGGCAAGTGCAACGTTGAGCGGCCCGCTTAGTAACCCAATGCAGGTTTCCCTGGCATGGAGTAGCAGTAAAACTATTGCCTCTTTACCTTTAGGTACTTATACCATCCATACTAATCAAGCAGGCTCATATCCTAGCGGTCAAGATGTGCAAATAACACTGACTAGTACGAGTCCCAATGGAACTGCCCTATTAAGTTATGGACCAGCTATAAAAAATGCCAGCTTAACCATCACCACACCCGCCCAACCTGTCGCTAATGCCCCTGCTCCATCGGCTTATTTATCTAACAATGGCTCAGTACAAGTTATTGCTTTAGCGTGGGGAACCAGTAAACAAATTCCAGTGGTTGATAAACAAACTTATCAATTATGGGTACCTGATTTTACTTATGGCGATAACGTTTATAGCTCGAACATCCCGGAAACTAAAGCTTTAAATTTTACTGCTACTGCGAGTAAGGCTACTCAAGTTAATCTACAGTTCCAAGCCACCGCAATTCCCACAATAAACGTGAATTTAGACATTAAGGGACTACCACAAGCCAGCAGCACAGTGACTGTAAGTTTAGTTAGCGCCAATAAAACTTATACGTTCAATAACTTAGCTAATGGTAGTCATCCCGTTACCGTACAAGCAGGCACTTATAATCTAAGTTCAAGCTTATTGACTCTTCAGGGCAAATCTTACGCCCCAGCCTTAAGTAACCCCTATACTTTAGCTGAAGGTACTACGGTAAGTATTGGGTATAGTGAAGTGAAAACGGCTATGTTGATGCCCTTTAAAGATGTTACTTTTAATATGAATTGGTCCACTACGCCAGTGAGTTCTAACCTTCAGGAAATTGCAGATAATTCGAAACATTATTCCTATGTTTTAGCTTTTATCACGCAAAATGCCTGGGATACTGGACATTGTTACCCTGCTTGGGGTGGTCAACCTACTCTTGCATTAAAGGATAAATATTATCAAAAAGAAGTCCAATACTTACAATCGAAAAATGGTGCCGTTGCCCTGTCTTTCGGGGGTGAAAATGGCTTATCCATTGAGAGTAAATGTACGCAAGCAGAATTGGTACAAGTCTATCAATCAGCATTCGATATCTATAATTTGGCATTTATCGATTTTGATATTGAAGGAGGGGCCTTAGGAGATACTGCTGCAAATACTAATCGCTTTAAAGCATTGAAAGATTTGCAAACCCAAAACAGTAAAGCCAAGGTTAGTCTAACCCTACCTGCTAATATTGATGGTTTCCCACCGCAAGCACTAGCTTTAATCCAGCAAGCCAAAGATCTTGGCGTGAATATCAGCGAATACAATATGATGACCATGGCTTGGTATGCACAAAAACTAACGGGGCCTATTTCTGATAGTGTGAGTGCAAGTGCCCAAAAAGGCTTCCAACAATTACAAGCCATTTTCCCAGAAAAATCACCTATCGAAATTTGGTCCATGATTAGGGTTACTCCAAAAATTGGTGTGGATTACGACCAAAGTATTTTATATCCCGAAGATGCCCTGCACATAGGTCAATTTGTAAAACAAAAAGGAATGGCGGGAATTGGCTTCTGGTCTGCCGATATTGATAGAAATCAAAATAAAACCGGAAATTGTAACCAAGGAGCTAACCCTGATTGCTCAGGTATTACTCAAGCACCTTATGATTTTACCAAAAGCTTTTTATCAGGTTTAGGGCAATAAGACGAGCACCTATAAGTAGAAATATTCTCTCGAAGCCTACTAAGAAAAGGTTTCGGGAGAGCATCAATAACCTCTTTACTCTACGAGGTTAAGTAGATAAATTTTATTAATTTAATCAATGCCTTCCATCCATTCTATCCCTATTCCCGACGATCAAACAAAAGCACTACCCAAAAGAATTTAAATTAGATACCATTAGCTTAGCATTAGAACAAGCTTAATAAGTTACCCTGAAATGGGGAAAATTTACTACATTCTGCTGTGCTGAAAGAAATGAACTATTCGTTGTTGTTCAAATAAGATCATACGGGCAGAAATAATAGATTAAAGAATAGATTGCCACTTTTTGATTTCTAGAAGCTGCTTTTAAGTAATTAGGTAACCTAATTTTATTAATTAGTAATAAATATTCAAAATTAAGGAAAATGATATGCGTCTTTCAAAATTGACACTTGTAATTACCCTGGTGGGAAGTGGCTTTGCTTCCGCAGGAACTATGGGGCCTATATGTTCTCCAGGGAATGTTACGCTTCCTTGTGCACAGACTGCTTGGGGTGTCCATGCAAATGCATTATATTTGCAATCTAGTTACAGCGGTGCTCTAGGCTATTCAGGTTTTGTCAGTCCAATTAGTTTTTCAGCAACGGATTATGTGCACAATGATCCTAATTGGAGTTGGGGATTTGAAATTGGCGCTTCTTACTATTTCAACACGGGTAATGATTTTAGCGTAGACTGGTTTCATTTAATTAGTCCTACAACTACTAATACAGCAAATTATATCTTTGGAGTCCCTTTCGCACAGAGAAGCTATGATACAACTATGAGTATTATTAAGCCTAACTGGGATGCGGTAAATATTCAATTAGGTCAGCTTGTTAACGTAAATGTATTAAAAACCCTGCGTTTTTATGGTGGAGCACAATATGCAAGAATTGCCACTAGTATGACTAATACTGGAACTGCTTTTTCATTTCCAACGGACTATGATATTGAAGATATGCAGTTTTCTGGTTTCGGTCCACGTCTAGGTTTAGACATGGCCTATGATTTAATTCCAAATTTTGACGCTTATGCTAAAGTAGGAACCGGGGTTTTAGTTGGTTCTAGTAAAACAAATAGTACCAGAGGCAATTTAATTGATCCTAATCCTTTTGTAATTTATGCAAATCGTACCCAAGTGGTTCCTGAGGTCGATTTAAAATTAGGTTTACAATACGATTTTGCTTTAAATGAAAACCATATTATTGCCGATGCTGGTTATATGTGGGTTAACTATTTCAGTCCTCTTGCACGAATTAATTATAACTTTAACAATTTAGAAACTGCTAATTACTCTTTAGATGGTGTTTATTTTGGTATGAAGTGGGTGAGTTCTGTATAGAAATTAATGGCGTAGCGTAATGTGGTTATATCCCACTTACGCTACCCTCATACGGCTAAGCGCTGCATTCTCGCGTATTAGCCAATGTAATGAACCCTTATAAAGGGTTACCTATAAACTCTACTTATCGCGCCTCACCTAAACGGACTATTTCACTATTAGCTTCTAACGGGCCTCTTATGGAATCTATTTTAGATTGCTTCACTATAAAACAACCGCACCCACTTGCCGTGAAAAATGCTCATAGATAACATCATAGGTATGACTCTATTTAGCATAAAACCCCTATAATAATTCAAAGCACTGAACCAATATGAATTCAATCTTTACCTGGCATACTATCAGTAGTCCTCAGCTTATTGGCCACATCTTCTCCCATTTTAGCATCAACTGCTAAATGCAATTTCATCCATGGTTGCAGCTTTAGTTTATTATTTTTCCGGATACCAGTTATTCCTCGATGCCATGGAACCGAGCTTTACAGTTGCCTGGAGGATTTCCCCCAGGATTTCTTCTTAAGTGATTAGATAGGCGATAAGCTGTAGGAGTTAGATAATTCAGCTAATGGGGAGCTAAACTCGTAATTTCAGAAACTCTCTTTGTTTCTAAAGCATTTTGGTGTTGACGTACTTTATCAAGGCAATTATCCGGACTATATCTACTGCATTCTAGCTCTGCGGCAGTTTTATTCCTATTAGTCCGGATGGTACTATCAAGACGTTCATCCGTTAATAAGAGACTTACACACTCCCAATGACCACGTTCTACCGCATCATGTAAAGCGGTGTATCCAACATTATCCTGCTGATTAAGATCCAAGTCTGGATCTGCTAGAAATAATTTTAAAACATCCACATTACCAATAGAAGTAGCCATAAAAATCATCGGTTCTGTTGACAACATACAAGCATTAATATTAATTCCCGGTGTTTTTAATAGTATATCTACAATCTTCAAAGCATCTTCATAATTTTTTCCTGTTTTACCTACTAAATTATGAATTGCCTTAGTTAATGGGGTATGGGAATAAAGCCCGCTATTTGTCACAACACTAATCTTGGGGTAAGTTATTAAACAACCGCGAATGATAGGTAGACTATTAGTAGATATGGCCAGCATGAGATAATCAATATCTTCCTCTACGAGACCAGGCCTACTTTCCTTAAATCGAACGAATGCAGCTAGATCTGATTTTCGTTCAAGCTCAGAAGCTTCAATTTTTTTTTGCAAGTCTGTATTTCTAGTCATTGATGCCATGGAATCTCCTCTGTGCGGTGAGTTAAATAAGGTTCCTGGATATTCCAACAATAATTTTGCTGCTTCATCATGGCCCCTCACCAAAGCAAGGTGCAAAGGCATCAGACCGTTAACATTACTGGCCGCTGTGCTTAATCCACCATAATAGACCAGCGTGCGGATATTTTCACTGTGCCCACTTCGAGCCGCAGCATGAATACCTACACTATAATCATGAGTATTTTGTTCAAGGGCTTTAGGATGGTATTTAATTAATAACTTTAAAATGCGGGGATCTTTTGCAGCCGCATAGTAGGCACTGTATTCGCTTGGTTTTACTCCATGCTTGAGCAATGCGCTTACTAAATCAACATTGTTAGCCAAGATGGCATAATCGAGAGCATTATCATAGCGCGTTCTAGTTAATACTGCCCCGCTCCCTACTAATAGTTCAATCATTTCAACGGATTTAACCAAACAAAGAGCCTCTCGGTCATACCAATTAGTCTGATTAACCGAACCAGGAAATTGCTTTATTAATGCAACCGCGAGAGCTGCATTGTTATTGATTACAGCGAAATGTAATAAGGGATAGCCCTGTATACATTGCTCTTCAGCAGACCAAGTGCTTATAACTTTTAAATCATCTATAGTTATTTGATCCTCAAGAATACGGCTCAGTATTTGTTCACGCATATTCAATGCGTTAAGGCTAATATTTAAAGATAATAATTGCTGATCAAATTCATCAGTAGCCTTACCTTCAGCAACTAGCAGAAAACGTTTAATCATCAACTCTGTACGTAAAACACTTTGCTCCTTCTCCGAGTTAAAATATTTATCTAATAATGCTTGAGCTAGTTTGAGTTCATTTTCGGGCATTAATTTTTGAACGATTAATCGCGTTAATAATTGAGGAACAATGGGATGATCAGCATACCAAGTAATAAATTCGTTCAAATAGAATCTTTCGAAAAACTTCATGGTATCAAGAAATAAGGCATCAGCAGCTTCTTCGTCTGCAACGAACAAGCGATATTTAACTTTTAAAGCAAGAAGTAAACTATGAAAACTACAGTTTCCTACGCGCTGAAATGCGCCGGGGATAGGGCTAATATAATTCAGCCCTAATAACCCATGCAATTCTTGTTGAATGTATTTTTTATTTGACTCTCTATGGTCATTTTTCAATATAGGCGCGATTAACGCTGTCGTTAGGCTCTCAGGTTTAGTGATTTTATAATGCTCAATGGCCTGATCAGTGCTGCAACCTCCACCGTTATTACGATAAAGATTGTCTTTTTGTATAATAAGGTTTACTGCATGGCCAGGCCAACCTGTAATTAGCTCTACTCCAGCGCCTTGGCCGTCCTCTAAAGCCGCGTTTAATACATCCTGATTGCGGGTACTATGTTTCGGATAGTAATTAAGTGAGGATGTAAGAAAATAAAGACGCATCGCTTTAATTGTTAAATTTCTTACTTGGAGGATAGACTCTAGATGCTCTGAATGAGTGTTATTTTTTTCGCAATCAGAGAAATAAGCATTCATCAAATGAACCATAAAAGGTACTGTATTATAAGATGAGCTACCTGAGAGGTCGACTAGTTTGCTATTAACAGGAATTATACCGTCTAAAGAAAATAAATGACCAAATAGTTTTGTATGTATTGCTATGTCAGGCTTTGCTTTATCAGAATGAAGTTGTTCTTCCCATGCGAGTGCAGGTTCATCAAAAGAATTGAGATTAAAAGTCATTGCTTGAATATAATTTAGTAACCGTAAGCGCTCCGAACTACTTTCTGTGGTAAGTGTCTTTACATAACCAGTGAGCTTTGTGACATCAATTGAAGATTTGATTTTCTCAAGTTGCAAAATAACTTCTTCTGAGTCACTAAGTACAGCACGAGCTAGACAATATTCGACATCTATGAAATCTTGATCTTTGGGGAGTGCGTTTAAAATATTAACTCATGTTACGCACATAAACTTGTAGTTTGACTAAAAAGCATTAGAATTCCGCCCTTAATTTTAGGGAGGGAATTAAATGGATATGCTTGATCTTTATAGTGATTATTTGATTTT
>NZ_RZGQ01000108.1 GCF_003989735.1 Legionella sp. km772 | reverse complement strand
CAAGTGAAATAAAAAAATCTAAAAATCCTTCTTCCAGCTTCATTCCTATATCCATTTAAATGAAGCTAGCCTCTCATTATTTACCGATTTAAGCTAGATTTTTTTCATGAGGTGGCCCTGAGCGTTAATCTAAACTCGATTCAAAGATTTTCTTTGAATCGAGCTATTTTTCTTAATATCTGTTAATTTTAGAAAAAATTTTAAAAACAATGAAGCATGGGCGCCAAAGATATTTCTCATAAAACTACCTTATTGCTCGACCTTGATGAAACTGTTTACGTAGCGCTTACTGAACAAGAATTCGACTTGCATGGTGCTACCTACGAAAGTATTAAAAAATATAAACATATCCACCCTAGCCATGATTTATCAGCAGGGATAAAAATTGGTGGATTTTATTTTTTTGTGCTTAATCCCGAACTGCTTAAGACTATGATTGAAAAAATTTATGCTCAGCAGGATGACATTATTATTTTCACTGCCGGTTTATGGTTACCACCCATCTTAGAAGTTATTAGTCGACTGTGTGACTTGCATAGTGAAGATGCTGTGAAATTTAAAGGCTCTCTATTCTTAAACCCGCAACATGACAGTGAAAAATTAGGCTATAGCATGGAGGCAACCCGTACTTTAGCAAAAGCTTATCGCTTGCATAGTTTATTTCGCTCTATGGAAGTATTACGCCGCCGGCATTTCATTCTACTTGATAATGACTCGCTTCACATCAGCTCGTGTGGCGAATTGCCTTATATTCAAGGTATTAGAGCCACTACAGACAGTGATGATAAAAGTTTTTATGAATTGGTACTTAAGGCTATGGCGCTGTCTCATGCAGGAGAGTGCGCACTATCACCGGCATCTCCCGCTTATTATTTCCCCCAGGCCATTTTGAAGACCTTGATTGCTTTAGATAAAAGTAGCTTGAATGAAACGGCAACCTTAAGTGTAACTTAAATAATTAAAGGAGATTGAGCCTGGAGGTATTTGCTATTCGTCTAGCTTCAAAATTAATTCGAAACAGGCGAGCATAACTCAACCAAAGTACCGTCAGGACAACGAATATAGGATACAGTTTGTCCCCAGGGTTTATCTACTGGGTCTTGTAAAGATATGCCTCCGGCCATAACTGCTTGCTGGTGTGCGTGAGGAACCGAATCGGTGATTAAAACAATTTCAATGCCTAAAGGTTTGACTGACTCATTGGTTGCTATATACCCTTCAGGGAGGTTATTTGCCCCTAAAGCATGAGAGGCAAAAGCAAGTGTTGTATTTCCTGTCTCTAATTCGCCGTACCCTGAATCGTGGTAAAAGCGTATTTTTAAACCAAAAGCTTGCTCAAAAAAATTAAGAGAAGCGCGGACATCGTCCACATAAATAATGGTATAGCCAAATTTCATGATTGTCTCTTTGTGTTAGCGAATTTTTAAATTAGTTTATCTTACTAAAAAATACAATCATTAATTAAGTAGATGAAGGTAGATTGCCGCTGAGGGGAAACCTACCAGAAATATATTACATAAATTCTTCTTCACAAGCTAATTCTTCAGCCGAAAATAGCTCCTCCGCTTCATTGGCATTCGCATTGATTAACTGTTTTTCTAGATTTTTAAAATCCCACATGGATTGATCCATTAATTGGCTTGGTTTAATACCTTGCAAGGCATGTAACATATTGCTAGGAACTTTAGGGTTTTCTAAAGCAAGTTGATCAATAAGTTTAGCTACTTTCTTGCGCATTAAATTTTCTTGCGAGCCACACAAATTACAGGGAATAATAGGGAAGGCTTGCTGGGTAGCATAAGTGATAATGTCTTTTTCTTGAACATAGCTTAAGGGGCGAATGACGATATGCTTTTTATTATCGCTTAATAACTTAGGCGGCATAGATTTCATAACGCCATTATATAGCATAGACATCATTAGAGTACGAATGAGATCATCACGATGGTGACCTAAAGCTATTTTATTAAAGCCTTTCTCCTCGGCATAGCGATAGATAATACCACGGCGTAAACGTGAGCACAGTGAGCAGTAGGTTTTGCCTTCAGGCACCTTTTCTTTAACAATACTATAGGTGTCACGGGTTAGTATTTCATGAGGAATAGAACGATCATTCAACCATTGTTTCAACGCAGAATCATCCCAACCCGGTTGAGCCTGATCTAAGGTGAAAGCAAAAATTTCGAATTTATTTCCGGAACGACGGCGAAGCATATCTAAGATGGTGAGCATGGTAAATGAGTCTTTACCGCCTGATAAGCAGACCATGACTTTATCATGGCGCTGGATCATATTAAAATCAGCGATGGCTTTGCCAGTATAATGAAGTAATTTTTTTTCAACTGCTGAAGGATTGGACGACATATAAAAAACCTAAGTTATTTGGAGGCTAAATTACTTTCATTGGGAAATCCATTAACCCGTGTAGTTGCTAGCCATGAATTTACTTGCTCTAAATCATTAACGTTTAAAGTGCCAGCGAGGTATTTTAAAGTTAAAATAGAATAAATCAAGTTGTACTGATCGTTGGCTAATTGCTCTTGGGCTTCAAAAAGCCTCTGCTGGGCATTAACTACATCCACCATCGTACGGGTTCCTACTTCAAATTGAGCCTCCGTACTTTCCAATGAATTTCTTTGTGAAATGATCGTTTGCCGATCGGCTTTTACCTTACTAATCCCATCATTAATAGTATTAAATGCAATGCGGCTGTTCACCACTACATCGCGGTAGGCTTGCTCTAATTGTTCACTACTGGACCGGAAATTATATTGAGCTTGACGGGTTTGTGATTGCACTAAGCCCCCTTGGAAAATGGGGAAATTCATGGCTAAAGCCACACCTGCTTGGGTTTGTCTTGAGGGGGCAAAAAATGAACCGGCGTCTACTTGGTTATGAGTTTGTGTCGCATTACTTTGAATAGAAAATACGGGCCAGTTTCCTGCAGAAATTGACTTCATACTTTCTTTTGAAGCTTCTAAAGAGTACTTCGCAGTAAGTAAATTGTAATTTTGTTTCAAGCCAGCATCTATCCATTCATTAACATCAGCTGGTTCTGGTTTAATGAGGGGTATTTTACTGTCTTTTAAAGGGGCTAGGGCCTCGTAGACATGATTAGTTAATTTTCTTAAATTTTCACTTTGGTTTATTTGGTTATTACGGGCAGAAATAACGGTGGCAACCGATTGATCATAGGCCGCCTTTGCTTCATAAACTGAGGTAATCGCATCAAGACCAACATTGAAGCGTTGAGTGGCCTGATCATATTGCCGCTTATTAGCTCTTTTTTTGGCTTCGGCGAAATCTAAGGTATCTTTGGCAAACAAAACGTCAAAATATGCTTTGGCTGTTCTTAAAATTAAATTTTGCGCTGCGTCATTAAAGGTAGCTTGTGCGGCTTTTACAGAGGCCTTTGCTTTATTGATCGCCGCCCAAGCTTGGTAATTAAAAATAGCTTGGGATGCAGTGACCTGCCATTGGTTGCTACCATAAGCAAGTTTAGCACTTTGGCCGCCTGCTTTAACATCTTGTAGATTACGTCCAACTAAAGTATTAATTCCCACTTGCGGGAATAAAGCGGCACGCGCTTGTGGCACTGCTTCTGTGCTGGACATGTAGTTGTCATAGGCCGCTTTAAATTGAGTATCATTCTCTAAAGCTTGCTTGTAAATATCCATTAGATCAGTTGCAAAAATCTGTGTGTTAATACCTGCTAAGACACAGAAAAACAGTGCTTTTTTCATTAAAACGATCCCTAGAAAACGAATTCTTTTGGTTTTAGGTGATCAATCAAGTTTGGAATATCTGTTTCGAACAGAAAGGATTCTGTCCAAATACCTTCATGATCTAAAGAATAAAGACGCGCCTGCATTATAGGCGATTTTCCGGTTATAGAAAATAATTTTCCACCCGGTAAAATTTGTAATTTATGGGTTTGGGTCAATTGCTCAACAGCACCGGTAAAAACCACTACATCATAGGGTGCCTTTTCTAACCAGCCTCGCGATGCATCTCCAGTGATTAATTCGACATTATCACAATGATGGGCTTTTAATTTTGCAGCAGCATTGTGGGTAAATTCAGCATAATAATCAACACTGATTACTTTTTTGCATAATTTGCTCAATAAAGCAGTAAAAAATCCCGACCCGGTACCTATTTCTAAAACCGTTTCATGGCCTCGAAGGTCGAGTGCTTGCAAAATCATGCCTTCTTCTAAGGGGGTTAGCATTCTTTGCTCATGTCTGAGCGGGATTTGCATATCAGAATAAGCAAAAGCAGCGTATTGCTCAGGAACAAACTCATGGCGAGGAACTAAATCATATAAAGCAAGAATGGATTCATCCAGAACATCATTAGTTCGAAGTTGTTGTTTGACCATATTTGTACGTGCGCTATTATTATTCATTTCTGTTACCGGTTAATTATCGTGATAGGTTAAAGCGTTGTGCCAAGTTTAGCAAGAATTTGGACTCTATTAAAAGCCTTTCTAAGGCGCGTGCATTTTTAACATGGAGAGTCAGTTTATAATTTGCTATTATTAACGACTTTATACCTATTTTGAGGAGAGCACTGTGCTTGAGCGATTTACTAATTTTCTACAAAATGAATTGGATGGTCTCAAAAAAGAAGGTCTCTTTAAATCCGAACGGATTATTTCTAGTCAGCAGCAAGCTGAAGTGACAGTCAATGCCCATGAAGTGATTAATCTCTGCGCTAATAATTATTTAGGATTAGCCAATAATCAAGAATTTATTGAGGAAGGACAAAAGGCCTTAGGTGAGTATGGTTATGGTATGGCCTCAGTGCGGTTCATTTGTGGTACTCAAACGCCACATAAACGTTTGGAAAACAAAATCAGCGAATTTTTAAGTAAAGATGATACGATTCTTTACTCCTCATGTTTTGATGCGAACACTGGTTTATTCGAAACCTTACTGGGAGAAGAGGATGCAATCATCAGTGATTCACTAAACCATGCCAGTATTATCGATGGTGTACGTTTATGTAAAGCGGCTCGTTATCGTTATGCTAATAACGATATGAAGGATCTTGAGCAACAATTGATTGCGGCTAAAAATGCTCGTTTCCGCCTTATCGCTACGGATGGGGTTTTTTCAATGGATGGTATTTTAGCTAATTTACCAGCAATTTGTGACTTAGCAGATAAATACGACGCCATGGTGATGGTTGATGATTCCCATGCCGTTGGTTTTATGGGTAAAACTGGTCGTGGAACACCTGAGCACTTTGGGGTTACGGAACGTATTGATATCATTACTGGAACCTTAGGTAAAGCTTTAGGGGGGGCGTCAGGAGGCTATACCTCTGGCAATGCTGTAATTATTGAGTGGTTGCGTCAACGTTCACGCCCTTACTTATTTTCTAATACCTTGGCGCCCGTGATAGCCCAGACATCCTGCATGGTCTTAGATAAATTAAGTCAAAGTAATGAATTGGCTGATAAATTAAAAAGAAATAGCCACTATTTCCGAGAGGGTATGTCGAAATTAGGCTTTAAATTAATTCCGGGCGAGCATCCCATTATTCCTGTCATGTTAGGAGATGCAAGTTTAGCTGGACGCATGTCGGCGCGTTTATTAGAATTAGGCATTTATGTAGTAGGTTTTTCATACCCTGTAGTTCCTAAAGGATTAGCGCGTATTCGTACACAAATGTCAGCGGCACTTGAACTACCTCATTTAGACAAGGCAATTCAGGCTTTTGAACAAGTAGGTAAAGAATTTTCTGTTATTTAATTTCATTGCACTCCTTGGTTTATGAACCAAGGAGTAAATGGCTTACATCTTTGAGGTATCCATGAAATCATTAGTTAAAGCAAAAAGAGAACCGGGAATTTGGATGCAGGAAGTACCTGTCCCTGAATACGGGGTGAATGATGTTTTAATAAAAATTAAAAAAACTGCCATTTGTGGAACCGATATTCATATTTATACTTGGGATGATTGGGCACAAGCAACCATTCCTGTACCTATGACCGTAGGCCATGAATTTTATGGAGAGATTGTTGCTGTAGGTAAAGAAGTAAAAGGCTTATCGGTAGGGCAGCGTGTTTCTGGTGAAGGACATATTACTTGTGGTTTTTGTCGGAATTGCCGTGCTGGTAAACGTCATTTATGCCGCAATACCTTGGGGGTAGGTGTTAATCGTCCAGGTTGTTTTGCTGAGTTTTTAGCGCTTCCTGCATCTAATGTCATTGTTATCCCAGAAAATATTTCTGGGGATCATGCGTCTATTTTTGATCCTTTTGGCAATGCAACCCATTGTGCCTTAGCCTTTGATGTAGTTGGAGAAGATGTTTTAATAACTGGAGCAGGACCAATAGGGATTATGGCTGCAGCTATTGTCCGCCATATTGGTGCACGGCATGTGGTGATCACCGATGTTAATGACTACCGTCTTGATCTAGCTAGAAAAATGGGTGTTACCCGTGCGGTCAATGTTAAATACGATAAGTTAAGTGATGTGATGACGGAATTGGGAATGACGGAGGGTTTTGATGTCGGGTTAGAGATGTCAGGTAACCCGTTTGCGCTCAACGATATGATGAAAGCGATGAATCATGGTGGTCATGTGGCGATGTTGGGTATCCCGCCGCAAGAAACGGCAATTGATTGGAACCAAGTCATTTTTAAAGGCTTAGTAATCAAAGGTATTTATGGGCGGGAAATGTTTGAAACCTGGTACAAAATGATCGCTATGATTCAAAGTGGTTTAGATATAAAACCCGTAATGACCCATCATTTTCCCGTAGAAGACTATGAGCATGCTTTTCAAATTATGGCATCAGGACAATCAGGAAAAGTTATTTTAAATTGGTAACAGATGGACTATAGCCTGGTTGTTTACCGCCAGGAAGAATTTTAAATCGACCAAGCTAGAGTTACGTAAAGCTATGGGATGAGTAATAACGTGGAGTTTTTATGGCACAGTATATTTTTACTATGAATCGTGTAAGTAAAATGGTTGAAAATCAGCGATTTATTTTAAAAGACATTTCTTTGAGTTTTTTCCCAGGTGCAAAAATTGGGGTCTTAGGTTTAAATGGTTCGGGTAAGTCAACCTTGTTACGAATTATGGCCGGGGTTGATAAACAATTTGACGGGGAAGCAAGACCGCAACCCGGCATTAAAATTGGCTATTTAGCCCAAGAACCTGAATTAGATTTAGAAAAAACCGTGCGGCAAGTGGTTGAAGAAGGCGTGGCAGAGATGAAAGACAAATTAGCCCGCTTTGATGAAATTAGCATGCGTTTTGCAGAACCCATGAGTGACGATGAAATGAATAACTTACTTGCGGAACAAGGTGAGTTACAAAATGAAATTGAAACTGGTGGTGGTTGGGATCTGGATCGGCGTTTAGAAATTGCAGCCGACGCGTTAAGACTCCCCGACTGGGATGCCATCGTCGGTAAGTTATCTGGAGGCGAGCGTCGTCGAGTCGCTTTATGCCGCTTATTATTATCAAGTCCTGATATGTTATTGCTCGATGAGCCGACTAACCACTTGGATGCGGAGAGTGTGGCTTGGTTAGAGCATTATTTAGAAGACTTCCCTGGCACCGTAGTGGCAATTACCCACGATAGATATTTCTTGGATAATGCGGCCGAGTGGATTTTAGAATTAGATAGAGGGGAAGGCTATCCATATAAAGGGAATTATACGTCTTGGTTAGAGCAAAAAGAAGCCCGCCTTGAAATGGAAAAGAAACAAGAAGACTCGCATCAGCGCACCATTAAAGCAGAATTAGAATGGGTGCGGACTTCACCAAAAGGACGCCATGCGAAAAATAAAGCCCGTTTAGCCCGTTTTGAGGAAATGAATTCCAAAGAATTCCAAAAACGCAGTGAAACCAATGAAATTTATATTCCACCAGGTGAACGCTTAGGTGATTTGGTCTTAGAGGGTGAAAATATTTGTAAATCCTTTGGCGATCGTATCTTAATCGATAATTTAAACTTTAAATTACCTAAAGGTGGGGTAATGGGTATTATCGGCCCCAATGGTGCTGGTAAATCCACCTTTTTAAAAATGATCACTGGTCAAGAGCAACCGGATAGCGGTACTATCCGTATTGGAGATACGGTACAGTTGGCATATGTTGATCAGATGCGTGATGATTTAGATGGCTCTAAAACAGTATGGCAAGAAATCTCTGATGGTCATGATATTATGCAGGTGGGCAGCTTCCAAATGCCATCGCGTGCTTATGTGGGTCGGTTCAATTTCAAAGGTACAGATCAGCAAAAGAAAATGTCGCAACTTTCTGGAGGTGAGCGTAACCGGGTTCATTTAGCCAAGTTGTTAAAAAGTGGCTGTAATGTTTTATTACTGGACGAACCAAGTAATGATCTCGACGTAGAAACCTTAAGGGCCTTAGAGGAAGCGATTCTTAACTTCCCAGGCTGTGCCATTGTTATCTCGCATGATCGTTGGTTTTTAGATAGAATTTGTACTCATTTAATGGCCTTTGAAGGGGATTCTCAAATCACCTATTTTGAAGGTAATTATAGTGATTATGAAGAAGATAGAAAACGTCGTTTAGGTGATGATGCGAATAAACCATCGCGCATTAAATACCGACGTTTGCAAGATTAATTAGGAATATTTTGGAGAGAAACCTTAAATGAAAAAGTTGTTTGGCTTAGTGCTGCTGCTGTCACTTAGTTTGACAGGATGTGTGGAGTATGATGAGTCTACTTTAATTACTGATGATGCGGGCTATGTCCACAGAACCATTCATTATACCAAGGATAAAAGAGGGCGTAATTATTTCCCGGAGCAAATTAAAGCAACCGGCGAGCGCTTGTTTGTTTTTGATCCTAAGGCATCTGCCTGGGCAGCTTATAATGAAGAAGGCGTGCGGGTAATGACCGGTGGTGGTTCTGCGGGTGTTGATGCTTGTGAGGAAAATGCCAGCCAATCATGCAGAACGATAACGGGTACTTTTAAAGTCTACAACAAACGAGGCGCTGAGTGTCGTTCGGGTGAGTACCCTGTAGATACGAAAGGTGGCGCAAAGATGCCTTATTGTATGTACTTCTATCAAGGTTTCACCATTCATGCCGCCTACGAAGTACCTGAGCATCCATCCAGCCATGGTTGTGTACGCGTATTCCCCAGTGCTGCAAAATGGTTAAATGAAGAGTTTATGCGAGTGGGAACCAAAGTAATTATTTTAGCTTACCCTGATCAAAATGGGGTGCAAAAGAATCCTTTAGTTGCTCAGCATTAATATTAATCCTCATCAATTGACGCCATAAAAGGCGTCAATTTAACAATCAGTGTTCAAAACAGTCCTTTTAGTCCTGAAAAAATTGTGCTTAATTTGACACCAGCTCATTGTGGAGAGCGATAAAAAGCTAAACCTCCCAATCAATTTATCTTTGATAGATCTATTAAGATTTATTTTTTACCAAGGGGTTAGGTTCAGAGTGTACTGCTTTTTCTTCATGGTATCTATGCGACCTCTGTTCTGGGTTTTTAAAAAAATTATTACAATTATCGCTGGAAGATAGTGGAGGATTTTGTTTAACATGTTCTTGCATCGTTTTTTGTTGATCATTGTTTGCAGTATTTTTGGCATTGTTTAAGAGGGTAGCTAATGTATTTTCTAACACTTCCATAAATACTACTCTATTAGGCATGGGAAAAGAGGGCAGTTTATTCCAAAGACCGCTTATTAGGTGCTCCGAAAGAGTGAGGAGGAAGGGCTTAATGAAAGTAACAGAATGAGGACAGAGGAGTATTTTTTCCGTAAGTTCAGCTAGCTCAATACTATTCAGGCTTGTTAATGTTTGCTGTAGAGGGCTCTCTGCAGTGCCCCATATTTCATTAATCACTCATGTTACGCACATAAACTTGTAGTTTGACTAAAAAGCATTAGAATTCCGCCCTTAATTTTAGGGAGGGAATTAAATGGATATGCTTGATCTTTATAGTGATTATTTGATTTTCCA
>NZ_RZGQ01000107.1 GCF_003989735.1 Legionella sp. km772 | reverse complement strand
AAAATCAAATAATCACTATAAAGATCAAGCATATCCATTTAATTCCCTCCCTAAAATTAAGGGCGGAATTCTAATGCTTTTTAGTCAAACTACAAGTTTATGTGCGTAACATGAGTTATAAACAGGAGGAATCCCTGCTCGCAGGATAATTGTTTGTTTTAAAGCATTGCACTGTAGCATTAAATGAGCTGCCAATTCAGGCTGCATGCCACAAACCCTTAAGGCTTCTTGGGAAGTCTTAATACCATTTAGAGTAAAAAAAGACTGCGGTGGTGTTTTCATAGTTATAATACCTAATTACCTAAGCATAGCCACATTCAAAGAGTTTTTCAAAAGGCGCCGGTAATACATCCATCGCTTTATTGAAAGAGTCGGTTTAAAGTTTTTAACCCGTAGTCGACTAGAAGTAGTGATGAGATTCTTTTTAAAAGATTATTATCAAAAAGTTAAACCTAATCCTCTCGAGGAATTGTTCCTGTTATTGGGGCTATAAAAACACTCGCTCATCTAAGGGAGCTTATGGTTGAAAATTCTGGTCTGACAGCTCATCTTTCTCGTTTGAACTGTCTGCTCGAAGGCTATTATCTTTAGATGCCCCAGGTTCATAGCCTTTCATCGCCGCTGCTAATAGAGCAGCCGCTCGCGGTGAGGATAAAGGGGGGCTAACTCCTAATTCTGGTTCAACGCTTAAATGAGCAGGTGCTTCAGGCATAGCTGGTGGCAGAAAACTATATCGATTTATTGGCATCCTCCATGATTTATCAGGATGCAAAGTTGAGCCAGCTAAGAGGTGACTTTCTAAGGTATGGCTAAGTTGCTCATCATCTGTAAATCCACTCGCTGATAAAGCTGAAGCTTGAGAGCTCATGTGCTCGATGCTCAAGTTTGACGGGGCCGAACTCACTACAGCTGGCGATGGTATACTTTCAAAGTCGATAGCTCCACTTTGCTTAGCATGGTTTGATCCACTATTGATGTATTGGTTTAATCCTATTTGCGTTTTCATCCCCTTGGGATAAATCCATAGGTGTTGTTGGATTGGCTTCATAAAATCATCTGTGCGATCGCCAAATTTTTCTCGAGCCGCTTTAACAACGTTTAAGTCACCCGATTGCAATATTAAAAAAACCTGTTTAACTAGGAATGAGTCTTGAATGAGCGTAGTGGAAAAAATGGGAGCTAAACAATCATTTTTAGTTAAATTTACGTCTCCACAGAAAACAACTACTTCGATTGCGGCTAATACCTCTTCATCCACAGCAACTTTTATCTGCTCTAGCAGATGTAAAACAATTGCTTGATCTATAGTTTTCCCTGCAGCCAGATACTCAATAACCCCTGGCTCATCTCCCTTAATAGTAAAGATAACCGGATCGGCTGGCGTTGATAAATCCCGCTGCTGAGCTCGAATAGCGTATTTGGCATTAACCGTATTATTGTCATGGAAACAAGCGATGACTAATCGTTTATTAATTAAATTTACGGCATAGGCTGCAGCTATCACACAAGTCCTTTTTTTGAACAAAATAAATTTATTCTATAATAAAAAAAAATAAAGGGGTATAAAAAATATAACTCCCCTTGAATAACATTAAATAGGTGTAGTTTTTACCACACCAAGCATTTTGCATAGTAATGGGTAGAATGTTATTTATAAGTCTTTTCGCTGAAGAGGCTAAATACCAGCGTTTAAGCTATTCACTACGCAAAGAAGCCATAGGCTCAAGTTTGGCAGCACGTCGCGCCGGATAAAAGCCAAAGAAAATCCCGGTTGCCGCTGACACCAAGAAGCCTGCAATAGGAGGTAATAAATAAATCGAAAAAGTCCAGCTGCTAAAATAGGCTACTATGCGAGTAAAAATTAACCCTAAGGCAACGCCCAAAATACCGCCTAATAAAGATAAAATGACCGACTCCACTAAAAATAAAGCCTGGATCTCACTATTTTTCGCCCCCACTGCTTTTCTAATGCCAATTTCCTTTTTTCGCTCACTAACCGACACCAACATCACATTCATTACCCCAATTCCACCTACTAAAAGGGAGATGCCCCCAATTACTGCTAAGAGCAAAGTAAAAATCCGACCCTGACTTTCCATACTGGCAATTATTTGTTTAGCACTGCGGGGAAAAACGCTAAGCTTAGGATTAATAGAATGAATAATTTGTTTAATGTCTTCAATGACGTCATCAATTGGGCTATCAGGCTTTAATAATAATACGGCATTATTAATTTTTGCCTCTTTACTAACCAGGCGCATTCCCCCTAGGGGTATCACTGCTGCCTGGTTTAAATCCTCATTAAAAAAACCATTTTCTCGCCATTGTTCAGCCACCCCAATAATGGTGTATAAGGCTTGCCCTATGCGAATTTGTTTACCGATTGGATCGTCTAAGGTCATTTGCTTAATTTGTTGCGCTAAACCATAGCCAATTACGCAATAATGCTCAAAAGACTCTAAAAAGGAAACAAAATATCCCTGCGCTAACTGAACATGCACAATGTCTGCTAGATGCTCATCAGCACCAATAATAGCTCCTTGTAAAGTTTTCCCTTGGAAGCTAATAGGCTGATATGCGGTACTGTAGGGAGCGATATTGACGATATAAGGGATACGCTCGGCTACCTGCTGCCATTGATCCACAGTTAGAGAATCCTCATCAGAATGCGCCTTACCTGCCTCTTTTTGATATACCGACACGGCTAAAAGATCTGTTCCTAAAGATTTAAATTGCTCTAAAGCCTTAGCTGTTGCCAATTGCCCACAGCTAATTAAGGCAACCACAGCTGCCGTCCCCACTAAAATACCTAGAACGGCAAGAAAAGAGCGTAATTTGGACGAAGTTAAATTAACTAAGGCTTGCTGGCAATGGTTGATAAAATTCATTGGCCCGACTCCGCAACCACCAAACCATCAACCAGAGTAATCCTTCGTTTACATTGTTCTGCAATATGCTCATCATGGGTCACCATAATAATGGTGCGCCCTTCTGCATTTAAATTCAAAAATAAATTCATGACCTCCGTGCCGGTCTTAGAATCCAAAGCACCTGTGGGCTCATCCGCTAAAATGACTTCGGGCTCCGTTACTAAAGCACGGGCAATAGCCACCCGTTGTTGTTGCCCTCCGGATAGTTGTGTTGGGCGATGGCGAGCATGTTTTTGCATACCTACTCGAAAAAGAGCATCTAAAACCCGCTCTTTAATTTCACCAGCAGGTAGGCCCCGGTAGGTTAAAGGCAAGGCAACGTTTTGCATTGCCGTAAATCGAGGTAATAAATTAAATTGCTGAAAAACAAAACCAATATGCTGATTTCTTAAGAGTGCGGAATCATCATCGCTCAACGAAGCCACATTTTTTTGCTTAAGCAAATAAGTACCGGAGTCCGCTTTATCTAATAAACCAATAATATTCATGAGGGTAGACTTCCCAGAACCGGAAGCCCCCACAATGGCTAAAAGATCGCCTGCATGTACACTGAGTGATACTTCTTTTAATACGGTCGTGCTTATTCCTTCTAAATGATAGGACTTGACTAAATTATTGATTTGAATCAGTGAGTTAGTCATATACCACTACATCCCCTTCCTTTAAACCAGTTTCAATCACTACGGTATCAGCTTGCGCAGGTCCCGTAGTGACGATACGTTTCTCAACTCGGCCTTGAGGCGTTTTTAACCGCACCACGCTATTTCCCTGCTCACGTTTTACGGCAGCAATAGGGATTAACAACTGTTTTTCGCTATCAACCTTTAATTCAATAGCCGCACTCATACCCACCTTAATCCAAGCTTGCTGTTCTTTATTGAGCTTCCTGACCTCCACTAAGGCAGTAAAAGAAGGTAGACCACCCGAACTGCTATTGGAAGCTTGGGCATTGACCAGTACTAAGGAACCATTGAGCTGGTGTTTACCAAAAGCCACCCCACTGATAGTAGCCTTCATCCCAGGATGAATTTTATCGATATCCACTTCAGGCACATCAATTTCAACGCTGATTCCCTGTAAATCGCCAATCAACGCGATTACCTGTCCTGCTTTTACCGCAGAGCCTACATTGATACGGGTAGTTTTATCTTCACCCGATTTAGGGGGATAGAGCATGACCCCATCACCGGTCGCTTTGAGGTGAATCAAATTATGGTTCGCAGTCAAAACCTTTTTGATTTTATCGAAATCGGCAAGACTTAAATTCGATAAATGCACCGCGTCGTTATTGTCATCCATTTTTTCGAGTAACTCGGTAAGCTTGCGCGATGCTTGCATCAGGGTAACCCGCGCTGTATCTACTCCTGACTTTTCACTTAGGTAATTGTTTTTAGCCAGCAAGCCTGCCTGCCATAACTCCTTAGTACCCCTAAATTTGGCTTGGATAATTGAATAATTATCTTTAGCTTTTAAGTAATCCGTTAAGGTATCGTTATATTGCTTCTGTAATTCATTCGAATTAAGGGTTAACACGACCTCGCCTTTTTTAACCCGTTGCCCATAGTGGAAATTCATGGTATCCACTACTGCTTCCATCGGGCTTACAATGCTATTTTCGCGAATAGGTTGCACTGTACCCGTAAAATGCAGCACTTTATGGAGGGGTTTAGCCGTGACGGTGTAGGTTCTGACTTCGCTTTTAGCCGCCTCTTGTTTTTTCTCTTCGCCGCAGGCTACCAAATTCACTATTAATAGCATTAGCGCTAATTTTTTAAAGAAATGATTCATCCACCATACCTAAGTTTAATATCCCAATAATCTAAAGTAGTCCCTAATATTCGTTGTAATGTTGATAATTGATTAAGATAAGCAATCTTAGCCCCAATTAAACCTGACTGTGCTTGGAGTAGTTGATTTTGGGTATTATTGACATCTAATGAGGTTGAAATACCTGCTTGAAGTTTCTTCTTTTCCAAAGTATAAGACTGCTCAGCTAAGTGCACTTGTTTTTGGGCTAATTCATAACGTTTAGCCAGACTTGCCATTGTATGAATGGTATTGGTTACGTTGGTAATTAAAGCGCGTTTGGCGGCAATCAAGTTAATTCTATCTTTTTCTAACCGTATTTTTGCATTGATTAATTGGCTGCGACGATTTAGATCATGAAGAGGTACCGTTAAAGTAAGCCGGGCAGCTTCTGTGGTATTATTGCCATTATAAATTCCGCGGATACCATTATTAATACCTGTAACGTCATTGACCGTACCACTTTGTACGGTTCCCGAAACATCTAATTGCCATAATTGTTGGTTTTTAGCTAGTTTATATGCACGCTCATCTGCTCTTAAGGCCATTTTCTGCGCTAAATATTGGACATTATGATTTAAGGCGATCTCGATGGATTCTTGCAAGTTAGGAACGGTGATTTTATTTAAGCTTACATCACTAGGCACTGATAAATGCATCTCGGGATCCAAGCCAATGCTTTGCAATAAATCCTGGGATGCCATACTAAACTCATTTTCACCCTGCTCTAACATCAAACTTAGTGATTCAATTTGATAGGATTGCTGAATATTTCCGGTAGGTTCTAATTGTCCCGCTTTAATCCTTTTCTCATTAATTTCGTAAGACTTTTGGGATTCTTTTAACTGCAAGCGCTGATTTTGTAAATTATTAGCACTTAAAATTAAACTGCGATAAGCAGTAATTACCTGGGTAATCTGATCGACTACCGATTGCTGCAGATTTAATTTATTAAGCCACTCATTATCTTGGGCATCTAAAAGTGCAGCCTCATTAGCAGAGTGCCCAAAACCTCGTAATAAGGGCTGGGTTAAGGTTAAATTAAGCACTGGGTTTAAATTATTATTCATCCCTACATTATTATCTATAGAGACGCTCGCTTGAGTTCCTAATTTAGTTTTTAAATTTAACTCAGGGCTAGCTATAATTGAGCGGCTGGTATCACTGCCTACGCCATTATAGGTACTCTTTTGGATTGTGCCGGAAGCACCTAGGGCATATTGCAATTCAAACTCATTATTGGCAAGCCGCAATTGGTAATGCTGAACGATACGGTCTAACTCGGCATTTTGAATATTCGGGTTATAACGCAAAGCCAATAAAATCGCCTCCCGCAAGCTTAATTTATAGATCTTTTTTTTCCGTGCGGCAGGCGAAGTAGGTAATTCAACCCAGTTATCAAGCATAAATTCGGGATTAGCCATGGCTTGACGCAAACGAACACCGGCCTCCTCCACTTGCAGGGCTTCACTAGCGGGTTCAGCCACCCACTTATAAAGTGAATGATTATCCGCAGCCCAAGAATCCATAAAATAAACCAACCCTAAGACCAGCAGAAGTGAATATAAAACTTTATGCACTACATCAGCCAACACCATTAATTCAGAACTCCCGCAACCGAAAAACGCCGTTTATCTTGTAAACGTAAGGCAGTTAATTGCCCTCCCCATAAACAGCCCGTATCAAGCGCATGAATACGGGGATGCGGACAATTCCCCATTAAAGCAGCCCAGTGGCCAAAGAGAATATCGGGGGCTAGCTCTTTGCGTTTAGGGACTAAAAACCAAGGAAATAAAGAACTTGGCGCCTTGCTAATATCGCCTTTATAACTTAAATCCAAATTACCTTCCTGATCACAAAAACGCATACGGGTAAAATAGTTGGTAATCAGCCGCAGCCTATCTATACCTTGCAAGTCGGCAGACCAATGATTAGGGAGATTACCATACATTTGCCTTAAAAAATGGGCATAGTCATCACCCGCAAGTACTCGCTCTAATTCTGCCCCGAAACAAAGTGCTTGGTTTAAATCCCAAATTGGGGCAATACCGGCATGGCACATTACATACCCAAGCTTCTCGTCATAATAGATAATCGATTGCGCTCTTAACCAATGGCCTAACTCTTCACCATCATCAGCCTGAATAATCTCTTGGATGGTGTCATCATGCCCCTTCCACGGCCGCCCCCCAAATAAAGAACCCAGTAAATGCAAATCATGATTCCCCAGGGTGATGCGGGGAGTTAAGCTTAACTGTTTAATAAAACGTAATACCGCTAAGGATTGTGGCCCACGATTGACTAAATCCCCCACAAACCATAAGCGATCCTCACGCTCATTAAACTGGAGGTAATCAAGTAAGCGCAACAAGGGATCGTAACAACCTTGGATGTCGCCAATAGCATAATCAGCCACCGTTTTTTACCCCTGGAGCTAGTGAGGCTGTTTCTGGCACGATGGGACTCCAACCGGAGGCAGATAATTTCTGTAAGGGTGCGACACTAACGTTATTACGCTGGATAAAATGATTGTTTTCTTGCGCATGGTGAATAAGTTCGATAGCCGACATCGTCTCGGTTTTGCCGGTATTAAGATGGTATACACTTACTGAATCAGGTAAAGCAACGGCATATTTTGAAAAGACAATACCGCTTAACATCTGTTGGTTTTGAGTTTGTTCAAAACGGCTAAGTAAGGAACCATCCGGAGCCCGGCGATGCAAACCTAGGGAAGCGAAGGCTTTCTGAATGGCTTGCCAATTTTTATATTCCGGATGCTCGCGTACAAACAATTGGAACATTTCAGCACACATAATAAAACCACCGGGAACCATCCATAATGGTGCTTTATTAATCATAATCAAGCCTTTTTCCAAGGATTGGATCATCCATTGAATAAACTCAGCACCAATCGCTTGTTCTTTTTCAGCTAAAGATTCTGGCACCCCACCAGAGAAGGTTCCTGCTCGCCCGAAAGGCCCCCCACTACGGCTTAAATTGGATTTGGCTAAAAGCTCGGCTAAATAACGTTGGATGGCGACCGATTCCGCCCTATTTAAAATGGCGCCTAAAGTGCCTGCAGAACGTTGATCTTCATTCAACAGGGCTAACCAAACGGCTAAAACTTGTTGGTTCGAGGCGATCCAACTAAAACCGCTCGGCGGCATCAGGGCCTTAGCAAGCAAAAGGTTTAAACGACGGCGGAAATCCGCATCGCTGTCTTTTTGAAATTCATAGTTATAATAAGTCCCAATATTAACTAAACTTTCTAGCAAGGGATTCCATTGTTTCAATAACTGGCCATTGATATCGAATAAATTAACCCGGTAATCAATAAATAATTTACCAATTCCTTGTAAGAGTGCCGCCGAATAAAGCGCGTATTGCCATAATTTCTGCTCTTCAGAGACCGCATCTTGTTCTACTACCATGAACTCTTGAAATAAGCCTAAAGCAGCCTCAGTCCTATTTAAAGCGTGATCCACCAGCCCACCGGGTTGTGCATAATAATTATTAGCAGACTCAGGAAGGCTTTGGCAATAACTCACTAAATTATCAATCAGGGTGCTGCATAGGCTTTCATAACGAGAAGGTTCAAGCACGGAATAAGTGTTCATTTTTTCCAATAAGGCTTGTCGTTTATTTTCGGACAAAAATTGGGCAGAACTTACCATGGGCAATAAATCTTTTAACGATTTAGCCTGCGCAGATGTTGTATTTTTACGTTGACGGTGAAACAAAACAACCTCCATAATGATCTATAGCTTATTTTACACTAAATGGAAATAAATTTCGCTAGTTGAACATATTCAGCAACAGAAATTTGTTCCGGCCGTTTACTGCTATCTATGTTTAACTCCTGTAATTCAGCGGCCGAGATAATTCCTTTTAAATTATTGTTTAAAGTTTTACGTCGCATCGCAAAAGATGCAGCGACAATCCGTTCTAAAGCATCTTTATTGACTAAGCCATAAGGTGAATTTTGATAAGGAGTAAGGCGGACGATTGCAGAGTCAACTTTGGGTTGCGGGTCAAAGGCCTCCGGGGGCACATTAAACAAATGTTCTACCTCACAATAATATTGGATAATAACACTTAAGCGCCCATAATCTTTAGTTCCAGGAGAGGCCGCCATACGCTCAACCACTTCTTTTTGCAACATAAAATGCATGTCGCTGATAGAAGGGCAATAATCTAGCAGATGAATTAATAAAGGCGTTGAAATATTATAAGGCAGATTGCCAATCACCCGTAAATTGCTACCAAATTGATGATAATCGACTGTTAAGGCATCGGCCGGGATTAAGCGTAATTTCCCTTGAGTGGCGGGATGCTCTCGCAGGTATTGTTGTAAATCGCGGTCAATTTCCACTGCCGTTAAATGCTGCACGCGTTTTAGTAAGGGCAGAGTCAATGCGCCCAGTCCAGGGCCTATTTCTAAAAGATTATCCCCGGCCTGTGGATTAATGGCTTGCAGAATTTCATTAATAACCGTGCCATGATGGAGAAAATTTTGGCCAAAACGTTTACGTGGGCTATGCCTCACTGTGTCACCTTCATGCTAAAGTATAAAAAAAGAATTATACCGCGATTAAGATAACTATACTAATCACAACTCTTTTTTAGCAGTTCAAATGCAGCTAAATAGTGCACAGTTAAGCCTGTCATATTGGCTAACTATCGCACTTTATGCGCGGCACCCAGACAAGCTTAGGTGAGAAAATGGGTTATAGTACGCGCATAAAGAACGGCATGCAGGCTGTTCGGTTACCAATTAACAATGAGATGCGTTTGCCCTGTCTTTTCCTAAGCTTTAGGTGGACAAGGAGGCATTAAGCTTACCTCAAACCCAATGATGCGGGTTGGTCATCCGTCTCATTAGCGTCTTCATCTGCATAATCAGCAAGATAATGCTCCTCTGCATATCGAGCTTCGGCTGCTTCCTCAGCCATAAAGCGATTTAGATTAGTCCTTTTTTTCATCTTGGTATTACCATGTACTTTAATTTTATCCCACTTAGCATCAAAGCTAGCTTCTTCTTTTTTAGCCTCTTTTGCTATGAAAAAGCCTATTGGTTGATTTTTCGATTTATTAGTCATTGTTATTACCTCCAAATTTAAAAACGCTATTATTGACAAGCGCGCCTAAAATTCAAGAATTATTTTAAACACCCAGGGCCACCTCATGAAAAAAATCTAGCTTAAATCGGTAAATAATGAGAGGCTAGCTTCATTTAAATGGATATAGGAATGAAGCTGGAAGAAGGATTTTTAGATTTTTTTATTTCACTT
>NZ_RZGQ01000106.1 GCF_003989735.1 Legionella sp. km772 | reverse complement strand
AACTCATTTAAATCACTTTGCTATTAAGTACAAATTGATTCTTAGAGCGAACCAGATTGCTTGGCAGGAGCTTAAAAATATGGCAGCTTAAAATTGACCGTGCGTAACATGAGTTATTAAGTGATCGATACTCCTTACCAGGTTATGCACTTGGCTTAGCTAATTCTTGTGCTAAGTTGGGAAATTTAATCGGTTTAGTACTCGGCGGAATTTTGATGAATTGGTTATCTTATCCCATGTTGTTTATGGTTCTTGCAGGCCTTTATGGCTTATTTAGCTTCACCTTAGTTTATTTTCATTGGATTTCGTTGAAGCAGTCTTCATTATTTACTGACTATTCTGAGGTGAGATCATGACCAAAAAAACAGTGCTCTTAATATTATGCACTTGGTTTTTAGGGAACTTAGATATTCACTTTTTTTCTCCCGCCTTGCCCCAAATAGCTGAGTTTTTTTCCGTTAAATCCAATACCGCTCAACTTACAATGAGCATTTTCTTATTAGGCAAAGCCTTAAGTATGCTGTTATGGGGTATACTTTCTGAACGTTACGGTAGAAAACCCATTTTTAGTTTCGGTCTCGTTCTTTATCTTATTACTAATGCTCTAGCTGCGTTTAGCCCCTCCATTACTCTTTTATTATTATGTCGTTTTTTCCAGGGTTTAGCGGTTGGCGCTACCTTATTGATGGGTAGAGCAATGATTAATGATTGTCACAATGAGCAAAAGGCCACGCAATATTTTGCCTGGCTATTTACTTTTGCTGGTGTGTTTATTTGTTTCTTATCCTTTTGTGGAGGCCTCATTAATAGTCAATGGAATTGGCAAGTTGCTTCTCTAATTATTGCGGCTTATGCCTTAATGCTCGTTCCCTTAAGTTTTGGATTAAAAGAAACACAGAGAACTTATTATAATGATTTTAGCTTTAAGAACACGGTAATAACTGTTTTTCAACATCCTCTCTTCATCGGTTATCTAGGTATTTCTGCCTTAATGATGGCTGGTGAATCAGCATTTAACACTTCGGCTTCATTTATTTTAATTAAAGGCGAACAATGGACGACTACTCAGTATGGTGGCGCCAAAACAACGATGGCGATCATGCATTTATTGGGAAGTGCTTGTTGTGGTTTTTTAATTAAACATTATTCAAGTAGACAGCTTACTGCTTTTGGAGTGTACTTTTTTGCATGCTCATCAGTATTAATGGGGATTTTTAATCTATGTTCTGATTCTATTCTATTAACTTTCATTCTTCCTATGGCTATTTATTATTTTGGTACCGGATTTATTGTTGCAAGTGCGTGCTCCGTAGTAGTTCGCCCTTTTCCCAAACAAATGGCACTAGCTCTGGCTTTAACCCTCTTTTGTCAATTTAGCTGCTCTGCGTTGTTTAGCTTTATTAGCTCCGTGGCCGACATTAAAGAACCGTCCTCTTTTATGCGTTTATTGGGTGTACTTAGTATTTTTAGTTTAATTACTTTAAATCACCTGCGAATTAACGAGCAGAAAGTATGCACGACTAAACTCATGGGATAATATAATAAACAGGCAAAAAAAAATTAGACCGCCTTAATTTAAAACAGATTCAAGCTAGGGCTGCTGGGTCAAGCCCAACAACAAATAGGTAAAATAAGCAGCCTATTAAATTTTTTTAACAAAGGCTGATTTTAATTTCATAGGACCAATCCCATCAATTTTACAATCAATATCGTGATCACCTGAAACTAGGCGGATATTTTTGACTTTTGTACCTACTTTAACTACCAGTGATGAGCCTTTTACTTTTAAATCTTTGATGACTGTAACGGCATCACCATCTTGTAAAATAGTGCCATGAGCATCTTTAAAAATGGGCTCGGACGCTTCAGAGCCTTCATTAGTATTTTTAGGCCATTCATAACTGCATTCAGGACAAATGATCATCATATTGTCTTCATAAGTATATTCAGAACCGCATTTAGAGCATGAAGGTAAGTGGTGCAATTTTTATCTCACAAAATAATAAAATTATATTATATCATGAGTCCCTGGACGCAAATGACATTTAATTTACATCGCAGCCCTTAATACAGTTTCAGCATCACTTATCACACTAGCCTCAAGTGCCTCAGGGCCAACTCTTCCCGGTAAGGTATTAATTTGTTCTATTTTTTGCACCATTAATTTCAATGCAGTAAATTCACCTAGCAAAGCAGAAGGCATATCAAGTGTTTGCGGCTCTAGAAGTTTAATCTGTCCACGCAACTCCTGAAGAGCTTTGTCTAGTTTTTCAAATTGAACACTTGCTACTGGATTAGTTTTATTGATTTCTAAGAGGGGATGTGCGGAAATTCTTAGCGCTAATTTATCAGCCAACATTTTACTTATTCTGATTGAATTTACTAAACCATAATAGGGGTCTGTTTTAAAAAAGCTAACTGCATAAGTTCCCCAATCATTGTGTGATTTTACGTTTGTTTTATTCAGATCTATCAAATGGGCGCTGATACTATCAAGTGCTTTTGCTAATTCATTTAATGTATCATCAAACTCGAGATATTTTGTTTCCTTTAATTTAGCAAGTTTTGCTTTCACATCACTCACTGTCGTAGCATTCATTATTTTATTTGCAACATCCTTTGGATAAAATTGCTCAATGGTTTGATTAGGTACAACGCAAATACTACCTAGTTCCGCTGAACTCATTTTAAGCATGGCTTTAAAAAATTGCACCCGCAAAGGATAGGCCATCGTATTTAAAAGATTGAGGGTGGTGGCGGGCAAATGGGGATTATCATTTAGCCAGCTGGCCCATTGTTGTGCTGGGACCTTACTCCATAAAGCAAGGAACACAGCCTCATTTTTTTCTAATAGGAACTCACAAAACTCGTCTGCGGTTAATTTTCCTTCACTAGTTAATTTTTCAAAAAAATCCAGACGATCACCAAGTTCGAGATGTTTTAAAATTTGCGACCAATGCAGAGCATGTTCTAATTCACCATACCATTGAATCCACATTTCGTGACTTACATTATCCCAACATTGACTGACTAACAAAGGATTCGAGTTATTAATCATTAATAAGAGCGCGGAGAAATGATGGGCATCAGCACAGTAAGCTTGAAGAAAACGGTTAAACTGCTCTTTTTGTAAGGGTTTGGGTAAAGACTCTAAAATACTTTCTTGAAATAATAAACTATCAGTACTGTTGGTATTAAAAGGAAAAAACGGTGCAGTTTGCTTAAATATTTTTTCATTACCGTCAAGCATAAGCTCAACAATACTGGGAACATCATCTAAAAAGGTAATTTCCTCGGTTGTCATCGCCTCAATTAGAAGAGGAAGATCTCGTTTTGGATCAAAAGATGGGGTTTCTATAATTAACTGCTGTAAACCCTTTGCGCTGTTAAAATAAGCCAAGGAATCTTTATCGAGGACTTTAAAAAAATTAGACCGATAATCGTGGGGGGCCGACAAAAAATTCAATAAGCTGTCAAAACGAATGGGATCTTGCACGATTAGTCTGCGATCTGGCGCGGGTAATTTTAACCAAAATAATTCAATATTGGCATCAAAATAAGCCAATAGAGACTCTCTATACACGCTATAGTCTGCTTTAGCAGGTAAAATATCCATTAGTTCCCCAGGAATGTAGGCAACTGGTTCTTCTTTAATAACCTGGGTCAACCTATCGATGTAGGGATGTAATGGCGATTCACTTTTAATATTTAAATAACGCAGTAATTTATTAATCCAATTAACAATAAAAAATCCTGTTTCATATTCTTTTTTAACTAAATCCTTTGCAATAGTTTCCAGGAAGTTCTTATACTCTTCTTTGGTGTTTGGATGGTGGACATAAGCTTCAATTTTTTCTAAAGCCTCAATAATTACTTGAGCCTTTATGGGGAGGGATATCAAGATCCCAATCAATTGATTATGAACTTTAGCAATTACCCCACGTAGGACGTAACGGGTAATGGTTAATTGCCCTGCTTCATTTAGCTGATAACCTAGAGCGGATAATAATTTATTCCAATCCGCACTCCTTGGCAGCGGGTAGAGCTTGTTAAGTTCGGTGGCATGAAGCAAATAAGTAAAATGTTGCTTCCTAGAGATATAATTAAGGGTTTTAGGTAGTGAACTTTTGTTTTTTATTGAAACATCTTGTAAGAGTTTACTAGTTAATAAGGCGAAATCACTTCCCAATAGCTTGGCAATCTTTTGTTTCCCTAAATCTTTATCTAAGAGCTTAAGCCAAAGTTGGGCATTTGTACTTTTTATAAACTCTTTATGCTGGTCCTCACTCAAATCAGACCAAAGCTCGGCAAGCTCATCAAAACTGTTGATACAATTTACTTGTAAATCCTTATCATCACTTATCCAAGGAATAAGCTCTTGGCAATGACGAAACAAAACCATGCGGGTTTTTCTATCATTAGTTAAGGACAATAATTTTTTTAAGTCTTCTTTGGTCAACTGGTAATCATAAAACTCTGGGCATAAAAAGGCGTTAACCATTTCATAGTTATTAGTTTGCACCGCAAAGTATAACCCAGTTTGATCAACACTAGCATTTTTATTAAAGTGAAATCCTACCTTAGGACTTTTGAGATAAGCTATAAAACTCGCTTCTGTTTCAAAAGACAGATTTTCACTATTTGCTTTAATGAATAAAGGGGCAAACACGGACCATGCACAAGGATAAGCACTCGCAGCTTCAGCTTGAACATATCCAGAAAAAGGGTTACTCGGTAAATAAGATGACTTTTTATAAGCAATCAAAGAGGAGAATAATTGAGTAAATTGCTCGCGGTCTTTTGGCAATGCTTGTTCATCTTTTAATTGCGATTTTAATTGCCGCTCTGCAAATTCAATACTTAATCCCAGATCTTCCTTTAATGAACTACCTAAAAGCGTGCCAGGTTTTAATTCAACGGGTTTCCCAGGTGCAAGTCTTAGAGTTTTAAAATGGATAAACTCATGAAATAATTGTTTACTAATCGCCTCTTTTGATAAAAACATCATTATCTCCTTAAGATAAACTAGGCTTTTCAGGTGAGTCTAATGAAGTAAGTTCTGCCTCATTAGCTTCATCAAATAACTTACCTTGCCAAAGATCTGAGAAAAAGCCTGTATTAATCAAAGGCGATTTAGTTGGGCTTGTCCCCTCAGGCTTAAGTACCTTATTCAGTGAGGTGTAAAAATCCTCAGGATGATAAGTCATACCAAAAAAATTAAAAATACTATGGAATAAATTTAAGAACATACGCTTTATTGCTTTGAGCTCAAATTTAAAATGGCTATCATGAGACATCAGAATAGTATAAAAACTATCTTTTCTTGCCTCATCAGCAAGCTGTGCGATACGTTGCTCAATGGGTAGCTGGTCATTTTGCGCCAAGGTTTTGAGCCTATTTAACAAGGCTATTTTCGGCGTCAAAGTACCACTGGTTGGATCAGTATTTTCATAAATCGGTTTAAATTTTTCTTTTTGACAATAGAGCTGAAATCGTTCTATCTCTGCCAAAATACTATCAAGCTGAAGCAATTGTTGATATTGGGTTTGGCCAAATAAATGAAATTGCTTTTGTAGTTCGGTTGAAATTGCCTTCTCTATCTCTTTAACAGGGAGATTAGCCACCTTGGCAAAAATCTCCTCCTTTTGAGAAAGTAAGGCCTTTAATAAAATGTGTTTATATTCTTGCTCTAAGTACACTAATTGATTGGTCTTTTTACAAATCAATTCAATTTGCCCATTAATGGTGTACTTAATACAGTTATCTAAAGCAGCGCGCGATTCTACTTTAATAAAATGCTGTTTTGCATTAATCAGCGATTGTGCTTGCGCATTTAAATAAGCAGCTCTCATTTCTAGGCTATTAATATTACCTTTTTTAGCGGCATGGACATGAGTGGTTAAATACATCACATCTTTTAGCGAGTTGAAATGATAAACCTTATTATCCACCCTTACTTCTTTTAGTTGTTCACTAAAACACTCATCGCAAAACTTATCTAAATTTATTGATTTATCTTTTTGATTTAGAGAGATTTGATAATGACTGTGTTGTGCTTGTAGTACGGGGTAGATAGACCAGTAAAGTTTTTTAAACGCCTCTTTCTCTATAGGCGAAATAAGCTCTTTGGTATCAAGTTTAGCTTTTATGACCTTTAGAACTTTTAAAAATTCATCCAAGGAAAGCAAACTATTTTTTTCGCTGTCTAACATTTGCATCGTTTCAGTTTGCTTTTGGCGATTTATTTGTAATCGACTTTGAAAAGATGAAAGATCTTGTACTAGTTGTGCGGATTTTTGAAAACTAATCGACAAGGGCTCGATAAAACGGGTAAAAAACTTATCCAAAATAAGTTTGGTTGGTTGGGATATAAGTCCCACTCGTAAACCTAATTTCAGCTCTAAAGCATCCGTTTCCACTAATAAACTATATAAAACTGTTTGAATATCTTGCAGATGCGCAGTAGTTATTTCATTAGTGTCTTCACATAGCTTATCTATCTTACTCTTTAATTGGGGCAAGAATTTAAAAATCACATAAGGGCTTTTCAGCAATAAATAGAAATATTGCCCAGCCTGAAATTCATCACTTATTTGTTCGATATATTGAGCTACTTCCTTGGCATTTTTTTGAGCTAATTCTGCGTGATGAGATGTATAGGATTGGCCTGATGATAAATGCTCAAGATGCTCTGGTAGCACCATTAAAGATAAGACTGGATACCATAAACCACTGCTCTTTACCGCCTTAGGTTTTGCTGACTGTACTTGCTCAGAACTGACAAAATATAAAGGCTTTACCGTTTCCCAAACCGCCATTAAATTTTCATAGCTTGATTTTACGCTATCGAAAAGTACTTGACCTGTTGGCTCTTGCATTAATTCCATTAAAGTTTGATAAGCCTTGGCGAGCTCAAGAAAAGGTTTTATCTGATAAAGTCCTTCAATTAAAGGGCCCTTTAAAAAATAATGAGTGATGTCTTTTTTATGTATATCGCGATCTAAAGACTCAAGGTATTTAAAGTTGCTATTAATATAATGGACAACATTTAGCATCCGCTTAGCCCAAGAAACCTGGCTAGGTACAGTAAGTGCTTCCAAATCATCTTCCATTTCAGGAAAAGGAACAACAGCATGTGAATTAGCTTTGGCTGCAGATAATTTTAAGCTCGGATCAAATTGAGTCAGTAATTTAAGCAAAACATTTTTCATGTCTGTGGAAGCACGTGATAATTGTTGATGGCGAATCCACTTATCTTGCCGTTGAACAAGCTCACTTTTTAGGCTTAGCGGCTCATTATTAAAAAGAAGCGATTTTTTTTCTCTAATGCTTAAATGGGCAGTCTCAAACAGCATCCGCCGACTTTCAGAAGCACTTATTTCAATTGCAAATTGCCGTTTTAACTCATTCATCCGGGCATTCATAGAGTCCAAAACCACTACCAATTTCTTTGGTTTTTCTACATCATTTAATAGTTGGTTCAACAGGTCTACAAAAGAGTTATCTATCTCACTATCTGTAGTAGCAAGGGCATCGACCAAATAAGGCTGCAAAACCCTATAGCGCTCTAGTATTTGATTAACACTCTTGGGGTTCAACGACCAATCCGCGACGGATAACTGTTGAAGGAAAAGCTCAATTTCTTGCTGAATATGTCTTAGGGTTAAAACGCGGATAGAATGGTAATCATATAAATCTGCTCTACTCTCAACAGTTAAAGCACTTAAATTATCAACGAAGCGATATCCTTTCTTTAGAGGCGTATTAGCTTCTTTAGTAAGTATTTTATTATCAGCAAGCCAGTCTGGCTCATTAATATACAACAAAGAATGTTGTTTTTCAGAGTCTAGCGGGTATAACTTACCTTTAATTTGTTTAGGTAGTTCGGTTAAGTGACTATCAGCTAATTTTAAAAAACAACCGAAAGTAGCAAGCTCTTTGTCACATAACCCTTGCACCGACTTAGACATTAACCCTAACTCTTCTTCAGAAAGATTTAATGCGTCTGACGCACTAGCATCCTCAGTAAGGTATTTATCCAACAAGACACTTAGGCGAGGATTGTAATCTATAACATAGAGCTTAAATGAGTTATAAAGTGTATTTAAAATGAGTTTTTCTTCTTTTGTTTTAGCCTTAACAAACTGTTCAATAAAAAGCAACAAATCTTGTTTGGCCCTCATTGCTCTATCTAATTTAAGTTGACAATCGTTTTTTTGTTGCAAGGTATTTTGCAAACGTTTAGTTAAAAAGGAAGTATTATCTAACTGTAATAAATCAGGATATTTTTCCTTTAAATCAATAATATAATTCGCATGAAAGACTAAATGTTGGTATAAGCCATTAAGTCTTAACATTAAAGGCTTAGTTAAAACCCCCGGAGCAAGCCCAAGATAAAGCTCTAATTTATCAGATTCAGCGATAATTTTAGTACATAACTCTGTTTTCACTCGAGATAATTGATGCGCAACCATCTCCCCTAGCGCTTCATTTGTTCGGGTTATTTGTTGAAAAGTTCCTTGACTTAGAGTGACAATATCTTTGCGAATTGGAAATAAAGCGGCAGAGGCTTTTTGCCAGAAAAACAAACTATCAAAATTACTCAATTCAAAAAATAATTTAATCGCTGCGTTTTTATGGACCTCTTTATCGGCTTCACTAAGAGCTAACTCCTTCTCCGGTTGCCCCGCACCATAGGAATAGATTAGTTGAGTTACCTCATCTAAGTACCCCGGCAATAAACCTAGATGACTAGTCAGTACACTTAAGTTACGTGTCCCGGGCCGCGGTTTTAATTCATCAATGAATGAACCAAGAGGTTTACCAACTAAATCGCCTGCGGCTTTTGCTAGCACATCAATATTGCTTAATTTATTTTCCCATATCGCTTTAGCATCACCATTGGTCATTTTTTGCAGAAACACGATAAGGTCATCTAAACTTTTTAGCTCTGTTTCAAAAATTTGATAGGTCGGTAGGTCGACCTCTAAAAGTGAGGATTGGGCTTTGCGAACATAAGTAATAGTCTTCTCGATTTCATGGATAAAATGAAGCTCATCAGGTTCTAAATCCAAAGTAAAACTGAGGTAATTTCCAATGACTGAATCCTTCATTGCTAAGTACCAGGTTACTTTGGTTAAAAACTCAACTTGATTTTCGCCTTTATTATCAAGAAGAGCCTCAAATTTAAAACCAGTATCGGGATTTAAATCCAGAGAATTTACAAAGGTAATCACTTTTTCTGCATAAACAAAGGCATTAAGTATTTTTTTTATCTGAGAAACTAAAGCAGGATCCTCTGGCTTCATTTCATAAAGACCGTCGCGCCCCACCAGTAAATGTTTGCGTATTTCACTGTGTAAATCTGTTTCTAAATGAGTTAATAATTGCGTTCTAGTATCTTGGATAATCTTTAAGAAATTCTTTTCTTTAATAGATTTGCAAAACTTTGGAATATCCCGCAGGGTGAGAAAGATAGGCAGTAAATCGCTTTTAATATAAGATTCGGTCAGCAATTTATCAACATCAAGCTCTTTTAGATTAACACCATAATTGCCAATGTTTTTATTTAATAAATTATCAAGAAGCGGCTTAATCGTTTCGTATAAATCATCTAAATTGGTAGCATGATTGCTCGCCAGTAATACATCAACAATCGCTCGAAAATTCGGTTTTAGATCTTTTAGTACTTCGACTAATTCTTTACCTAAATCGGCGGTAAGCTGCGTAGAACCAGTAGCCCACATTCTAGTAAAAGTAAAAATTTTTGAGGGTTGATTTTTAATAAGCTTGTATATAAATTTTAAAATCGTATAGGTTGAAATGGAAGCGGTTTTGGTTGCTTTAGGATCTAGATCGAGTTTGTCTTTCAATTTGGATACCTTAAATAAAGTGATTCACAAAAATACTCTCCAGAACTAATGAATCGCATAACAAATTGGTTCAATAGGTTAACATAAGATAGTTTTAATGAACAATTATTTCTTATTGACTCATGTTACGCACATAAACTTGTAGTTTGACTAAAAAGCATTAGAATTCCGCCCTTAATTTTAGGGAGGGAATTAAATGGATATGCTTGATCTTTATAGTGATTATTTGATTTTCCAA
>NZ_RZGQ01000105.1 GCF_003989735.1 Legionella sp. km772 | reverse complement strand
CAAGTGAAATAAAAAAATCTAAAAATCCTTCTTCCAGCTTCATTCCTATATCCATTTAAATGAAGCTAGCCTCTCATTATTTACCGATTTAAGCTAGATTTTTTTCATGAGGTGGCCCTGGTAATGCTTATAATATAACTAGTTTTGGGATCGTATTTTATATATAATTCTCTGTTTAGCAAATCAGGGATAGGGTTCGGCTTTCCTTGAAAGCTTATTCAACGTTAAAGTTATTTATTTATGAAAAAGCAAGATTTTTATTTTGACCTTCCTGAAGAGTTAATCGCTCAATACCCCTTAGCAAACAGAAGTGATTCTCGTTTATTGGTTTATAACCGTAAACAGAAAAATGAATACGGCCACCATCAATTCCGTGATATTGCTGACTTTCTAAATCCTGGCGATTTGTTGGTGATGAATAATACTCGGGTAATTCCAGCACGCCTTTATGGCCAAAAACCTTCAGGTGGGAAAGTAGAACTGCTTGTTGAGCGGGTAACTAGCCCTACCACTTTTTTAGCACATATTAAAGCAAGCAAAGCACTAAAAGCAGGTGGTATTATTCAATTAGCCCAAGGCCTGCAATTAGAAGTTTTAGAGCGCCAAGATGATCTATTCCATTGCCAAAGCACCATTGAGGTTTTGGATTTGGTAGGGGCTCTAGGACATATGCCGTTACCCCCTTATATTACTCGTGACGATGAGATTGAAGATAAAGAACGCTATCAAACGGTGTATGCTAAATATGAGGGTTCGGTGGCTGCACCCACAGCAGGTCTGCACTTTGACGAGGCCGTAATTGAAAAGATAAAGGCCAAAGGGATTAAAATAGCCTATGTGACCTTGCATGTAGGGGCGGGTACTTTTCGGCCTGTGCGTAGCGATGATATTAAAGATCATAAAATGCATAGTGAACAATATACAGTCACAGCAGAGTTGTGTACTGCAGTTGAAGCTACAAAAGCTGCGGGTAACCGAGTCATTGCTATTGGCACAACTGCGCTTCGCAGCTTGGAAAGTGCTGCTGCAAATGGGGTTTTAAAGCCTTGCAGCCAAGATACGAATATTTTTATTTACCCTGGTTATGAATTCAAAATTTGTGATGGCCTGATGACTAATTTCCATTTGCCTGAATCCACCTTATTAATGCTTGTTTCTGCTTTTATTGGTCATAAGGAAGCGATGGCTCTATATCAAGAAGCTATTGATAAAAAATATCGTTTTTTTAGTTATGGTGATACAAGTTTATTGGTTTAGTCGTTAAGTAAAAGGCAAGGGGAGAGCATGTTTACAACAAGTAATTGGGTACCTGTTTTGACTTCTGAATCAGGTTTATGCCTCACAACAGCTAATTGGCAAGAAGCTAAAATTAATACCGCTGTCTATTATTTAGACGCCTTACTACTAAAACCCGGCCTTAGCTTATTAAAAAAGCTTCCAAATCTAGGCTCTTATGTGAACTGGCCTGGAAAAATAATTATTAACGCCAGTCGTCTCAAAGCGAATAAAGTAGGTGAAATTAATTTAAAATCTCCTTATGATGGAAGCAAAATAACAATCGATTATCTTCAATTCATTGATTTGATTAATCATTTAAAGCCCGATCAGCTGATTCTTCCTCCCGCTATTCTAAAGCACTATCCGCAATTAGGGGGGCTATTAAATCCCAATATCTTTACTTATTTATGCAATAAGGATTTACCTGTTGATGCTAGCTCCAATTATGGACTATATTTTCAGGTCGAAAATAATTTCACCTCGCTGATAGAAGAACTAAAAAAATATATAAATACACACTCTTGTTATGTCCAAGGAGCACTAGATTTTGAAGAGCTGCAAGAATTAGCGGCTCTTAGTATACCCTATATCGAATCTGAACAGCCTAGTGAACAAGGATTAAATGGGTGTGCTTACGCTCAGGAAGGACTAATTGATTTGAAAGAGCTTAGGCATGCCCTGTCTTTTACTAAATTAAGTGATGATTGTGAGTGCAGTACTTGTAACGATAAGCTTACCAAGGCTTACCTCCACCATTTATACCACCACACCCCTTTATTAGCTCAACGTTTTATAATCCAACATAATGTTGATTATGTACAAAATGTATTAAATGCGAATTAAGGCAAGGTTGTGCAAGCAAAGATCAAATTAACTCTTGTCTGCTTGATTAGAAAAAGAAAGTAAGTTGAAATCGTTTCGATTCATTTACCTTCGGGTTAAATCCCTATATGATGCACGCTGTTAAAGATAGACTGCTTTTATAAATAGTTAAGACTGCCGAGGAGATCAAATGAGTTTTTTTATTAGTGATGCGATTGCTGCTGCAGCCCCTGCTGCTCAACCTCAAGCAGAAGGTTTTTCATTTTTGATGATCGCTGCCATTCTCGTATTGGGTTATTTTATGTTAATTAGACCACAAAATAAGAGAGCTAAAGAGCAACGTGATTTATTAAATCGTTTAAAAAAAGGGGATGAAATCATTACTGTTGGTGGAATTTTAGCCAAGATAGTCAGTTTAGATGATCAATACATTAAAGTAAGCCTAGCGGATGGGGTAGAGATTAGTTTACAAAAAAGTGCTGTCAGCGCGGTATTGCCAAAAGGTACTTTAAAATCTCTTTAAGTTAGGGACAGGACGGAAAATGCAAAATAAATATCCTTTGTGGAAAAATCTATTACTTATCGTGATCATATTGGTTGGCCTAGTTTATGCCATTCCTAATTTATATACAGAAAATCCAGTTGTACAAGTTTCATCAGATGGTTCTGTTGATAGTGATGAGTTGAAAAAGCAGGTGGCTGATGCGCTTGACAAAGCAAAGCTATCTTATAAATCCATTATTACCCAAGAGCAAGGGGTGGAAGTAGTCTTTGCGTCAACTGACACTCAACTAGTAGCTCGTGATGTTATTAAAGGTAGTTTGGGTAATGATTTTACCGTTGCTTTAAATTTAGCACCTTCAACTCCTGAATGGCTTAGCAAAATCCATGCAGATCCTATGAAGCAGGGCTTGGATTTAAGAGGAGGGGTGCATTTCCTTTTAGAAGTCGACATAGATAGCGTCATTAATCGTCGTTATGAAGGCGTGATGAAAAATATCGGCCAAGAAATGCGTGATCTTGGGGTGCGTTATTCTGGTATACGTTATGTTGCCAACAAAGGGGTAGAACTTCGCTTTCGTGATGAGCAATCCATGAACACTGCGTTAATGGAATTAAAACAAAAAATTTCTGGTATTAGTTTTGTTAAATCTAGTGCGCCCAATTCAATTATGGGATCTATTTCACCCGAAGAGTTGAATACCATTCGTCAAAATACTATCGAGCAAACAATGAGTATTTTACGTAATCGAGTCAATGAATTAGGAGTGGGTGAGGCAGTAGTCCAGCAACAAGGTGCTACGCGTGTAGCAGTAGATTTACCGGGAATTCAAGATGCTGCTCGAGCGAAACAAATTCTTGGTGGAACAGCAACACTACAATTTTATTTAGTAGATCAAGAAAATGATCCCGCTATTGCTAAGCAAACAGGGATTGTGCCAGTAAGTGATAAACTATATATGATGGATAATCATCCTATCTTATTAAAAAGACAGGTGGTTTTGAGTGGTGATTCTATTACCTCTGCTGTATCTAGCTTTGACCAGCAAACAGCAACGCCCGCTGTGCAAATTCAATTAGGGGGCGGGGGTGAGAGCTTTTTTACTAAAGTGACCCGCGAAAATATTGGCAAACGTATGGCTATAGTTTATGTGGAAACTAAAAACAGCATACAAATGGTCAATGGAGTGGAAAAGCGCGTTACCCATAAAGAAGAGAGGGTAATTAGTGCACCGGTAATCCAAAATGCTTTAGGTAACAATTTCCAGATTACTGGCCTAACCGATAGTAAAGAAGCGAGTAATTTGGCGTTATTGTTAAGAGCCGGTGCTTTACCTGCAGCCATTTATCCTATTGAGGAGCGAACAGTTGGTCCTACTTTGGGTAAAGAGAATATCCGTCGAGGAGTTGTATCTTTAGAAGTAGGTATGGGATTAATTTTGGTCTTAATGTTAGTTTACTATCGTGTGTTCGGTATGATTGCTAACTTTGCCTTATTACTTAATTTAATACTTTTAGTTGCCTTATTATCTATCATTGATGCAACACTGACGCTACCTGGTATTGCTGGTATCGTGTTAACGGTGGGTATGGCCGTGGATGCGAACGTACTTATCTATGAGCGTATCCGTGAAGAGCTCCGGCATGGTTTATCTCCGCAGGCAGCAATTCATGCAGGATATGAGCGTGCCTTTGCTACTATTCTTGATGCGAACGTGACGACCTTTATCGTGGCGGTTATTTTATTTGCTGTAGGTACAGGTCCAGTGCGTGGTTTTGCGGTGACTTTATCTTTAGGCTTATTAACTTCAATGTTAACTGCTATTACCTACACGAGAGCCGTTGTTAATTTGTGTTACGGAAGTCGTAACGTCAAAAAATTATCTATAGGTATTTAAGCGAGGCTGAGATGGAATTTTTTAATCCAAATTCAAAAATAGATTTTATGGGGGCACGTCGCTGGACGGCCTTATTTTCTCTTCTAATTTTTGTTGTGTCCATGGGGGCTTTAGCTATTCATGGTTTAAAATGGGGTCTTGATTTTACTGGAGGTACTCAAATCGAAGTGACTTACAGTAATGCTGCCGATCTTAATTTAATTAGAGAAAACTTGAGCAAAGTTGGATTTAAAGAGGCACAAGTTGTAAGTTATGGTACCTCTAAAGATGTGCTTATTAGTATTGCTCCCCATGAGGGCGTTGATCAATCACGTCTTGTAGATCAAGTGATGTCTGCTTTACCGGGAGCCGTAAAACAACGTGTTGATTTTGTAGGGCCGCAGGTAGGACAAGAGTTAGCGACTAAGGGTGCTTTAGCAATAGTAGTGTCTTTATTAGCAACAATGATCTATATCGCCATGCGTTTCGAATATCGACTTGCTTTTAGTGCTGCGGTGGCTTTAGTACACGATCCAGTATTAATTCTCGGGATTTTTGCTTTCTTTGGGATAGAGTTTGATCTCAAGGCTCTAGCCGGTCTTTTGGCAGTTATCGGTTATTCATTAAACGATACTATCGTAGTATTCGATAGGGTGCGGGAAAATTTTGTAAAAATTCGTCGTAGTACACCTATTGAAATTATGAATATATCGATTAATCAAACCTTATCCCGGACGATTATGACTTCGATGCTGACCCTATTTGTAGTCGTCGCCTTGTTTGTGTATGGTGGAGAAACTATTCATGGTTTCTCTTTAGCCTTGATTATCGGTATTGTTATTGGTACTTATTCTTCTATTTATGTAGCTGGTGCGTTAGCGGTAGCCTTAGGTTTAGATAGGAAAGACTTTTTACCAAGTCAGCGCAAAGAGCTCGACGATCGCCCCTAGTAATGAGTCCCTTGCGGCTTGAAGGAAGGCCGCTCAACAAGCGCACATGCGAAAGTATGCTGCACTTGTTGAGCGGCCTTTTTCGTCCAACCTCAGATTAAGCTGATTAGCATTCACCGGTATGAAAAACGATCGTGTGTTTATGCTTATTATTACCAGGACTGTAGCAACTGTCTTGAATTTTAATTCAAGACAGTTGCTACAAAATGGGGCTCTTTCGTTTTTATTTATAAACATGATCGACCACCCCTTAATTTTCTGATCTGCAATCATTTAGCTCTATGAATTTCTCAATAATAATCTGGTAGTTATGAGTCGAGGTCATATCCAGATAACAAAAAACTTCCTTTTAAACTAGGAATTTAATTATTAACTTAAGTAGGTCTTACCCTTCACGGTTTTGTATGCGGAGTCCCTCATCTCGCTCAAAGCTTAATCCTAAGCTTTGTCGGAGTAGCTATCTTTAGATTTACGATGGAGTCAAGCTATAAGTGACTTGAGTTACCTCTGTTGATGAAGTACTACTCCTGTAGTCCAATCTATATTTTGTTGGGGGGGGAGATAGTTAATTGTCTGCTCAGGATAAAGACCATATCCATCAACCATTAAAGCGTAATAATAAGCTGAAAAAAGACAATATTGATAAACATAATCATCATCAGGGTATTGGTTGTTAATGTCTTCCCATTGTTGATGGCAAATTTGGCTGTCAGCTTGTTCCAATAAATCCTGATTGGTTAACTGCGAGTGTTGAAAATTGAAGAATTGACTATCTGCAAGGTTGGAGATGCCGCCAATACTATACCAAGAATCAACCGGATTCGCTGCTAATAAAGGTTGGATGAGTTGATTAACACCATGCACTTGATTCATTAAAGAGGAAACTTCTTGCTCACAAGACAGGGCATTACCTTGGCCTTCAGCGCCATCAGGCAGTGGATAATTATTAACAAAGCAAGAAGCCGAGTTAAGGAACTGATGCGACATTTCTGTTTGCCCTAAGCCTAAAAAGCTATGGACATAAAGGTTATAATGGCGGCCATAGAGATTAACTTGAATTTGCGATTTATCGTTAATGGTCGGTGTTTCGGCAATAGGGAATACTATTTGTACCGATGCACCGCCCATATCCATTACACCAATGGACTTATTAGTAGGTGATTCGAAGTTACCCAAATGGTAATTGACAGAAAGCCAATCATAGAGACCCTCTTCATTACCGGTAATAGTTTTGGCTTCCACCAGCTGCCATTCGGAATGTTTTTTAAACCATGAGCTTAATTCGTCGTAATATTTTTTTTGCTTCATTTGTGGCAAAAGGCGCATTCCTGCCGTTGCATAAAAATAAATGGGAATTTTTTTGATTGGTGAGTCAGCGAGAAGAATGGTTAAATAGGAGTCTATAGTATTGGTATTCGCTTCAATTCTTGCAAAGCCAGGGGTGATTTTTTTATTCCACAATTCTTTGATATGAATCGGCGTCTTGGTTACATCTAAATCATAAGCGTAAATATGGAGTCTTGAGCCTGTACTGCCTGCATCTACGATGGCAATGCATTGTTGTTTTTCACAAGGAGAACTTTGTGCAAAAACAGTGGTTGTAAAGACTAAGCCAGTAAAAATTACAGCAAAAAATCGAATCATCTACAGCCCCAATATAAGCTGGCCGTATATTACATTCTGTATAATTTATTGTCAATCTTTTTTTGTTATTTATCACCCGATAGCGGTCAAGTTATACCTGCACAATAATTTACTTGTTAGTTTAAAAATAGTATAATTCTTTGCGCTTAGCATAATAATTAATTTTAAGGCTGTCATTAATGAACTCTTTAGAGCAGCGAGGCTCCGTATACGCCATCTTATCAGGTTTCCTTTACGGTTTTATTGGTTATTTTGGCTTAAGTGCGATAAATAATCATCTTTCCGCAAGTACTATGCTTTTTTGGCGCTTTCTAATTTCTAGCTTGTTGATGGCTCTGATTGTTATTCCTCAACTAAAAAGATTAAAACTCCAGCGTAAACAAGTGCTCATCGCTTTTGGTGGTGGCGTTTTTTACTATGGCATTTCAACTTTACTCTATTTTTATGCCTCCTTATATATTGGTTCCGGATTATCTATGGTGATTTTTTTTACTTATCCGGTGATAATTATGATTCTAAATTATTTTTTTTATGGGCATACCATCCCGAAGATTTATTATTTGGCTATATTAATTATTTTATTCGGCATGTTGTTAATGATTGATATGGAGCAGGTAGGTTTTGATCTCATTGGTATTACTTTAGGGCTGGCCTCTTCTTTTTTCTATGCTTGTTACATTGTTTCTAGTAAAAAGAACGAAATGCCACCTAATGTTTCCACCTCAATGGTTTGTTTAGGCTGTATGACTACTAGTTTTATTGTGTCTTATTTTGATCACAGCTTAGCTGTTCCGCAAAATATGGATACATGGATTAACTTATTAGGTATAGGGGTTATTGCTACTGTAGTTCCTATTTTACTGATGTTACATAGCTTAAAATATATTAGTTCGGAAAAAGCCTCTATTTTATCCGTTTTAGAACCGGTATTTGTGGTTATTTTTGGGGTAATTCTTTTAGGGGAGACTTTACAACCCTGGCATGCTTTAGGGGTGGTGCTGGTTTTATTAGGTGCTTTAATTACTTTATTTAGTCATCAAATTAATTTAAACGGGATAAAAGAAAGGCTTTATCGAAATAAAGTGGACTCTAACCCATAATCAGCCAATTATAGATTACTTCGTGGTCTTTCTGATTCAATAAGGCTGGAGCATGTCCGGCATCTTCTACTTCATAAACTTCAATAGAAGGGTGAGTACGACGCATAGCCAAAATAATTTCGGGGGTGAGCAAATCAGAGCGTTGGCCATGAATAACTAAAACAGGGCAATTAATTTGTTTCCATAGGGGCCAAAGATCAACATCATAAAAAATCCCTTCTAAGGCTTTACGAGGATGGTGAATAAATTCATTAAGCCACTGACTGGTTGATTTTGGATTGCGTATGCCTGGATCCACCTTTAGTGCGTAAAGATTCGGGGCACGTTGTTTAATGCTATGTTTAGTAAAATGCTCCCACTGCTCCTCACTTAAGTCACCAAAATCTGCATAATTGAGTTTACAATAAGCTTTAGCCTCTTCAAAACTTTTAAATAGGGGATTTTTTCCGGCATATTTTCCTAAACGCTTTAATGCTTTAAGAGGGATTTGTGGACCTACATCATTAATAACTAATTTACGAATAGGCGTATTAGGGAGGGCTGCTAACATCATCCCAATAAGACCACCCATAGATGTTCCAATCCAATCAATGTGATGAGTATTAGCGCGAGCGATAAGTGTACTCATATCAGAGATATACTGGGTAAAATTATAGTTGGATGGATGGGTAAACCACGAACTTTCGCCACGCCCCACAACATCAGGACATAACACATAACGTCCTTTATTACTTAAATACATGGCTAACTCATCAAAATCCCGACTATTTCGAGTAAGACCATGAACACAAATAATACTGGGAAATTGGTCTGACCAATTTCCCCATTCAGTATAGGCTACCTCATGAAAACCCTCGGAAGATATACCTTGAAAGTAATTTTGTTTCATGACAGAGAAAGCTTAATACCAATTACCAATGGTATCAGCACCACAACAGCCATTGTTATTCGTGTTACAACAGGTAGTGCCACAACTACTAAGAAAAGTAGATGCCGTAATAACAACTAAGACCAGCATTATTTTTTTCATTATTCGTCCTTGTCATGTTATGTCTCTTAAATATACGCCATGATTTTAAAATTAGCCAATTTTTCAAGCCTATTAAATAATATTATTAAGCACCGTTCATCGGAGAGCGTTGCTCTATTTCATCATGAAAATCTCTTGCCTTATCCATTACTGAACTCACTTTAGAGAAAAACCCTTTATCCCATCCAGGATTATCTTGCGTACTTTTATCTAAGCTCTTCCAATTATCAGCTGTTGGTTCGTTAACATAAGTTTGAATCGCTTTCATAACATTCTTTTTTGCTGTGTGCAGGTCATCTTTATCATTCGCATGTTGGTTTAAATAATCAGTAATGAAGGTATTTATTTGTTTGCTTATATCTTTTTTTTGCTGAGTTAAATTATCGATTTTAGCATGGTTTGCTTTAAGTAAATCAATTTGTTTGTCTAAAGCCGGGGAGAGAAGATCGCTACCTTTTATTTTATCACGCGCTTTTGTTACTGCCTCAAGAGTCACGGGGGAGGGTGCTGCAAAATAATTATCTGTGGCATCATATAAACGTTTAAGATCTGTATCCCTGAAAAAGCTGGTTAACTTGGATTTTTCTATTACTTTTAAACTCGCGATATCGCTTTTAATCTGGGCACGTTCATTACTTAAAAAGGGTTTTAAATCATTAATCAGTTTAAGTTGATGAGCTAATAATTTGGTAAATGCGTTAGTTCCATTAATGGATTGCACAAGCTGTTGAAAGAAACCATCCTTTGCAAGTAGCTTGTCTAAATATTCCTCTTCAGTTTTAAGTTGAGCAGTGGCTTTTTGATCAAGACTACTTAGCTAGGTCCGGGGATCTGGAACAAAATTCAGGAAAAATAAGAGCTATTCCCGGTTTGTTAGTTCATTCACCTTACTCTCAGAATGGCTTATCCACAAGTCCATAGGCCAGGAGAG
>NZ_RZGQ01000104.1 GCF_003989735.1 Legionella sp. km772 | reverse complement strand
CAAGTGAAATAAAAAAATCTAAAAATCCTTCTTCCAGCTTCATTCCTATATCCATTTAAATGAAGCTAGCCTCTCATTATTTACCGATTTAAGCTAGATTTTTTTCATGAGGTGGCCCTGTCTTTAAAAGAAAGATGCGTTGATTATTGACGTTGTTTGTTTTATACTTCGCGCGATGAAATTTAGGTGAATATGTGAACAAACGGCTAAATAAGCACAGTATAATACGCTTTTGGCTGGTCCAGCTGGGTTTGGTCTTACTGCTAACTGCTATTTGCGCAGTAAAATTTAATATAAATTCTGCTTACTCAGCCTTATTAGGTGGACTGGTGTGTATCATTCCTAATGCTTTATTTGCCAGAAAATTATTTAAGTATCAAGGTGCTCGAGCTGCTAAACAAATTGTCAACAATTTCTATAAAGGCGAAGCACTAAAAATAATTTTATCAATAATCCTTTTCACTCTAGTATTTATTTTTTGTAAGATTACACCCCTGGCGTTCTTTGCCTCATATGTATTAGTACTCATGACGCATTGGTTAGCTCCATGGATAATTGTCAATAAACGAAAATAGGCCAAAAAGTGACTGAAATGGTATCTAGTACAAATTATATCAAGCATCACCTAACGTATTTAACTTATAACGTTAGTGAAATGAAATTAGGTTCTAGCGGAGGTTTTTGGACTTTAAACCTAGACACTCTATTTTTCTCGATAGTTTCAGGGATTATCGTCTTAGCGCTCATGTATTTTGGCGCGCGGAAAGTAACTACCGGGGTTCCTGGAAAGCTGCAAAATTTTGCTGAATTAATGCTGCAGTTTGCAGATAATCAGGTAAAAGATTGCTTTCATGGTAAAAACAATTTAATTGGGCCTTTGGCGCTAACCATATTTATGTGGGTATTCCTCATGAATTTTATGGATATCGTGCCGGTAGATATTTTACCCGATATCGCTCAATTAGGCGGTGTTCATTATTTAAAAGTAGTTCCTACTAATGATTTGAATTTAACCTTTGCGCTATCGTTATCGGTATTTTTATTAATATTGTTCTATAGCATTAAAATCAAAGGTGCTAAAGGCTTTATTAAAGAGCTGACTTTACAGCCTTTTAATCACCCATTATTTATTCCTTTTAACTTATTGCTTGAATTAGTTGGGTTAATTGCCAAACCAATTTCTCTAGCACTTCGTTTATTTGGGAATTTATATGCTGGCGAATTAATCTTTATTTTGATAGCCTTGTTAACCTTAAATGCAGCATCGTCGTCACTGATTAGTACGATGACCTTAGGCTCCGCTCAATTTTTATTGGCGTTGGCGTGGTCCATCTTCCATATATTAGTAATTACTTTGCAAGCATTTATTTTCATGGTGCTGACTATTGTTTATTTAAGTCTAGCTCACGAAGAACATTAATTTTAATTTTTTCATCATCATCCATTGTAAAGGGGATAAAATATGCAAGCTGCTGAGTTAATAGCACAAGTTCAAGGTATGACCGTTATTGCGGTTGCGTTATTAATAGGTCTAGGTGCTCTGGGTACCGCAATAGGCTTCGGTTTACTTGGCGGTAAATTCCTTGAAGGTTCGGCTCGTCAACCTGAAATGGTTCCTATGTTACAAGTAAAAATGTTTATCGTTGCAGGCTTATTAGACGCGGTAACTATGATTGGTGTTGGTATCGCATTATTCTTTACCTTTGCTAATCCATTCTTAAGCAATTTGGGTTCTTGATAACAGATGAGTAGGGCGCCATTGCGCCCTAATTGTTGCAGGAGATATTACTTTGGATATTAATTTAACATTAGTAGTGCAAATGCTCGTTTTTGCCGCATTTGTATTGTTTACTATGAAATTAGTTTGGCCTCCTTTAGCGAAAGCTTTAGAAGAGCGTCAGGAAAAAATTGCTGATGGCTTAGCTGCTGCTGAGCGTGGGCATAAAGAGCTTGAGCTCGCTCAACATCGTGTTAAAGACGAATTAAAGCAAGCTAAAGCCACTTCAGTAGATATTATTGAAAAAGCAAACAAACGTGCTGCTCAAATTATTGAAGAAGCAAAAGATGCGGCAAGACGTGAAGCGCAAATTCAAGCGAAAATTGCTCAAGAGCAATTAACGCAGCAGGTAAATCATGCTAAAGAAGAATTGCGTAAGCAAGTTGCTAAGTTGGCAGTTACTGGTGCTGAGCGAATTTTACAGCGGGAAGTCGATGCTAAAGCGAATAGCGCCCTGTTAGATAACCTAATAGAAGAGATTTAATATGTCTGATAGTACTACCATAGCCAGACCTTACGCCAAAGCTATTTTTGAACATGCCTTAGCTGAAAAAAAGCTTGCTCAATGGTCTGATTACTTGTTTGTACTTGCTCAAGCAGTTTTAGATTCTCAGGCCTCTGAATTTATTGCTAATCCTGCATCAACTATTGAGCAACAAATAGAGCTTCTCAATGCGGTATGCTCTGTTAAAGAAGATAAGGCATTAAGTAATTTAATTCACTTATTGGCTACAAATAAAAGATTGATGTTGCTACCTGAAATTAAGGCGCTGTATGAGGTTCATCGGGCAGAGCAAGAAAAAACCTTAGGCGTTGATGTAATTAGTTATTCTGAGCTTTCTTCAGTTCAACAGCAACACTTAATGGATGCATTAAGTAAGCGTTTACAACGTAATGTATCGTTAAAGATAAGTATTGACCCATCCTTGCTTGGCGGAGCAGTAGTTCGAGCAGGTGATTTAGTGATCGATGGTTCAGTGCGGGGTAAGCTTAATAAGCTTAGTACCGACTTAGCCGCTTAATTTAGAGGATAGTTTTCATGTCAGAACAAGTCGCGTTAAATCCTTCTGAAATCAGCGAATTAATCAGAAAGAAAATAGATCAATTCAGTGTTGTTTCTGAAGCACGTAATGAAGGTACTGTTGTTAGTTTAAAAGACGGTATTGTTCGCATGCATGGCCTTGCAGACGCAATGGCTGGAGAAATGATTGAGTTCCCAGGTGGCGTTTACGGTTTAGCACTTAACTTAGAAAGAGATTCTGTGGGTGCGGTAATCCTAGGTGATTCATCAACCCTAGCTGAAGGACAGAAAGGTAAGTGTACTGGCCGTATTCTTGAAGTGCCAGTTGGACCTGCCTTATTAGGCCGTGTAGTGGATGCCCTTGGTAATCCAATTGATGGCAAAGGCCCCATCAATGCCACAATGATGTCGCCAATTGAGAAAGTTGCTCCTGGAGTTATTGCACGTAAATCAGTAGACCAACCCGTCCAAACTGGATTAAAAGCCATTGATGCGATGATTCCTGTTGGTCGTGGTCAGCGTGAGCTTATCATCGGTGACCGTCAAACTGGAAAATCAGCAATTGCGATTGATGCCATTATTAACCAAAAAGGTACTGGTGTTAAATGTATTTATGTAGCTATCGGCCAAAAAGCATCCTCTGTTGCTGCCATTGTGCGCAAATTAGAAGAGCATGGTGCTTTAGAACACACTATCGTGGTGGTGGCAGGTGCTGCTGACTCAGCCGCGTTACAATTCATTGCTCCTTATTCTGGATGTTCAATGGGTGAGTACTTCATGGAACGTGGTGAAGATGCCCTGATTGTTTATGACGATTTAACTAAGCAAGCTTGGGCCTACCGTCAAATTTCTTTACTTTTACGCCGACCACCAGGTCGTGAAGCTTATCCAGGGGATATTTTCTATTTACACTCGCGTCTACTTGAGCGTGCTGCGCGTATTAATGCGGATGAAGTAGAAAAATTAACCAAAGGTGAAGTGAAAGGTAAAACGGGATCATTAACTGCATTGCCGATTATTGAAACACAAGCAGGGGACGTATCAGCCTTCGTTCCGACCAACGTTATTTCGATTACTGATGGTCAGATCTTCCTTGACGTTGACTTATTTAACTCAGGCGTCCGTCCTGCGATTAACTCCGGTTTATCTGTATCACGTGTGGGTGGAGCGGCTCAAACTAAGATCATGAAGAAGCTAGGTGGCGGTACTCGTCTTGCTTTAGCACAGTTCAGAGAGCTAGAGGCATTTTCTCAATTTGCTTCTGACCTTGATGATGCGACCCGTAAACAGTTAGAGCGTGGTCAAAGAATCACTGAGCTGATGAAACAAAAACAATACGCTCCATTCTCAGTTGCAGAAATGGGTATCAGCTTATTTGTAGTTGAAAAAGGCTACTTAGACGATATCCCTGTAAATGAAGTTAGTTCTTTTGAAGCATCGCTTCATGATTACATGCGTAGCTCACATGCTGCTTTATTAGCCAAAATTAATGAGGCTGGTGCCTACGATAATGATATTGAAGCCCAACTGAAAAAAGCAGTTGATGAGTTCAAACGTACTGCTAGTTGGTAATTTATAAGGTCAGCTTAGCTCTGACCTTAATCAATTAAAGTAAAGGCGAAGTAAGATATGGCTGGAGCAAAAGAAATTCGTACGAAAATTTCGAGTATTAATAAAACTCGAAAAATTACGCGTGCGATGGAAATGGTAGCGGCAAGTAAAATGCGTAAAACGCAAGAAAGAATGCGTGCATCCAAACCCTATGCCACTAGAATTTACGAGGTAGTCAAACACGTTGCTCGTGCGAACTCTGAGTACAGACATCCGTTTATGAGTGAGCGTGAACTCAAACGCATAGGCATTATCGTAGTGACTTCTGACCGAGGTTTATGCGGTGGCTTAAATGCCAATTTATTACGCGAGACAATTCGCACTATCCGTGGCTGGAAAGAGCAAGGTAAAGAAGTTGATATTGCTGTGGTTGGCCGTAAAGGACAAGCATTCTTCAAGCGGGTTGGTGGCCATGTTTTAGGTTCTGTCGAGCATCTTGGTGATACTCCCACCCTCAATGATCTTATTGGGGTAGTGAAGGTAATGATTGATGCTTATTACAGTGGTGCTTTAGATGCAGTTCATATTGTTTACAATGAATTTGTTAATACTATGACGCAAAAGCCGATGGTAAAGCAATTATTACCTTTACCTAAGTCTGAAGACGATAGCAAGGCTATGGGGCATCATTGGGATTACATCTATGAGCCTGACGCTAAAGAGTTATTAGATGAACTTTTAGAGCGTTATATTGAGATCCAGGTTTATCAAGGTGTTGTAGAAAATATCGCTTGCGAACAAGCTGCTAAAATGATTGCCATGAAAAACGCAACTGAAAATGCGGGCGAATTAATCAAAGAATTTCAATTGGCTTATAACAAAGCACGACAAGCTGCTATTACTCAAGAGTTAGCAGAAATTGTTGGTGGCGCAGCCGCTTTATAAGAGGGTTATATAAATGAGCATAGGAACAGTAGTAGAAGTAATTGGTCCCGTGGTAGACGTTGAGTTTCCTCGAGATAGCGTTCCCAAGGTAAATGATGCCTTAAATCTAGTTGATGGTGATCTAGTATTCGAAGTACAGCAACAATTAGGTGATGGCGTTGTTCGTACTATTGCAATGGGAACTACGGAAGGACTTAAGCGTGGTTTAAAAGCCCTAAATACTGGGAACCCCATTCAAGTACCCGTTGGCAAAAAGACTTTAGGTCGGATTATGGATGTTTTAGGCCGTCCAGTAGACGATGCTGGCCCCGTTGATGCAGAAGAGCATTGGGCTATTCATCGCAAAGCACCAAGCTATGAAGATCAAGCAGGTAGCCAAGAATTATTAGAAACCGGTATTAAAGTAATTGATTTGCTTTGTCCATTCGCAAAGGGCGGAAAAGTAGGTTTATTCGGTGGCGCCGGTGTGGGTAAAACGGTCAATATGATGGAATTAATCCGTAACATTGCTATTGAGCATAGCGGTTATTCTGTATTTGCTGGTGTGGGTGAGCGTACCCGTGAAGGTAATGACTTCTACCATGAAATGAAAGATTCTAATGTATTGGATAAAGTATCCTTAGTATACGGTCAGATGAATGAGCCACCAGGAAACCGTTTACGTGTTGCTCTAACCGGTTTGACTATGGCGGAAAAATTCCGTGATGAAGGTCGTGACGTATTATTATTCATCGATAATATTTATCGTTATACCCTGGCCGGGGTGGAAGTATCGGCACTACTAGGCCGTATGCCTTCTGCCGTAGGTTATCAACCAACTTTAGCAGAAGAAATGGGTATGCTCCAAGAGCGTATCACTTCTACTAAAACGGGTTCTATTACGTCAATTCAAGCAGTATATGTACCTGCAGACGACTTAACTGACCCCTCTCCTGCTACTACTTTTGCTCACTTAGACGCAACTGTTGTATTGTCACGACAAATTGCTGAATTAGGTATTTACCCAGCAGTAGATCCACTAGACTCTACTTCCCGTCAATTAGATCCTTTAATTGTTGGTCAAGAGCATTATGATACCGCTCGTCGAGTTCAACAAACTTTACAGCGTTACAAAGAATTAAAAGATATTATTGCGATTCTCGGTATGGATGAATTGTCGGAAGAAGACAAGCGAGTGGTAACTAGAGCACGTAAGATCCAACGCTTTTTATCGCAACCCTTCTTCGTGGCTGAAGTGTTTACTGGTTCACCAGGCAAATACGTATCCCTTAAAGATACTATTAAAGGGTTCCAAGGCATTCTTGCTGGCGAATACGATGACTTACCAGAGCAGGCATTCTACATGGTAGGTAGTATAGAGGAAGCTGTTGCTAAAGCGAAAACCTTATGAGGCAAGCTGATATGACTATAACAACGCACTTAGATATAGTTAGTGCAGAACGTCAAATTTTCTCCGGCCTGGTTGAAATGGTTGTGGCCACCGGGGAACTTGGCGAGGTTGGAATTACTCCAGGGCATGCTCCCTTGCTTACTCTATTAAAACCGGGTGAAATACGTCTTACTTTACCGGGTGGCGAGCAAGAAATCTATTATGTTCAAGGTGGCATGCTTGAAGTCCAACCCCACTGCATTACCGTTCTTTCTGACGTAGCTGAGCGTGCTGAGCACCTCGATGAAGCGGCTGCCCTTGCTGCTAAAGCAAGTGCGGAAGCTGCGATGGCTAACAAAGGTGCTGATATGGATTATTCCGTTGCTGCTATTGAATTAGCGCGAGCAGTAGCACAGATTAGAGCGATCCAGAAAGTAAGAAAAAACGTTAAATAAGCTTACATCGGCAAGATAGGGTTGTTAAAATCTCTATTTTGCCTCCTACTTCCCCTCTTTCGCTTAACCCTTTTTTTCCCCAAACCCTCTAACTATATAATTTTTTTATAAATGTTGTATATTAGATCTGAATTATTAATAAAAAGACGACTCCAATCCTATTTTAAATAACAGAAATAGGTAATAGCGCTTTATGCTTAGCCCGTAGTGCTAACCTCAAAGCGGCTGGCGGCAGTTTCTTTACTGATACCGGGACAACCCTAACTTATAATGGCTCACTGACTGGGGTGGGACAATTACGTAAAGAGGGTTTAGGAACCTTAATTTTAGGTAATGCTGCGAATAATTATACGGGAGGTACGCTCGTTCTAGGCGGCACGGTGCAGGCGATGAGCTCCACCTTACCGGGGGATGTGAGCGTCAATAGTGGGGCTTTCTTAACCTTTGCCCAAAATACCGATGGGACTTACACGGGTGTCATTAGCGGTGCAGGAAATGTTATTAAAGAAGGTAATGGTACGATAACCTTAACCGGCATTCAAAGCTATACTGGACAGACTACGATTAATCAAGGGGGGATTCAAGGGACCACGAGCTCCTTAAATAACCACAGCGTCACCACAAGTACCAGCAATACCGCTCTCATTTTTAATCAGAACTTTAATGGAAATTACAGTGGAAGCTTAACTGGAGCCGGGGCATTGGTAAAATACGGGAGCGGCACAGTGGTGATGACTGGCGCCAGTACTTATACCGGTAGACAATCCAACGCAGTTGGGTGCCGCTGGCGGCAATTTTAGCATGGATCCCTTAACCAGCCTGGGGTTGCAAGGAAAAGTTAGTGGCACTGGTTCTTTAACTAAAAAAGGTGCCGGTGTGCTGAGCCTTGATAATGTACTCAATAGTTATACGGGTGGTACGTTCTTACAAGAGGGAACTGTGCCTCCGGTGGTTTAGTAAACCATTCCCAATATACTATTAATGGAGGGATGCTGGATCTTAATGGCACGAGTTTGAGCATGAGCAAGCTTAGTGGCAGCGGTGGCGCAATTGATGTGAGCAATACCAGTTTAATTTTAGAACAAAATACTGCGGGCAGTTATGCTGGCAGTTTTCAGGGCAATACGCAGGCCCTGATTGAAAAAAGTAAGGCCGGCGAGTTTAGTTTAAGCGGTAATAGCTCAGCCTACCAAGGTGTTTTTAATGTAGAAAAAGGTGCTTTATTGATGAATGGCAGCATGGGCGGCCTCATCAATGTAAAAAAATCAGCCTTCATCCGGGGTCGGGGTAGCGTTAATGATTTGGTTATTTATGGCACCATTGGTCCCGGGGATCCTGTGGGTATGCTAAGGGTTAAAGGGAATTACGTACAGCAGGCAGGCTCTGTTTATGAGATGCAAGTTGACAATAAACAACATTCGGATTTTATTCACATACAGGGCACAGCAAAGCTCAACGGAGGGACTGTCCGTTTGGGTGAACCTAGGACAGTTTATAAGGCAGACTCTAAATTTCTAATATTGGAGGCTTTAGGAGGGGTGTTAGGCACTTATGCTGCTTTAGATGCTCCGCATTTACCCTTTCTTTATTTTTATTTAAGTTATGATCCTAAACAGGTTTATTTAAACGTATATAAGCCGATAGCATTCTCTGCATTGGCTACTACCGCGAACCAAATTGCAACCGCTGATGCCCTCGAAACACTGCCGCCAACGGATCCCTTATATATCGCTGCGGTCAATTTAAATACCGCCGAAAAAGCGCAAAAAGCCTTTGATCTTTTGTCTGGAGAAATTCATGCCTCGATTCTTGGCAGCATAGCTGAAGAAAGCCGTTATTTACGGGAGGCGATTTGGCAAGAATTGGCGCAGCCATCGCAGGCTAATAACGATCATGCCCTGTGGTTAAGAACCTTTAATTCTCAAGTTAAACGCGATACAGATAATAATGCTGCGCAATTAAATGGCACGGCTTCAGGATTTTTTCTAGGGGTAGACCAACGCTTAAGTGAACAGCTGAAGTTTGGGGCGGTTTTTGGTCATGGCGCTAGCCAAAATAAAGTTCCGGAGCGAGGTTCTCTAGCCAATCTTAGCCAATCTGCTCTTGCTGTGTATTCCGAATACCAAATGGGTGCTTGGTCCATGCGCGGAGGCTACGGGCATTACTGGTATTCTCCCCAAGTACAACGCGTTGCAGAAGTAGGGGAAGTACTCAACTATTTAAATAGCCATTACAAAGCTTCATCCGATCAGTTTTTCACCGAGCTAAGCCATAAAAACTCTTTTAAAGGAATAGCTATCGAGCCCTTGGCTCAATTTGCTGTAGTAAATGCTGCCACCCGTTCTTTTGTAGAGCAAAGCGGACTCACCGCTTTACATGGTTTTAGTGAGCAGCTATGGCTTCCACTTAGCACCTTAGGTTTGCGAAGTACCCATAAGCTCTGGCAGTCTGAACACTTAAGTTTGGGCAGCAAAGCAATGTTAGGATGGCAACATGCTTTTAATTCCTGTATTCCGAAAGCTGTTTTTGCTTTTGCGTCCAGCGCCAACTTTAACATCAGTGGTACCCCCATTGCGAAAGATAGTGCTATCTTGACTGCTGGTTTAGAGTTAAAAAACACGGGCGTTCATGAATTAGCAGTGGACTTAAGTTACCAAGGCCAGCTGGCACCTAATGTGACCAATAACGGCTTATTATTCACCTTCAATTGGACTCATTAAGCAAGCAGCAAGCTAGTCCTTAAGGCTTGCACGAGGGCTATAGGAGTACAAAATCTAAATCACGACTTTTTTTTACACTGTTGATTCACAAAGTTGTCCACAGCTTATACCTAAGTTAATTTTATTATTTGATAAATTAATCAATAAGTTATAAAAGTTAAAAATAAGCCTTCGGCCAGCAGTTTTGGAGTTATGCACAATATTCTATTCCTTATAATTCAGGGTCACCTCATGAAAAATTTTGAGATAAGATAGTGGTTAAAATAGAATCATCCCATCCAGCATTTTTTCTGAGCCGCTTAATAGATTGCCTTTTCATCTGATTTTTAGTTAAT
>NZ_RZGQ01000103.1 GCF_003989735.1 Legionella sp. km772 | reverse complement strand
CTAAAGCAGAATTACAGAAAAAACTACATCAATCTATTGAATTTGCTCGACAGAGATTTGCAAGCAAAGATTAATGAACAATATTTGCCCGGAAATTTGGACGGTTTACGCCTAGACCCCCTTCTTGATAATGAGGTGATGTACTATTCGGTCTCTGAAATCAGCAGCAAAGATTTCACGCTTGACCGGTTGGTCTACAATAAAGGCTATAGAGCGTCCAGGAAAGTAGGAGCCGCTGTTAATTTCTTTCCATAAGTTAACTAACTCTTGTTCATAATCCAGCTCAAAAGCCAGCGCATTCATGGTGTTGCGTTTGTTAGTGCGGCAATCTGCATAGGCTTCAAATAAATCGGCCAACTCGATACCTGTGTTATGCTCAGAGGCCTCAAGTAAATCGTTTTTAATCATTTCATCGCTCAAATAAATACGGGTCATCAAGTGATGGCCCGTAGGTTTAACTCGTTTTATTTAAAACCCCGAGAACACCGAGCGCCAAGCTGATTGTTCTTATTGTTGTTGTTCTGATTGCTGCCGCCACTGGAAGCGAAGTACTCGTTCCACGCGTTGTTCTGTGGATTGTTCGAGTTCTCGGTAGAACTCCAGTAGTTGCCTGCAATTCACTAGTGTTTTAATCCAAGCAAGGCATCTTACCTGGATGTTATTGTACTACCCCATCAAGAAGCAGTCCTAGTGCGCTTTTAAATAAAACCTGCTCGCTCACTGCCACCGTGGCAACAGTGATTCTGGCTTTACCTGGCCGCATTACGCCAACCGGTAATCTGTTTGCTAATGCGGGTCATGATGTCACTTAATAAAGCCTGTTTCCTTAATGAAATCAGCTTCATTTCCACGCATAGGCGAATTTCTAGTTTTAGTAGTTCAAACTCATCCAAAAACACTTCCAAATGCTCCGCTCTATTTTTGTGCTTGTTAGCACGATAAATACCACGTAGCAAGTGAAGTGCATCGTGTTTCATATCCTGTCCCATGGTGTATTTATACTCTCTCGGAAAGGCTTTAGTGTATTCAAATACATTCAACACCAACTGATACGTATCCTTGTAAACTGGTAACTCTGTATACAACGCCATAATAATAAAAACCTAAAAAATGAAACCTGCCCGCTTCGCGGGCTTTATCAAGGCCACGTAGTGGCCTTAAAAGAAAAGGGGTAAAAGGTTAAAGGGTTAAAGCCCGAGAACACCGAGCGCCAAGCTGAACGAGCTTATAGTTGAGGCCCTGATTGCTGCCGCCACTGGAAGCGAAGTACTCGACCCACGCGAGGCTCTGTGGAATGACCGAGTCCTCGGTAGAACTCCAGTAGACGCCTGCAAGACAGTGAGTGCCGCTGGGAGGAGTACACGAAGTGCTTGGTGTTGCTGCGCTTGGGTTTCCAAGCAAGAATGAAAGATTAGCCACCATGCTTTGTGCTCCTGCAGGACAAGTGACAGTGCCATATACTGAATCCATTTCACAAATGGCTGGCAAATACCAGTCAGAATAGGTATTAATGGTTGCCGTGCATAGGCCCGCAGCATAATCTGTGCGACTCGTTGGTCCTGCAGAAAGGGTATAGGGGGCAGAGCCAATACCATAGCCTGTTTTATAGGCATCATACAGAGCTAAAATATTGCTGCTATTACACGAACCCTGGGTTGCTCCACTACATGTGGCAAATGCGCCGGGGGCAGGAAAAGGAAAGGAGGATCCATTGGTGTAAGTTGTGTTGTATGTTGATTGTGCGTTGCTATAAAAATCATTTGACGTTGATATCTCAGAGATTAAGGGAATAATGTCATAACTGACGTTTGCGCTTGAACTCCCACTTCCATTGGAGCTCCAAATAATACTCGTAGCTTGAGGGCCTGAACCAATATAAGGTGCTGCCTGGTCTGTAATCGATGCCACTTTACCGCCAATACTTTTCGTGCAGGGCGGTGTTGTGCATGTTCCAGTAACTCCATTATTCGTCGTGTCATCTACCGAATAAAGAAAACCACCCTGATACTGGCAGCCATAACTTAATACCACAACATTGCTCGTTGCGGGTTGGGCCACATTGGTGGCGCTTACGGTAATCGTGCCTGGTGCTGGTGCTATCCCAGTAGTACAGCTAGAGGTTGCATTGGGGCCTGGGGTAATCGTAACCGTGCACGTCGCACCAGGGGCTAATGTTCCCGTGCACGTTGTAGGAACTGTGGTAATGTTTGTCCCTGTTGGTAATCCTGTGGCTGAAACAGACAGCCCTGTGGCTGGGTTTGTTCCTGTGTTTTGAATCGTAATGTAGCGTGCATTTCCTGTTAAAGCGGCGTTGAGTGCTGTATTATTCACTGATAATGCCAATATCGATGGTGGCGCAACACTAGTACTCAATGTCGTTGCTCCTGGTGTTGTGGTTCGAGTAATCACCAACACATCGTTAGGGTCTGGCTGATAGCATTGATTGGCGTTTGGTGTTCCATTAGGATTAGTCTGGCACAGAGAGGGGCCTCCTTCGATGCTGTTCGCGGGCAGTGCGCTGCCGTTAATGCTTAATGTCAGTGTGCAGGTGGGGTTTGAGTTTGTGGGGCTTTTAGCCGCCAGCACACACGGACCGCCTGTTTGGCTAATGCCAGTTGGGGTCTTTGCGGAAAGCACTAATCGGTGTGGTTTTTTTGAGTTGTTGGTTACGGTATAACTTACCGTAGCAGTGCCTGTGGCACTCACCGTCACCGCAGGACTTCCAATAGGCGTGATGCTCCATACAGGAATGCCCGCATGGACTGTGGTAGTAATCATACAAAAAACACTTAAGCCTAATCCTTGATTCGTTAAACGTACTCGTTTCATGTCCATGTCCTTATGCAAGATAGGTGAGGTTGAATAAAATACCGTTGGTGTATAGGTGATTTAAAGTAAGGCCACTGTTTTGTGTTTGCTCTCGCGCACGACCTAATTGACTTTTGCCCCAATCGGCAAATTCATAGCCTACACCGACTTGCCAGTGTTGATTGAGTGCTTTTTGTACTCCCGCACCAAGGGTATAAGTAAAGCTTGTTTGCGTATGAGAGGCAAAATCAGGCGTTTCTACCGCCTCAAAAATAATAGGCTCACCGTTAAAAGAGCGTGCGTTGTTAAAACCAACACCAAGGCTTGCGCTTATCCAGGGAATCAGCCAATAGCCCTTATCGACCAGCAGTTTGCCTTTCACCGCCACATGAGTGTGTTGGATTGTGTACCTGTAGGTGAAGTTATCAAATTGAGAGTCGGCATCATCCCAAATGACCCCAGATAGATTGGCATTGCTGGTGGCGGCTACAGCAACCCCTAGCTGGCCTTGCAGCGTTTGAGAAAATATTTTTTGCATGCCTAGAAATACCTCACCATCAAACAATGTATTGGTCGATCGATTCGCCACATAGCTTTTTTCAATCTCTGGCGTTAGATAAAAGGTTTGTGTGCTGCCGCCGTTCTCCCAAACAGGGCCTGCGCTAAAGCTGCCAACCCAGGTCCAATCGGATTGTTGCGTTACAGGACCCATAGTTCCAGCCAAAGCACTGGCAGTTAAAAAATTAGCTGCCACTATGATTACAGCAGATTTCTTGTTCATGAATGCTCCTATGCATGCTTAAAACCGGTTCGTCAAAAACAGAAGGTGGGTACAACAAAAAATTTGAACTAATAAAAAAGTAAATGCGCTACAGCACTCAACCCTGCTCAAAAACTGAAAATAAGAGAAAGAGACGCAAATAGCGTGAGCTAGAGATAAAGGAATTAGATTTGAAAGCAGTGGAGATAAATGGAAAGTTAGTACTGGTTGCTGGTTGCTGGTTGCTGGTCATACTCCAATCTTTGGCAGCCATGAGCAATCCTTTGGCGCTATTTAATTGATAGTCAATTCTTTGCATCAGCAATCCCTATAATGTGCTACTCTAAAAACTTACTGCATTTAATTGAAAATACAATAATAATCGTGTTATCTTATGTGTGGTATCTAATCAGAAAATACCTAAAATTTCAATAGCTCCAATTCAATAAATCATTTCGCGACAGCAACTAAAAGAATGTTTTAAATTTGACCACCTGCCTTTGATTTCGGAGCTTAGGAGCATTTAATAGTAATGAGCGAAGCGAATTCATTTAAAGCAGTTTAAAAGAAGGATTTAGATTTGTGCCTCGTCATTCATCGCTCAGTCGCAAAAAATAAAAATAACGGAGTATTTTATTAAGAACAATGAGGAACGGAGCGAGCGAAGCGAGTGAGTAGTCATTGTTCTTAATAAAATGCGGAGTTATCTTTTATTGCGATTGAGTGATGGGTGATGAGGCAATCGATCTTTAATTATTGCTTTGTTTGTTTTTTTATTTGATTATTGCCCATAGGCCAATTCCTTTTAATAAGATTAAATGATTGATGAGCGTAGCGAATTCCTTATTATTAATTATCCACAGAACATCCTTGTGGATAATATTTAAGAAGGTTTAAACGGGACTATAAGTAAGAGCGGACACTTAAAAGCTATTCTATAAGACACTTAAATGTCATTATGACAAAATATATACAGTAGGTTTTATTAAAAATGGTGGTTTATTCCATGTAATTCACATGTTTTTCAGGTAATGAATGCTCTTTTCCTACTCTAATTATAGATAATGATAAAAATCAGGGGTTGTGAGGTATTTTAGTGGTGTTTTGGGTATAGAAAGATAATAGAAGGGTATCTCTAAAATAAAAAGGTAAGGGTGTTGAAGTAAGTTGCAGCGCCCTACTCCCGCAATTTGTGGCGGCGCTCAAGGGATTCTCTTCGTCTGCGTTCTTTTTCGCGCACCTGCTCTTCAGTTTTCTGCTCAGACTTAAGCATGTCTTTCATCACATCAATGTGGGTTTTAGCATTCCCTTTGGGAGCTATAAAATCAAGAATATTAGGGGTGTGACAAGCAATGGAATGAAAAGGTACTCTAAGCCCTTTAACTTCATGCATGATGAGATTGAACAGGCTCAATGTCCGCAATACCATGAAGTTCCACGGGAGGTCTGTTAGGAAACGTTGCCATTAATTTTAAAGTCCCACCCATTGCTGTAACATATTTGTTCAGAGTAGAAATCAACATATCAGATCGCTTTTCAAGACGAGAAATTCCCTCTTGTTTCATATGCAGAGTCGCTCCTAAATCCTCTTGCGTTTTTTTTAGAGCCAAGCGCAAGTCTCTTAGTGTCATTTCCTCAGCAATTAATTCATTTGCGCGAGTTTGAATAAACCCCTGTCTTTCTTTTGAGAGGCTATTCATTTTCTCAGTTAGCGACTTAGGCATCATTCACCTCCATTTTTAGTTTTAATAAATGGCTGTCAAATCTCTTGTCAGCTCGCTTAATCAACTCTTTATAAAAACGTTTTTCACTCACACCTGATTTATCACTACATACAAGTAATATCGCGTGCCTCTTTGGATCAAAAGCAAAAGCCAATCTCCAAACCCCATTATCTGCATAAAAACGTAACTCTTTCATATTGGAATACTTCGAGCCTTTTAAAGTATCTACATGGGGACGACCTAGCTCTGGGCCAAATTTTTCTAGAACTTTTAAATGGGCTAGACATTCACTCTGAACAATTTCATTCAGCTCATCGAATTCTAAGTTAAACTCATCATCAAAAAAAATTGTCCATTTCATATCTATATTATACCGTTAAAGTTATATGTTGTAAAGTGCATATCTAAAAATCGAGGATTATAAAACAACCGTATTATGATTTAGTCTTAAATTTAAAGGTCTTAGCTGTCCCTCTGTCACGACTTTTGGCAACATAAACGAAAAATGCCCCAAGAAATTAATATGTTTCCGCCCCAATGGCGATAGCCGCACTTCATCCTCTTCTTTTATCACTTCACCTTGTAATCTCAAATGATCCAACGCGGCCTGCATGTAAACTGTATTCCACAATATTATCGCATTGGTAGCTAATCCCAGTACGTTGAGTTGATCTTCTTGTCCCTCTCGATATTTTTCGTAAATTTCACCACGACGGCCATGATATACAGTGCGCGCTAAACTGTGACGACTTTCACCCTTATTGAGTTGTATCAAAATATGGCGACGATATTCTTCATCATCGATATAATTGAGCAGATACAGCGTCTTGATAATGCGCCCTAAGTTCATCAATGCTTTAGCTAAACCAGATGGCCTGTTCTTACGAAATAGGGATCGTATCAAATCCGAAGCACTAACGTGGCCCAATTTTAATGAAACGGCGATCCGTAAAATATCTTCCCAGTGTTTGCGTATGGATGCCTCATTTATTTTATGGTTTGAAATATCATTTAGGCTACCATAATCTGCTTTGGTGTCGATTCTCCAAAAACGCGCGCCACCAACATCAGCAAGCCTTGGACTAAACTGGTATCCTAATAACCAAAACAACGCAAAGATAATTTCACTAGCACCAGCCGTATCAGTCATGATTTCTTTTATATCGAGACTTGTTTGTTGATCTTGCATGCCATCTAATAAATAAAGTGAATCACGAAGGGTACCAGTGATCACAATGCCGTGGAATCCTGCATTTTGATCAGAGACAAAATTATAATAAGTTAACCCTCGTTTTGGTCCATAATATTTTTTGTTAGGTCCTGAATTTACGGTTCTTACAGCGCACGCAAATCTGATGCCATCAGCAGATGCAATATGCCCCGTCCCCATCTTTTTTGCAAGTGGTTGCTTAGTGTGAATATCTACAAGTCGAGCATTAGATCTGGCAATGGTCTCAGCACGAATGCAGTTTTGTTGCACCCAGCTTAATCGATTACGGGTTAATTGCGGGCTATCGTCATTAATCAATGGTTCGAGGCCAATATTGCATGCATCAGCCATGATGACCGCACATAATGAAACATCAATTCCAGAGACACGCAAACTATTATCACTAATATGAGAACATTCTTCAGTAAAATCAGACATACGGTTGGCTTCAAGCAATAATTCTGGAAAATCTATTCGTGGCATCAAACCATCTACTTTATCCCTCAATATTTTGAGACTTTCAGGTTCTTCAATTTTTTCTAATCTTGACAATTTTATCCTATCTTTGCCTTTATTGTTCTTAACAATCTCAACAGCATCATTTTTAGGCAATCGCTCAAGTACATCCTGATAGGTGTTCTCTAGCTTTGCAGATAAGTAGCCAAATACTTCATCAAAATCAGTAGGTAAATTGAGCGATCGACATACTGGGATTTTATGCTGTTCCCATGCTGTGCCACTTAATAGTTTTGCACGAGGATCACACCACCGCTCACTTTGCGCAATATGTATGTCACGACTGCGCATATTCGCCTGTAGATTATCCATCGCACATAACGTGTAACCTGTTCGGTCAATTTCTTTGGTTTTGGAATTGATAACAATACTTCTCCAGCCAGAATTTATAATATCAAGTGGTGCATTTTGAAAAGAAGGTTGTCGTTTTCCTTCCATGGTAGCTAAAAATTCAATAGCTGCTTGTACTGGCTTACCTTCTTTAGTAGTTTGAAACTTGACCGTATTGAGTAGTGTTGGTAGAAACCGGCGAACAGTTCTGTATTGTTCAAGCAACTCATCATAATATTTATCATGATTCGGTTTAGCAATTTGTCGGATGACTTCTATCGCAGAAGTTATGGTATCCCTCGAGATAGCTTTGTAAATCATTGTCGGCAAATTATTATCCGCCTCATGCTTTATAAACAAATCGCTAAAATCAGATAACTTTAATGCGGCTTTATCCAAATCACCCAAACTGCGTATGCGCTTTTTTTCTCCTAACCGCTTTGCAGCAGCGGTGATTTCAGTGATTAACATATCTAACAAATCTAGTGCATCATCCAATGCCTTAGTTTCGTACACATATGCAAATGAGAATAATATCGCAATACGCCTGTCATCAGGCATTCTCGCAATCGAGGGTGCCCATGAAACAGTGACATATCTGGCTAAATGATTAATCTTTGCTTTTGGTATATTGCCAATATTTATTTTTCCAATACCTAAGTCACGGATGTATCGATAACGCTGAAGAGCTTGCACCAGACCTACGCTGCTGATATGCGTTGGTCCCTTTTTTAATTCATCAAGTTTGCTGTAACGTTTACCATTTGGAATCAATAATAAATTTTCCAGTTGCTCTTTTTGATGTGTATTGACTAATAATGTAAGTCGCTGCCATAAGCGCTTTGATACTCGATCTCGAACTTTTGCTATCAAAACAGTCAATGTACTGATTCCTGGCAAAAGAATTTTTCTGCTGATTAGCCATAGCGTGCAACGCTCAAATAACATACTTGGCCTTTCATTACCAAACCAAGCTTGAGAATATAACCAGCGAGTTAATTGATATCCCCAGATTCCACTCAGATCTTGGTAATTAAATAAGGACTTGATTTCACTACAGTGAGCCAGTCTGGTTGCCTTTCGATCCAGGTAGTTCTCAACGTTTACAAGAAGGTCGATTTCTAATTGTTTTGCAATATACCGGATAACGTCATGTGGAACATTAATCGGATTTGGAAGAAATGTACCAAGGAATCTGACAGTCGTTAATTGTATTGCATACCCTAATTTATTGTAGTCACGGCGACATGCATTGATTAATTCTTTGTCTTTATCGTCAAGGTAGAAATATTTATCTAACTGAGCCGGTGTCAATGTATCTGGATATTTCGCATAGGTCTGAAATTGCTCATCGGTTAAAAAATCAACAGGCATACGTGTCTCATAAAACGTTCGTTTGTTAAGAAGAAAAAATCTATAGGATTTTTAAGGCCCTACATTAAGACCGCTGCGCTGAGGGGCCAAGTGGATCTAAAATTTATACAGGAAAGTCTTTAATTTTACTATCATAGATAGGTTGCGCATCACCCAATGATAATTTTGAATAAATTTCTAACGATTGCCGACTTTCATGCCCTGAGTATGGTTGCAATAAAGCATCATCAACGCCTTGTTTTTTCATCCATGTAAACAAAAAATGTCTTAATTTATGCGGTGAAATGGAATGTTCTATTCCAGCTTTTTCTGTGTATTGAGCCAGTATTTTTCTAATGCCACGGTCGGTATACTGTTTTTTCCATGTTGACTCAAATAAATATACTTGTTTTTTTGCTTTACCATTATCGACATGAATCGCTAATATTTCCCTAAATCTAGTTGGAAACGGAACTATTCTATCTTTACTTCCTTTGCCCTGATTAATACGGATTTGGCATCGATCAAAATCAATGTCAAATAATTTAATATGAACTAATTCGGTGACTCTAACACCTGTATATAAAAGTGTCTTAATCATTACTACATGTTGCATATTGCGTGATTTCCACACAATATCATAATATTTAGCAATTTCTTCTTCTGTGGGTACCCGAGGTAGCCTTTTAGGGGAACCTGTATCAACATGTACATTTAACTCTTTTCTAACTTGTCTAAATACTTCTCTTAAATAATTGTAATCTGGTTTCTCAGTTTTCAAGAGCTTCAGCAATTGTTTTGCTTTCTCTTTGACTGGAGTTCTTTTCAGATCTGTCATGGATGATGTCCTCTTTGCCAATCATAAGACGTTTTTCTAAATCCAAAAGAAAAATGCCATATGGGTTAAAATGAGCATGAAATAAGGGAGATAGCGCGCGAAAATCTTCTGGTTTTAGCTTATTACGCCAAGTTTTATCAGATAGTATTTCTTGAATTAATAAGGTGTTGATATATACGGCACATACTTGCAATAGATGCAAACATAAAATCGATAATTCTTGTTCTTCTGGATCATTGCTGTTGATTTCTCCAAGTTTTCCATAGAAAAAGAAATTCATGACACTGTTTAGACGCTCAACAACATTAAGGCTGGCATTAATTTCTATTCTTAAATTTTCATTTTCCAGGTAATTACAAAGAAATATTGTTTTGGCAGCTTTACCTATTTCACAAAGAGCCTTATAAACAGGATGTTTATAATTGTCTCTGCTAAATCGCTTTACAAAAACATCTGCTTCAACCATTCCCATTTTTAAAGCAACAAGGTGCTTAACGACTTCATCATAATGCGTTTCAATCAGTTTCCATTGAATGCTATCTTTCAAAATATGAGTTAAGTGCGTATTTCACTCCAATCTGATCACCGATTTCACTTCAAAATGATCACTCATTTCACTCCAATCTGATCAGTGATTTCACTCTAAACTGATCACCTATTTCACTCAATCTGATCAGTG
>NZ_RZGQ01000102.1 GCF_003989735.1 Legionella sp. km772 | reverse complement strand
AACTCATTTAAATCACTTTGCTATTAAGTACAAATTGATTCTTAGAGCGAACCAGATTGCTTGGCAGGAGCTTAAAAATATGGCAGCTTAAAATTGACCGTGCGTAACATGAGTTATTTAGATTATGCTATTGTTTTGCATAGAAAATCAGGGATGTAGTATGGGGAAGACTTTTTTAACCGATGTGACTTTACGTGATGCACATCAATGTTTAATTGCTACTCGCTTACGCACGGAAGACATGTTGCCTATTTGTAATAAAATGGATCAAGTAGGATTCTGGGCCATGGAAGTCTGGGGTGGAGCCACCTTCGATGCTTGTTTGCGCTTTTTAAAAGAAGATCCCTGGGAGCGATTAAAGCAATTACGCCTAGCTTTACCTAATACGCAATTATCCATGCTCTTAAGAGGACAAAATTTATTAGGTTATCGGCATTATGCTGATGATGTCGTAGCGGCTTTTATCCGCTTGGCGGTTAATAATGGTATAGATGTTTTTAGGGTATTTGACGCTTTAAATGATGTCCGTAATCTTGAGGTAGCAATAAAAACGGTTAAAGGGTTTAAAAAACACGCACAAGGAACTATTTGTTACACGACAAGCCCGGTACATACATTAGAAAGCTTTGTTAATTTAGGCAAGCAATTAGCGGAAATGGATTGTGATAGTATTGCCATTAAAGACATGGCCGGCCTATTAACGCCTGCAATAACAGTAGAGTTAATTCACCAGTTGACCGAGAGTACCGGCCTTCCTATCCATTTACATAGTCATGCCACTTCGGGTTTAGCGAGTATTTGTCATTATGAGGCGGTCTTGGCGGGGTGTGCTCATATTGATACCGCCATTTCTTCTTTTTCGGGGGGTGCCTCTCATCCCCCCGCAGAGGCCCTAGTGGCTGCTTTAGCAGGAAGCCAATATGATACTGAGTTGGACTTGAATTTATTATTAGAAATTGATGATTATTTTAAACAAGTACGCAAAAAATACCGGCAATTTGAGAGTGAAGCCCGCGAGGTGGATCCCCGCGTACAATTATATCAAGTACCAGGCGGGATGATTTCGAATTTATACAATCAGCTCAAAGAACAAAATGCTTTAGATAAAATAGATGCAGTCCATCAGGAAATACCGAAGGTTCGAAAGGATCTCGGCTATCCGCCTCTAGTTACCCCTACCTCGCAAATTGTTGGCACACAAGCGGTAATTAATGTCTTAACGGGTGAGCGTTATAAGACCATTACTAATGAAGTAAAGTTGTACTGCCAAGGCAAATATGGAGCGGCTCCTGGAAAAATTAGCTCAAGTTTACGTAAAAAAGCAATTGGGCGAACTGAAATAATCGATATTAGACCAGCGGATTTATTACCCGAGGAGCTGGGGCAATTGCGTAAAGAAATTGCTGACCTTGCCTTAAGCGACGAAGATGTTCTTATCTATTCTATGTTTCCTGAGATAGGCCGCACTTTTCTTGAGCAAAGGAAAAACCATGCCCTAGTCCCAGAACCTTTATTAGTTGAACCTATTAAAACGCAAAATACCTCATTATCCGAGTTTGAGCTCAGTTTTCATGGGGAAACCTACCATGTGAAGGTAGCTGGGTTTGGAGAGATGGCTCACAATACCCAAACCTGTTTTTTATGGGTTGATGAAGTCCCGGAAGAGGTAATTATTCAGCAAGAGCATATGGAGGAGCCTCATCAAGCAAGGACCAAGAAAAGTATAAAGAATGCCAATGATATTACGGTAACTATTCCAGGAACCATCATCGATGTTTTTGTCGCAGTGGGGGATCGAGTTAAAAAAGGACAAACCGTATTGATTTTAGAAGCGATGAAAATGGAAACAGAAATTCAAGCGAGTTCTGATGGGGTGGTTAAAGAGATACTTTGCAAAAAAGGAGATAAGGTTACACCTGAGCAAATCTTAATAGGAATAGAAAGCCTTTGAATGAATGGCTGCCAGCCTGCGAATTATTTGTTTCAATTAATTCTAATTTGTGTTAGATTTATACGATTTTGCAAGGAGTATAATTAGCTTTTATTGGTCTAAAAGTTTTTTTATGTTGCAAAAATATAATTTGAAAAAAGTTAAAACTATGTTAGCTTGGAACGTGTTATAAAGTTAGTTCTATTTTATTGGTTCACAGGATGTAAGAATCTATAAATTATTCATTATGAATACCTCATGCAATAAATGTAAGGAGTTAGAATCAATGCACCCAAATTATTATTTCTCGCCTTTAGCTGTTGCTTTAGCCTTAGGTTTATCGACACCTGTCAAAGCAGCACAACCAGTTACTTTAAATAAAGCGAGTTTTTTACAAATACAGCAACATTTTAATTTAGCTGCCCCAGGGTTGCTAAGATCAGTTTCGGCTTCACCTGATAGTTTAAAGTTTGTAAGCCAACACACTGATAAAAAACAAATGAATCATCTACGGATGCAACAACAATATGCTGGTTTTCCTGTTTTTGGTGGCTATGCCATATTTCATAGCAAGAAAGGTGTTCAATTGCTCGCTGGTAGCGCCTCTGCAATTAAAATGAACGGTACGGTTTATGAATGTTTGCAAGCTGAACTAGGCCAACCAGCACCTTCTTTTGTCAAAAATGCTTCTTCTGCTTTGCAACAATTTAAGGCAAAGTATGAAGGCAAAAGAGTGAGTGATGAACAAGTTACCCCTATGGTTTTTATTGATGCTGAGCATCACGCGCATTGGGCATATAAAGTAAGTGTTTTTGTAAGCCACGATGATAAAATTCCTGAACGTCCCACCGCAATTATTGATGCCCAAAATAATCAAGTTTTCGTGCAGTGGAATGATGTAAAAACGGCGGTAGCAAAAGATGCTGCGAAAGCTACTGGCTTTGGTGGTAACCAAAAAGTGGGTGAATACCAATTTGGTAAAGAATTACCCCTACTAGATATTACGCGTGACAGCAGTAGCGAAACCTGTTTTATGGAAAATACCGATGTTAAAGTGGTGGATATGCTGCATAAGTATTCTTCCAGAAATAAAGCCATGGAATTTGCTTGCAAAACGGATCCCAACAAATCTGTGGATGCCTATTTTACTGGTTATTCCGCAGATGGTTATGACAAAGATAATGGTGCTTTTTCACCAACAAATGATGCTTTATACGCAGGGTATGTTATTAAGCATATGTACCATGACTGGTACGGTGTTGAGGCATTAACTCAATCTGATGGCCGACCAATGCAATTAGTAATGCGTGTCCATTATGGTAACGGTTACGAAAATGCCTATTGGGATGGTAAGCAAATGACCTTCGGTGATGGTGATACGATGATGTATCCTCTAGTCTCCCTCGGTGTGGGCGGACATGAGGTAAGTCATGGCTTTACTGAACAGCATTCAGGTCTTGAATATTTTGGTCAATCAGGTGGTATGAACGAAGCATTTTCTGATATGGCTGCTCAAGCTGCTGAGTTTTACTCAGTGGGGAAAGTGAGTTGGCAAATTGGTCCTGAAATAATGAAAGAAGACAGTGGTTATGATGCCTTACGCTATATGGATAAACCAAGTCGCGATGGTAGTTCTATCGATGCTGCTGATGAGTATTATGGTGGCATAGACGTGCATTACTCAAGTGGAGTGTATAACCATTTATTCTATATTTTAGCCAATCAACCTAATTGGGGTGTCCGTAAAGCCTTTGATGTAATGGTAAAAGCGAATATGGATTACTGGACTCCTTATTCCACCTTTATTGAGGGGGGCTGTGGTGTGATTAGTGCTGCAAAAGATTTAGGTTATTCGATTGAAGATGTTAAGAAATCTTTAAGCGATGTTGCAATCAATACTCAATCTTGCTCTTAATTTAAAGAAGGTTGGGCCGTCCGGCTCAACAGCTCTTAATCCAGAATTTTTGTGGTTTTCGCATATCATTGTTGGGCCGAACGGTCCAACCTACGGTGCGTGTTGAATTATCACCATGAACTCAAATGAGCTTGTCGCCGCTGAGTTTTAAATCCATTCCTTGTAGCAACTGTCTTGAATTAAATTAAGACAGTTGCTTTATTTGTCTGTTTTGAACTTTCCGCTAAAGTTTTAGCTTGAACTTCCTTGTTTTACTGGTTTTTCATAAAAGAGGCTAGCAACGCGGCTACTGCTTGCGGTTGCTCCATATGAATATGATGGCCACCTTGTAAATGGTGTAGAGTTAACTGTTTTACTGCCTGCACTCGCCGTTCCATAAGCTCATTGTTAAATGAAAAGCCCTTATCTGCCCATAATAAAAAAGATCTTGTCCGAACTTCTTTTAAACAGCTAAGCACCTGTGTTTCAGTCATTTGTAAAGGGGAAGGGGAAAGCAAGCGCCTATCGTGACGCCAATAATAGTTGCCATTTTCTTCCCTTAAACCCCTTTCACAAAGCTTTTTGGCTATCTCAAGCGAAACATAGCCTTTCTCCGCCCGCGCCAGGGCGGCACTTTCTTTGTCCGGGTAGCCCTTAGGATTATTTCGCTTGCCTGCGTTTAAGCTATTTAAATATTGGGTCAGTTGCGCCACACAACTTTCGGGTGGGCGGGTTAACGGCCCCAAGCCCTCAATCAAACTCAGGGACATTAAATAGTCAGGGGCAATACTTGCTACTAAACTGGCCATACATGCACCGAGGGAATGTCCTATTAGATGGACTTGCTGAACTTTTAAAGCCTCGATAATTTGGACAATGCTAAATAAGCCATCAATAAAATGATAGTGCACACCAGGGGGGAGAGGAGAGGAAAAACCATGGCCGGGTAAATCAACAGCAATAAAATAATACTGATCTTGCAGCAATTCCCCTATAGGTTCAAAACTATTCGCATTATCGAGCCAGCCATGCAACGCAAGAATAGGTGGGTTTTGTGGGTTCCCCCAGGTTCTACCCGCGATGGTTAATCCAGGAATCCTTAATTCGATCTTGTCCATTATTAGCCTCTAAAAATATGTGCTTTGTCATCAAGAGTTCAAAAACCTACTGCTGGGCAGTTACAAAAATAAGTGAAGAGTAACGACTGTTTTAGTCTTAATGTGTTATTATTTATAATATAAAAATTTAGATCAACTTTAATTGCATTAGAGTCTGCCATAAAAATGTAATTTTTCATTATAGATATAGATAACGGTACAAGAAAAATGCAAGCACCCAAGCGTAGCATCTCATTGATTACCTATAATATTCATAAAGGATTTGGCGTAGGTGCTGTTCGTTTCTTATTGCCACAAATGCGCTCCGCTTTGATGGACTTAAATCCCGATTTTGTGTTTTTGCAAGAAGTACAAGGCAAGCATAAACGAAGAGAAAAAAGGATTAATTCTTGGCCTGACTTACCGCAATTTGAATACATTGCGGAGAATATTTGGCCCCATTATATTTATGCAAAAAATGCCGTTTATGAGTCGGGTCACCATGGAAATGCTATCCTCAGTAAATATTCCTTTGATCGTTTTGAGAGTATTAATCTTTCTAATATCAACCGTGCATCAAGGGGAATAGTACACACCCAAGTAAAATTAGATGATTCTGTTTTGCATTTATTATGCGTACATTTGGGCTTGTTTAAAGCGGAGCGTAGAGAGCAATGTAAAGCCCTAATGGCGCGTATTCGCGAAATGGTACCCCCTAATGAACCTTTAATTATGGCCGGTGATTTTAATGATTGGCGGACGCTTATTTCTAGGCCTTTAGCCGACGACTTAGGTATTGAGGAAGCCTTTATGGCGGTAGAAGGGCAGCATGCGCGCTCTTTTCCTGCTATAAAACCAGCTTTTTGTGTTGATAGAGTCTATTTTCGTGGTATGCAAGTGGAGGAAGTGGCTTGTTTACAAGGAAAGCCTTGGCGAATGCTTTCTGATCATTTGCCCTTATTTGCTCGTTTTAGTTTATTGTAATTGGCACTCACAGTAAGCTAGGTCTAGTCAAAAGGTGGTCGAACCAAGGCTCGACCTACCGTTAACCATTGTCAGTGACAGTTACTTTTCCATTGAATCTTGGTATTCACCAATACAGGCACTGCTATTTAAACGAGCTCGGTTTAATAATGCATCCTGGGCTTGGTTAATATTTTCTTTCTTTCCAGCCCAAGCGGCTAAACAATCTTCTTGTAGCGCTCGGCCAAAAGAGAAACTTAATAACCAGGGTTGATGGCCAATAGTATTAATTGCGTTTAAATTGGCGGTTGCTTGTTGCGGGCTTTGACCACCTGATAAGAAATTAATGGTGGGTACGGCTGCAGGTACATTATTGCGGAATACGCTCAAGGTGTAATCAGCTACTTCTTCAGGCTCACTAAAACTAGCTAGTCCTTTTCCACAGGTTACCATACTTGGTTTGAGAATAATGTGTTCTAATTCAACTTGGTGGATGAATAAAGCATGAAAAAGCTCATGTAAAACCATTTCGCACACTTCAGCACAATGCTCAATAGAATGCGTTCCATCCATCAGTACTTCAGGTTCTACGATGGGAACAATTCCTACCGCTTGGCAAGCAGACGCATAACGAGCTAAATTTTCAGCCCCAGTTTTAATCGCGGTAAGACTCGGAGTAAACTCAGAAATCGAATACACATTGCGCCATTTAGCAAATCGTGCCCCTAATTTCTTGAATTCCAATAAACGCTCGGTTAAACCATCTAAACCTTGGGTAACTTGTTCACCATCAGTCCCTGGTAGTTCAGTTAAACCTTTATCGACTTTGATACCGGGCACAATCCCTTTTTTAGCAAATAACTCCGCAATTGGCGTGCCTTTGTCGTCTTTTTGATAGAATGTTTCTTCAAAAAGAATAACTCCGTTAATATAGTGTTCTAAATCGGGTGTGGTGGCTAACAATAAACGGTAATCCCTGCGATTTTGTTCATTATTTTCAATATTAATAGTGGCAAAGCGTTTGCCAATCGTTCCATTACTTTCATCAGCAGCTAAAATACCTTTACTCTCGTGAAGCATCTCTTCCATCGTTGCTGATAATTCTTCATAACTCATCTTTATCTCCTGTATTTTACTCTCACAGTATCTACTATTTGTACTCGGGTTCAAAAACAACCCTGAACGCCTTTGTTTGAACGTCTACCGTGAAATATATTTTTCACGGATAAGCTGTTGCATAGCGAAACCTTGATCTTTTAAATAATTAAAAGCTTCGTCGATCATACCTGGATTTCCACATAAATAAACTAAATCTTGTTCAGGATTAAGATGAAGTTCAGGAAAAATAAATTGGACATAGCCTGCATGTTCATGAGCATTTAATTCTTCTGGTGCCATTTTACTCAAACAGGCCTTAAATATAACTTGTTCGGGAAAACTCTGAGCAAAACTTAAAAACTCATCCCCATACAAAACCTCCTCGCGCCGTTGTACCCCTTGCAGGATAACTACCTTTAAACTGGGTTGTTGCTTTAATCTGAGACTCAGTTCATTGATCATGGCGCGGTAAGGAGTAGTTCCTGTGCTGGTGGCTACCAATACATATCGCTTAGGATCTTGTTCTTTTAGGAGTAAACGTCCAAATGGCCCGTTAATATTGATCTGATCGCCAGGTTTTAAGTTAAATAGTAATTGCGTACCAGGTCCGCCTTCGACATAACCGGCAGCAAATTCAATCCGATTATCTTCTTTGGGGGGATTAGCTATACTATAACTACGCTTTAGCTGTTTTCCCTCATGTTCAAAATGAATGGTAATAAAGTGACCCGGCAAATAGCTAAAAGCAGGCGTTTCGGTACAGCTAAAAATAAAATGTTTTACCTTAGGAGAAATCATGTATGATTCTTGTAACGTAATAGGGAAGGTTTTTAATTGCATAAGAATTCAACTTTTATTTATAAAGTGCCTAATATAGGGGAAAAATTATGCATTGCAAGTGTTAAGAACATATAATTAAACTATGAATATACCTGATTTTGTTACCATGCTTGGCAATGTGAGCCAATCGCTGTTCCCTGTACAACATTTAATTACTGGGGGGGCTTATTTATTAGGTATTATTTTCTTCATGTCTGCTCTTAGGCGTTTTAAAGCCTTTGGTGAGCGCAGTTCCCAAGAAAGCAGTTTTGTGCCCTTAATGTATTTAATGTTTGGTGCCGCTTTGGTTTACCTCCCATCTGCGATGTCTTCTTTAGCTAATACCGCTTTTGGGGTAGGGAACATCTTAACCTATACCAATTACAATCAAACAAGCATTTATAGTGTGATGGGTATAATTGTTCGGGTGGCAGGACTAATTTGGTTTGTTAGAGGTTCCGTCTTAGTGGCTCACTCAAGTCAACCTGGAATGCAAGAAGGGCCTAAAGGCCTGCTATTTATTGCTGCTGGCGTTTTATCTTTGAACTTTGACAACACGATTTCTATGATCAATACCTTGGTAACTAATATCGTTAGTTGGTCTATAAACTTCAAAATCAGTCAAGGTTATTGAGAGACCTTAGTCATCCTCACCACAAATTCTTAAATTATTAGCTTTTGCAAAATCTAAGATTGATTGATAAAGTTGCGGGCTTGATTCTTTAAGCTTGGGGTCTAATAAAACACAAGGATAACCCTCACTATTCATACTTGGTTGTAATAAGGGAGAATAACGAATCCTACTGTTTTTAAAGCTAGCTAAAGAGCCGCTCATACGCTCTGCCCAATCACTGGGTCTAAACATTTTTCCTTGAGATGTTCTTCCTTCAATTACTATCGGTTTATTTTTTAATTCGGCCATAAAGTTACATCTATTTACTACAATGTGCCAAGTATACCATCATCTTGGTTTTTCTGGGTGATAATTATAAGAATTAATTACTATAAAGGAGTGAAAATTGGTTTTCCGTAGTAGTTTTTACTGCATTTATGATAGCATGTTGGAGTTTTTGAACTAAGTAAGGCTTTTTTGGGTAGAAGATCCTAAACAATTTAATAGCTCTTTTTACTAAGATTGCATAGAGCACCTTACAAAACTACTGAGGCTTAAATGGATAAAGAAAGTCATTCTGGCATTTATTTATTACCCAACTTATTAACAACAGCAAGTTTATTCGCTGCGTTTTATTCTCTAGTTTCTTCTATGAAAGGACAGTATGAGGCTGCAGTCATTGCGATGTTAATAGGCATGATAGCAGATGGCTTGGATGGACGGATTGCTCGTTTGACTAACACCCAATCTGCTTTTGGCGCCCAATACGACAGTTTATCGGATATGGTCACTTTTGGCGTTGCTCCTCCCATCTTGTTGTATAACTTAATGTTAGGCCAATTGGGTAAATTTGGCTGGCTGGTGGCTTTTGTTTATACAGCGGCGGTGGCCTTACGCTTAGCCCGGTTCAATACTCAACTAGAAACTGCTGACAAACGCTATTTTCAAGGCCTGCCTTGCCCGCCGGCCGCAGCCTTAATGGCCTCTTTTGCCTGGCTTTGTTACCAAAATGAATGGCAGCATATAATGATAGTTATTTTGACTGCACTCTTATCTTTAATTGTTTCTGCATTAATGGTGAGTAATTTACGCTACTACAGCTTTAAAGAACTTGATTTTAAAGGAAAAGTTCCCTTTTTATATATCCTGGTAATGATTATCTTATTTGTTGCTATAGCTGCCGATCCCGCGGTGGTATTATTTATAGGCTTTAGTCTTTATGCTTTGTCAGGGCCCATCATGACTTTGGTTTATTTGCGTAAAATGAAATCTGGTCCCCTGTAAGGTTTACCTGTCCGCGCTGCAGTCCTAGGCACTTATCCTTTGGCTGCAGACAGCACTATTCCATCTTTGCACCCATACCGCTAGGAAATAAAAGGAGCTTAAGCTATTCCGCGGTGCATACAGTGGGCTGCACAGTAATACGGATTACTTTGCAATTAAGTCAAGTTTAGTTTGGGGATGCCTGCGCGACATTAAGGCTTTATAAATGGAAGGAAGGGCTTATTCACCCTCACCAAAGAAATTTTCAATAAGCTCAACTAGAGCTTGATTCATTGCTGCTTCATCAGGACCTTCAATTTCTAAAATAAGTTCGCTGCCCTGATTGGCAGCAAGCATCATAACACCCATAATGCTCTTACCATTAACCGTTTGAGAGCCTTTAGTCACTTCGATATGGCTTTGATATCGCGCCGCTGTAGAAACAAATTTTGCCGATGCGCGGGCATGCAAACCAAGCCTATTAATAATTTTAATTTTAGTCTTAATCATAAGCACAATGTACCATGAGTAGAAGGGCCAGGTATATAGATTCCAGGGGCTTTTCATGACTAGAAATGAACCAATTATTGTTCAGCTGTTTTTTAATCAACAGTCGACAAAAGATTCGGTAAATTTAGGCTGTGAGGCTTATTCGCTCTAAATGGTTAATAAG
>NZ_RZGQ01000101.1 GCF_003989735.1 Legionella sp. km772 | reverse complement strand
AATATGACTTTACTCAGGATATTGAAGAACAGGATATATTGTTTGATATGGACAAAATATTAGCACTTAAGGTCGCTTAACTATCTCATTGCCAGTTTGGGCTGGATATGCGGTAAAACCCTACTATGTTGTACTCCATTATATTGGATTGAAAAACTACAAGAATAAGGATTATTTTGTTTTAATTCTGTAATATAAGCCTGAAAGATATCAGGTGTAATTCGTGTAAATACCTCCGCTGGTTTTTTATTGTCGGAGTTTGCTAATGAGCTGGTAACAAAATATAAATAACTTAATAATTCTTGGTTAAAAGTTTTGGGATCTGCTCCTCGCCCAGAACTATGGTTATTTAAATATGCAAAAAATAGCTGGCTATCATTTTCCAATTCACTTAATGATTTACCCATTTTTTGCTGATCATCAGCATGTATTGTTTGGTTTTCAGCAAAGGTATCTAAAAACATGCCACTCGCATCTGGTCCTGGGCCTGTAGGTATAGAATTAGAACCATTATATTTATAGCTGTATTCGGGAAGAACAATAAAGGGTATATCATTCAAGGTAGCTAATCTTTTTGAGGCAGAACAATCCTTGTCGACAATCATTGGCCCATAAATAATGGCCTTAGGATCTGATTGGGCAATCTCCTCTCTAAGGTGCCAAGAGGGGGGCATTTCCTCAGATTTTCCCTTTTCTGTATGTATAATACGTACATTTTCTGCACCCACTTTTTCTTTTAATGCCAGCACAAGACTTTTATCTTTTAATGATACATCACCCATATCGTTGAGGAGAATAACAAAAGGCTGATCATTTTTTTGGTTTCTGTAAGCATCAATCATTTTATCGACAAAAGATAAATCGCCCATAGTACCTGGCTCAATAGGAGATAAGATAATAATAGGTTTTTGCTTAGATATTTTACGCATGTTAGCTCCACAAAAGTTAAGAGTTCATGGGTAAAATTTAAGCACTCAGGGATTAGGGCTAGATTAATCAGGTTATTATAAATCTGTTGGGGGTATGCAATTTATGTTTTGCCCGCCACCAAATAATAACGTTAGTGAATCAATATATTGGCTTTACTTGCACTAATTAGTTGGTTTTTTTTCAAATTGAGTGGAGGACCCTTTTAGTAATGGTTTATTTTTTATTTTATTAACACTCGCACAATCAGATAATTTCTCGATAATTTATCCATTAAAGTATACTATGTATTTTTTTGTATTATTTTAAGTTGCGTATGAATAATATAAGATCTGCTAAAGATGATCTGGAGTTAATTAAAAAAAATAGAACTGTTCATCACAATAGTTTTTTCAATAGTAGGAAAAAATCTATTTTTGAATCCAAACTCGCCCAGTTAGTATTAAGCTATAAAAAACTGTTTATAAGTGAAATAAATAAAGTCTCTCAATTGATTTTGCCCGATCTTATTAGACTCGCTAATACCATTAGCGATTTTGAGTATTCAGAAAATAAGAATTCTCTTTGTTATAAATTTCATAAGCATTTACTCTTATCAAGCGATGTAAGGCTTTTTTATAAAGTAGACATGGATAACAGCAAGGTTTTTTATACAAAGATTACCAATGATTTAAACAGCCTTGCACCGGAAACTTATTATAAACAGTTAGCCATTCAGCGGGTTTACCTTATTTTTTTTATTAATGGCGGCGTGGCTCGTCCTGAGTTAGCACAAGCGTTGCAAGAAGGATGGTCTTGTGTAGATTTAAACCAATTATTTGGGGATACCTTAAGCTATCGTGGACAGTTATTTATTAATAATCTGCGAACTAAAAGAGTATTTAGTTATTTTAAAACATCTCAGAATTTAGGTATTTTAGCCCCGGAAGAGTACCAAACCTTGGATGAAACTGATAAGACCCTCTTATGTTGTACCATGCCAGAGCATGAGAAAGGGATGTTTTTATACCAAATAACTACAAAAGGTAATTTCACTAATGCTGGTATGCATGTATATGATATGCCGCAATTATGCGGTCCTTCTGGTATGACCGCAATGCGTTTGGCACTTGCTAAACAAGCAGGCCTAAGCTCTTGCGAGATGCAACTGTTTGACTTTTTTGTCGGTTTTTATACCATCGCAATGGGAGCCCACAGTTTAGATGAAGTATTTAGCATAGGGAAAGGTAGGTACAATGACTATCAACGTGGTAATTATGAAACAATTATTCCTAATACAATCAAAACTCATGATAATTTTCAAGAGTTATGGAGCGAAATAAAAGATTTATATCGGGAATATCATTTTCCCTTAAATGACAAGGACCTCGTTGCTTTTAAACTCTAAGTGAGTTTATTGGGAATCTAAAAAATGTTCCAAAACGGCGGGCGGTTTATTCCCCATTAGCTTGCTTTTCATATTATTCTTAAATGTGACCGGCACGCCTGTTAAAACAGTACCACAAACCTGTGCAAATTTATCATTCATCATTTGGTAAAAGATCCAACCCGCATACTTTTTTTTATCGGAAACCTGCTTGTAAATGGGTAGAAATGCTTTGCAGTGGGGACACCATGATGCATGAACTAATAAGACTGTTTTGGGCATTGCTAAAGCCTGACAATCACGGTTAGTGAATGGTTGTAAGTTTGCAAAAGACCAGTGGGGTAGAGATATTGTCAAAGCTATAATAAGCGTTTTTATTAGCTCGAGCATTTTAATTTACTATCTATATTTAGAGGTTCGATAATAAGATATAAGCTGGTTCCCTGCAACCAGGGAACAATCTGAAAGGAGTTTTAAATACTCAGAATTTAAAAAAACCTTCATAAGACTTATTATCAGCTTTATAATAATTATTATCGACAGCATAAAGATGACAATCATTAGCGTACTTTGCGCAAGTCTCTAAGGCTGTATTTTGAGCTTGGTTACTAGATGAGCTTCCTGATATCCAACCATAACCACCTCGAGAACTTACCGCAAAAGCTTTATAACTTGGGCTTTTTAAGTAGTTTAAAAATGCCCGTCGACCTTCAGAAGATAATTGCTCAGGGGGTTGAAGACTCTCTTTTTTAACTAAGCTATCGTTTAAGGCATAGAGATAACATCCCTTGCCGTATTTCATACATGTTTGCAAAGCGTTATCCTGAGCTTCTTCATCAGAATAGCTACCAGAAATCCAGCCGTAGGCCCCAACGGCATTGACTGCGAAGCCTTTATGAGGAGGACTTTTCAAATAATCTAAAAAAGCGCTCTTACCCTGATGGGATAACTGTTGAGGAGCAACTAAATCAGCAACAGGGGGTAATGGGAGCATGGTTTTAAATAAAGGTAGAGCTAGTTTTTTTAAATAATTATCGAGAATTGGGGTCCAGACCGGTATGCCAGCGGTTGAAAATAAATAGTGGCCTTCGTTGGTATAGCTTGGTGCTTCAAAAAGGATAGCCTTACCGCCACTACTGTCAAAGGCTGTAAGAAATTTTGCAGCTAGGGCAGGATTAAAAAAATGATCATTTACTGAATAAACCCATAACATGGGAGTAGAGGAGCTTTTGCCTAATACACGGAATGTATCGATTAATTTATCTTCTTCACATACATTATTATCAGAAACAGAACCCCGTCCGGCAGCAAAAATAAGCGCGCCAACTAATCCTTTTGGGGGAAAATAAGCAATAAGAGCCAAGCTTGCAAGGCCGCCTGCTGATACGCCAACTGGTAAAACATAATTCATATCAAACTGGGGTTTTGTAGCAAGATAATCAAGGGCTACATGGAGGTCTTTTGCATCTTCATAAACCGTAGAATTATAAGAAGTACCCTTACAAAGATCGCTTTTTGCAGGGAAGTGCCCGCCAGAATGACCATAACCTCGGCGTAATACAACGGCAACAGCAAATCCCCGCCGAGCAAATTCTAAGGCTGTAGGAAGAAAAGAAATCGCACTCAAGGTTTTCCTATCGTGCAAGTCTCGAGCCGTTCCATGGCTAATAATTGCCAAGGGATGTGGGCCTGGACCATCAGGCCATACCAATAGGGTTTCTAATCCTTTATCACCCGCTTCAGTCATGGGAATGGTGGTTTCTTGCCAAAGAATGCCCTGAGCGTAGCTATAATAGCTAGAGATGAACAATAAAAAACTAACCAAAAAGTAAGAGCGATTTTTTATCATAGGAATTTTATTTCAGTAAATTTTTATACTGCATAAAATAGTATTGGTAATCAGATTAGAAAATAGCAAGATTTTTGCAAAATATTTCTCCGTGCTACTCCATTAAATTAATTTTGTTTTGGATAGAGAAATATTTACTTTTATAAGGACTATAAAGTGAACTATTGGTTCATCTTAATTTAAGAACGAGGAGTGATTTTTACTAGCTCAGTATTGTTTGAACGGTAGCTTTTTTCTCCATTCCCTCTATCAGTGGGGCAATTAAAGGAGCAAATAATTCATCCTTACATTTTTGTAGTTTAACTCGAGTTTTTTCATTGGCAGCTGCATGGAAGTCAGCTGAATTATGTTTTTCATAACAATCCAGCAACCATTGCAATTCTTTCTTTGATAGGGGGGAATAAAAAAGGGAAGCAAAACGCGATGGAGGCTTTAAAACTGCAATTTGCTCGCTTAATTCTCGGGCAATGTTTGCACGTAAAGCTTCGATTACTGTGGGTGAGGCATGGTGTTCAATGGCGGATTTATATAAGGCAATTGATTGCTTATAAGTCATTAACTTAATAAATCTAACTTGATTTACCTCGTCTAGTGAGAAAAATAGGGTAAGGGATTTTGGCTCAGTTAAGCAATTTGTTTCTCCAGCGACTAAGCACAGACGCAAAATATATAGCTCTTGATCAAGAGGATCAACAAGGCAAAATTGCCTTAAGGCGGTAAAAAATTCAAGTATAGCGTCTGGGCTTGGGCGTCTTTTTTTATGATTATCACCCATGCTTAAAATGAATTCTTGCACTAAACGGGCAATAACAGGAAGAGGTTTTTTTTCAAAATGAGTAAATAAACCTTCAGCAGAAAAAGTGATAGCACGAAAGCCTTTGATTAGTTCAGCTTGTTCTAAATGTTTATGGCTATCTCTAAAGGCCATAATTTCTTTAAAAGGATTGTAGGCTCCAAATAAACTTAATAAAAGTGGGCTTAAAGCAAAAAAATCACTAGATTCGGAATAGTGCCCGTCAAGCACTTCTAAAGCAACATGCTCAGGAGTACCTTGGATGAGTTGCGGGGTGCTGGTTATGGGTTTTGCATAATCCATATCGAGATAAAAAACGTCTATTTTTGTTTTATTCTCGGCATCAGTCTTGATTCGTATTTTAATATTTTCGCCTTTAATATCCCCATGCACCACCGGAATACCACTGCTATTTCTATAATGTAAATGATTGAGTCCCAAAACTAATTGCCAAGCAATGTCTACCGTCTCAAGAAAACTTAATTTTTTTAACTGGGCATTGTCTTTATGATCAGGATGAATATGGATACCATCCAGATACTCCATGATAAGCACATCTCGTTCATCAATAGTAAAAACTGCAATTTTGGAGGCATAAAATTGATAGGGGGATGGGTGCTGTTCCCCATCATAAAGCTTTATGGCCACAGGTTTATCTGCCTTAATTTCCAACTCTTCTTTTTTTAAGCGAACAGGCTTTAAATGGCTTTGCTCAGCTCTAAGTATCGTACATTCATAACCTTTGTAAACGCTTTCGCCTAACTCATCAGAAAAATCGCAGGCGTAATTTACTATCACTCCATTTTCTTGTTGTACAGGAAATAGAGTCCAGAGAGGGGATGGCTGTGCTGCTCCCATAAAAGTAGCCTTATTTAAAGATAATTACAGGATGAAGGTGGTGGATAATTATACCCTTTAAACCTGTTAATACTATATGAATAGTAGTATTTTGTTAAAAAAAAGCAAAATGTGCGCAATTTAATTTGAATACTATAATTTAGATATCATACTGGACTGAAATGCAACTCATTCTTAAATGATGCTGTTACACAAAGTCAAAACATCTCGTTTTGGCATTATCATTAATCTTTAAAAGGAAGAGACATGATATCTGAACGTGAGGTAACGAAAGCATTGGAAGCTGAGAAAAAAAAGTTGATTATTGGGCTCTATTTACAAGAAAAATTTAAAGAAGCTTATAATCCTGCTTGGCTAGACAACATGGAGAATTATGCCCATTTAGAGTCTGCCATCGATTTTTTTTATAAGTTAAATAATGATAATTTAAATATTATTGCTATTGGCAGTGAAAATGAAGACACCCGCCTGAATCATATTAGACAATTTAAAAAATTAGAAGAACTACTTGATAAGTTAGTTGTTTTAACTGGTGATTCCCCCCCCATTGCTACCGCGTTTAAGGCCAAAGATGCGGCCTTAGCGGGCATAGAGCTTAACCAAGCACTAGAAGGGCGCTCCTTACGGGATTTACATGCTCAAAGCAGCAATTTGGGTATAGCTGAAAAACTCCTTAATGAGGAGTTAGGACAAACTGAATGGTTAGGGGAAGTGGATCTTGAGCGAATGCTCATCAAGCTTGGTATTAAGGACAGAACACATATTGCCCGTTTAAATGCTGAAGATATTGGCATGATCCTGCATTTCGAACGGGTGAAACACGCTGATGCTGTGGAGCCTTACACTATTCCCTTACTGATTAATTGTGGCAGTAGTGGCTCTTTACGTAGCCAAGGATCCCATTGGACCTATGCCATGGTGACCGTCAATCCCATTACCTCGTCAGTTACTATTGATTACCAAGATTCAATGCCGCTTTCTGGAACCGAACAAGCAACGCTCTTAGATGCAATTAATTATCAAGATGGAGCCTATAGTGCTTTTCCGACTTATGTCAATAAAGTTGCTAATGTAGCTAGCAGTGGTTTACAGCGAGATGGATGGAGTTGTGGTTATAGGGCCTTGCATGGTTTGCTTAACACCCCTAGTTTTCCTGTAGATGGCGGCGTTAATCTAAGTCCAGAATGGATGCAATTTGTTGGCACTGAAACAGAGTCTATTGCCTTACGAAATGTTGTATATCAACAATTATTAAGCAGTTTAGAGATTGATCCTGATTATTTTGTAGCGATGGCACTAGATGAGCAAATGGTTAAGTCATCAACCGGTGGGACAAGCTATGAGTTAAATGGTGAATTTACTGAACACTATTTAAAACTTTTAAGTGAACCGCAGCAAAAAGAAGTGCTAACCACTGATAACTTTGCTGAAGAATATCGAAATATTTTAGATCAATTAAACAAAACTCGAGTCAGCACCGCACGAGACGACTCCCTTGCTCGACTAGGGAAAAAAGTCAGTGAAATAAATACCAATACTTCACTAACCTCCGATGCAAAACTTATGGCTATTCTTAATGTCCTAGCTACTGAACATGCAGAAATTTTAAAAACGATGGGAGGAAAGGGCAGCGAATTAGGTAAAGTTCTGAGTAGTTTCTGCCTTAAAAATTTCGGTGTGGTCTTGGGAAAAGATCCTCTATATACCATTCAGCCAGGTGGTTTAACAGCGCGCGTGCTTAATCAATTACTTACAGTACAGGTAAAAAAATCAGAGGAAGAGGCATTGTTACCTCCGGTAAAAAAGAAAGCATCTGAGACCCCCCAAGTTTCTATTAGTGCGCCAGTCATAGGAAATGCAAAACCTACCCCCAAAATAAGCCCGTCTGCTGATTCGATAAAAAAATCGCGCGGAGATCTAAGCCAGCCAACATTAAGAATAGATAAGCGATTGACTCGTTTAGGAACTATGTTTGGCACTCATCAATTTTGTTATGCCAATAAACCAGGTGGCGTAGAACCAGGTTTTAGGGCAATCGATTTAAATGCAGTTTTTTTTAAAGAGCTGGATATAATTTTAGATAAAAACTTATCGGCGACAAGCAAGATCTCTCAAGAGGAGAAAATAGCTTTTACTCGGTTAAGAGAACAATTGAGTAGCGCTGATCTAGGTGGAAAGCGCGTATTGTTTGCAAAATTCGTCCATAGCCAAATAGGCGGTCCACATGCAGGTGATCGCCTAAATAACCAAATGCAGTGGTTATGCGATGAAATAAAAGCAAGTGTTGCTAAGAACAATGCCTTAAGTGCTTGGATGTATAAACTTGATTATGCCGATGGACAAAAAGACAGACTTAAAGCCAATAAAGAGGCGATAAGAGAATTCGTTGGGACGCGTTTGGCTGGCATTTTTAGCATGGACAATCAAAAACAAGAAATTGCATGGGTAAAAAATGGGGAAAAAGGAATGCATGCCTTATTGGCCTGCGGCTGGAAAAATGGTTTACAAGAACTAACCCAGTTTCTTCATGGTGGTGGGGAGCCTGATTATAATGGTGTATTGGTTGAGGATAAAAGTGAAAAAGTTAAACGCTCAAAAATTATACCTGGTTTAGGCAGAAATTTAATTTTTGGTATTGCTATTGGCGATCGTGACGGTATGGGGAAGGATGCGCAAAACAAAGGCTATGCTGACGGTAAATTTTATGGTTTTGACTATGGTAAACCCTATGAGGGCGATGGAGTTTGTGCCTCGTTGAACGATGATTTTTCTTTTGTTGATAGTTTTGCTAAAGCTCCCGCATTATTTAGAAGCTCTTCCAAAATTGGTTTTGCCCGTCACTATATGTATCGCAACTACAGTACCTTTTACGATACTCCCTTATCAGAACGTATGGAGGGATTTCATCTGCTAAGAAAAATGATCACCGGTGAAAACCCCAGCGAAGAGGTTATAAAAAGTTTCCCTGGTTTAAGGCAAGAATTACATCGAATCCAAGAAAATACCCCTACACCTCCTGATATGGTAAACCAGTTGAGGGACATGAATGCAGCTTGCAATCCAAGGAGCCCCATTAAGGCATTGATAGATAATCAAATTCTACAGTTATGTTCTGGGAAATTATCAAATTTTGATTTGTATTTTACTAAAATGAAAATTGATCTAATGGATGTAGCAATTAAAAATAATATGCCATACAAAGAGCTGTCTGATTATTTGAAGTTTATTGATGATATGGCTTTGCAGGCGCAAAAAAGTAATCAGTTAATTCTTGCAAAATTTGAGCAACGACAGTTGTTAACTAAACCAGAAATAGATCTTCTGGATAAATTAGAAAAAATATTTTCGCCCACTGCTGTAATGTCACATGATGGGACTGTCTTTTTAAATACAATGCGGTTCGATCCCATGGAAGCTCGCATCCCTTTTCAATTAAAGAGAGAGGAAAATGGAACTTATACACTAAGCACTACAAATGAGGGCATTGCGCGTCAATTAAAAGATGAGTTAAATTTAACTGCGGTGCGAAACAGTGCTGGATTGAGCTGTAATTTAACTCAAGAAAACCTGTTAAAATTAATGGCTGCTGCTGAATTAAAATATCATCAGAAAAGAGATGATTTACTAGCAAAACCTAATTGTCAATTTATTGCCCTGCCAGGTTTAGTAGAAGTATTAAACAAAAATAACAGTTCTGAAGCTGATAAAATTAATCTTGGCTTTTTATGGCGTGAAGATGATAGCTTATCATTAAAAATCATTGCTAAAACCGAAGCACAAGTTTTAGTCATAGAAGAACTATTGGGAAAAAAAATTGCCCGGAATAAGGAAGCTATTATTGAAATTCCTACTGCCAAAATTAGCGAACTAAACCGTGCTATCCACGCAGCCCATGATTTAAGTAAAGTTAAATTGGTTGAACCTGAAGTCTTACCTCCTACAGTTACTTACCACCTTGCGGATATAGCTTTATCTAAATGGGAAAGAGTGCATCAGCGCGATGCGCTTGAATCTCCTACCACAGTACCCTTGGTTGAACCACTTGTCAGAAGGATGGCGACCCTTATCTCTGATGATAGGGTTTTAGCGCAAGTAAGTGATGCGATTTTTGAAATAGCGGATCCCGCTGTTATTGAAAAACTGATGAGTGCGAATGATAAAACGCTCGCTGATCCCGAAAATATAAAAGCCATTATTGAAGAGCGCATTAAAGATATTAAAGAAATTAGTGAGGAATTAACTATTACTACCCAGACTCCCGTGGATAGCAATACAGCGCAACCTATGATGTGAACATGATTAAAAAGCTTAACTTCCCCATAATGAAGAGGTTTTTTATTGAAAATAGTGTCAGAAGGGTTTTCATTATAAACAATATTTTAACTCTCTACTGCGCGCGCTTTTTTAAATTCGATATTTCTAAATAAAGATATGGTATATATATTCTTGAGGTGGACCAGTAGGATTTAAAATAATTAACTCATGTTACGCACATAAACTTGTAGTTTGACTAAAAAGCATTAGAATTCCGCCCTTAATTTTAGGGAGGGAATTAAATGGATATGCTTGATCTTTATAGTGATTATTTGATTT
>NZ_RZGQ01000100.1 GCF_003989735.1 Legionella sp. km772 | reverse complement strand
GATAAAAACTCATTTAAATCACTTTGCTATTAAGTACAAATTGATTCTTAGAGCGAACCAGATTGCTTGGCAGGAGCTTAAAAATATGGCAGCTTAAAATTGACCGTGCGTAACATGAGTTTATTATTTCAATATCTTGGTATTTCATTGCTCAGAATCCTGCAACAAACATTACTTTGATCGATTGTTTAGGGCTCATAATTTTTATTTTTTCCCTAAGTTTAGAATCCCTGGCAGATTGGCAGTTACACCAGTTCAAAAAAAATTACCCAGGACAAGTCTGTAATTATAAATTATGGCGTTTAAGCAGACATCCAAATTGCTTTTTTGAATGGCTTATTTGGTGTTCCTTTAGCGTTGCAGCGGTCTCATCACCCTATGGCGAATTGAGCCTAATTTCACCCTTAGCCTTATATTTAATCATGACCTACCTAACTATCCCGGTAACCGAGCGTGAATCAATTCAATCAAGAGGAAGAGCTTATATTGAATATCAATTAAGCACCCCACGGTTTTTCCCTAAAATAAATAAACTAACTAAATAAAAACAAATTTAGCGAACTGGATTAAGGTAAGGTGTAAACTCAAATTAAACTGCAATAATGGGTATTTAAGCTGGTATAAATGGAAAAAAGAATTAAAAATTACTTCAAACGGTAAATCTTAATCGGCTGGTGCCGCCCATGCACAGTGATATCACCCAATAACTCTCCTCGCTTGTCTTTTAAACCTAAATGAACATCTTCTGATATGAGTAACTGGCTCATGTAGGTTTTATTTAATTGTTCTATACGAGAAGCGAGATTGACCACATCACCAATAATGGTATACTCCTGACGCCTTTTCGTGCCGACATTGCCGGTAACCACAATCCCACAGTGGAGGCCAATACCAATTCGGGTGTTTGGAATCGTACCATTTGCGATCTCCTTTTCAATTTGAATTAAAATTTCTTCTGCAGCTTTAACGGCATTATTAGTATCATTATCGCCACTAATCGGTGCGCCAAATACGGCCATAAAACCATCTCCGAGAAATTTATTAATAATGCCATGGTGTTTATTAATAATTTCTATCATAAAATTAAACATTTGATTTAGATAATTAACCACTTCTTGTGGTTTTTTATTTTCAGAATAAGTAGTGAAATTACGAATATCCAAGAACATCACGCAAACAAATTTAGCTTCACTCACAGCAGTTTTACCTTGACTTAATAGCATATTCACCACTTCAGGCGATACTTGTCGACCAAAAATTTGTGCAATTTCCTCACGCTCTTTAGCTTCCTTAAATGCTTCATAAAAGCCTTGTTTAATTCGTGCAGTAACAAAGGCAGTAACACAACCCCCAGCAAAAAAAATCATTCCCCGTGTGATAAGTTGCTCTGTAGAGTAAACATAGGGCTCTAAATTAGGTAAGTGATTGATAGTAAAAAAATAAAAACCCAGTGCATTGTATTCTAAAGCCGCAACTAAACCAGTAAAAAAGCAAAGGCGAATATCTAGAGTCAAGGCAGATAAAATAATGAAGACGAAATACAATAAAATTCGTGAAGAAAGCAAAACATAAACGGGCTCATGGAATTGAGCTAAAATACAAAGAAATAAAGTGGGAATACTTGTTTCTAAAAATAAGGTTAAAAATTGTAACCCTTTAGGAATTATAAGCTCTTTTTTTTCACGCGCACAAAGAAAAAGACGTAATAAAAAATAATAACCAGCAATAACTAATAAAAAGGTAGACGGAGACCAAGCACTTACTTTATTTTTAAAAAGAATAGTAAATTCAATAGGACTAACAACTGCCCAAATCGCAACATAGACTGCTAAAAAAAGAAAAAATGACATTAAGATAGTAACTCTTAAAATCTCACTACGCAGGATCTCATGGTTTAGAGTAGTTAAATGCACCAACATTCTCCCTAATATGTTTTTTCCTAAAAATCTCCCTAAAGAATAGCATCTAGATTAAAACAGCAGCTTAGACGATATCTAAAACTGCATTTAATAATTTTCGAGTATAAGAGTGCTGTGGACGAGAAAAAATTTGCTCACAAGCCCCATATTCCACCGCTTTACCCTGATTCATTACCAAAACCTCATCAGCAATATAAGATACCACCCCCATATTATGGGTAATGAATAAATAAGTAATCCCAGTTTGCTGCTGCAATTCTTTTAATAAATTTAAAATTTGGGCTTGCACTGAAATATCTAAAGCACTAGTGGGTTCATCACAAATTAAAATTTCAGGCTCTGTTGCTAAAGCACGGGCGATGCAAATGCGTTGCCGTTGCCCGCCGGAAAATTGGTGCGGGTAACGATGTAAACTGTTGCTAGGCAAATTGACATGGTTAATTAACTCTTGCTGTCGTTTTTTTATCAAAGAAGATTTTATCCCTTGTGCAAGCATCCCTTCGGCAATAATCTCCCCTACCGTCATTCTTGGGTTCATTGAAGAAAAGGGATCTTGAAAGATAATTTGTATTTTCTTGCGGTATTCTCTTAGCGCGCGCCCAGTTAAAGTAAGTACATTGTGCTGTTTAAAATAAACCTCTCCAGCTGCGGCAGGGATAAGGCGCAATAAAGCACGGCTTGCTGTCGTCTTGCCACATCCTGACTCCCCAACTAAAGCTAAGGTTTTACCTTTTTTTAGTGAAAAACTAAGGCCATCGACTGCTTTATAAATAGTTTGCTTGCTTTTAAACCAGGATTTTTTTTGTTCGAAATAAACGGATAAATCTTTAACCGCAAAAAGCACTTCTTCTTTTTCTAGTTGTAAATTCCAAGCTATTTTATCTTTTTCTAAGGGCGGTAATTCTTGGGTTTGTGGATATAAATGACAGCGGATTAAACGATCATGTACCTCTTGTAATTGCGGCTCTTCAAGCCGACAACGAGTAAAAGCATAAATACAGCGGGGATGAAAGCGACAACCGGAGGGTAAGGCATCTAAAGTAGGAACGCTGCCATTGATCACGGATAATTTTTCATCACGTTTAGAGCGTGAAGGCAATGATGCCAAGAGTTGTTGGACATAAGGATGGCCTATGTGGGAAAAAAATTGCTCTACTGAAGAATGTTCAACCACTTGTCCTGCATACATCACACAAACCTTATCAGCCATAGCGCGTACGACCCCTAAGTCATGGGTGATGAGTAATAAACTCATTTTATGATTTTGTTGCAGCTTTTTTAGGAGGGTTAAAATTTGAGCTTGAATGGTGACATCCAAGGCCGTGGTTGGCTCATCCGCGATTAATATATCGGGTTTGCAGGCTAAGGCCATTGCAATAACTACCCGTTGTTTTTGGCCGCCCGATAACTGGTGGGGGTATTGCTGAATTTTTAACTCAGGTTGGGGCATTTCCACTTCGCTTAATAAGGCAATTAATCGCGTGTTGAGCTCGGCCTTAGAATATGCCTGTTGCTTTAATATGACTTCAGCAAGCTGAGCACCAATAGTCATCACCGGGTTTAAAGCACTCATTGGTTCTTGGAAAATCATAGCCATGCGCCGGCCTCTTAACTGGCGCATCATTTGTTCAGGAAGGTTTAAAATATCCTGCCCATCAAGTTCAATCCTGCTTTTCTCATCATAAACCCCTGATTTTGGTAAGAGGCGCATTAAGGCAAGAGAGGTCAAAGATTTGCCACAACCCGATTCCCCAAGCAAGACTAAGGTTTCGCCGGGAAGCAAAGTAAAACTTAGCTTATCCAAGGCAGTAATTGTTTTTTTAGGGCTACAAAAAGCTACTGATAATTGCTGAATTTCAACCGAATTAGGCATAAATATTTTCTAAATTTATAATTAGCTTAACTCTAACAAGAGATAGATAAGGCTAGCAATACATTCATTTCTGATTTTAAAGGAATTCTTCAGAGAATTTGAATTGGACTAACGTGCTCCAAATGCTCAATTTGATAGCACTGTCACGCTTCCTACTCGATATAATCACTGTTCCCCACTATATTTTAAGGTGATTTACGGCCGAAAGGCACTAGAATTGTCCTCTTCATGAAGGGGGTCGGAGTACAAGCCAGCTTCTTTTAGTTCTGCCATAAATTCAGCATGCTCTAAATTTGCATAAGCAATTACTTGCTGACCAAATCTTTTTGCTTCTTCCTGTATATTAAGAGGTAGACTATTTTCAAGCATTTCTTCGGAAGCCCATTCTATATTTTTATAGCCATAACTTAATGAGACTGATATATCCTCTTCCTCTTTTATAATTTTCACTAAAAAATAAAAATTGGTGTTTCCTTGCAAATCAATAAATATAGCATCACCAGATCGAGTTTTTTCCATTAGGGTAAACAAAGTCATTTCCTCGCATTCAAAGTAACTTAGAACGTGCCTATTCAAGGTGTTTTTCAGCATAAAGCCAAAAATTTTATCAAAAACTAAAATATAAAAATTTAAACCCAGGAATTGGCTTATCGGTATCTATTATTGTCCTAGATCTGGTTCGGCACAAGAGGCAAAACTATGCTAAAATAAACCCTTCATAGTTTAATGATACTAAGTTAAGATAAAAGTTTGGGCCTGAGCCCCACAAGCGTCGAACTCAAGTTCGGGCTACCTTAAATATCTTATTCCGTTACTATCAATAGTTTAAGTAGAAGACCATGTCACAAACATACACAGCAGAAGCGATTGAAGTCTTAAGTGGTTTAGAACCCGTACAACGACGCCCCGGGATGTATACCGATACGACTCGCCCCAATCACCTGGCTCAAGAAGTCATCGATAACAGCGTTGATGAAGTATTAGCAGGATTTGCAACCCAGATTTGCGTCACCCTTCACGAAGATGGCTCTATTGAAGTAGAAGACGATGGTCGCGGAATGCCTGTTGATATTCATCCCCAGCTTGGTTTAAGCGGTGTTGAAGTCATCATGACCCGTCTTCATGCTGGTGGGAAGTTTTCTGATAAAAACTACAGTTTTTCAGGCGGCTTACATGGGGTTGGTGTTTCAGTGGTTAATGCTTTATCTGATCGCCTAGATGTGACTATCAAACGTAATGGCGTTGTCTATCAAATGTCTTTTGCTAATGGCGATAAATTATGCGAGCTCAATGAAACGGGTACTAGCAAAAAAAGAGAAACCGGCACCCTAATTCGTTTTTGGCCTAATGCTAAATATTTTGATACGACTAAAATTTCTGTAAAACATTTAACCCATGTCTTAAGAGCTAAAGCAGTTTTGTGCAGTGGCTTATCCATGACCTTTATTAATAAAGCGACGCAAGAACAACATCATTGGTATTATGAACATGGTTTGGGCGATTATTTAAAACAAAATTTATCATCTGATTATCTGCCTGAAGAACCTTTTGTGGGCGAATTTAAAAATGATGAAGCGACCGTTGATTGGGCTTTAGTATGGACACAAGAAGCCAATAGCAGCCTTAATGAAAGTTATGTAAATTTAATTCCTACTATTCAAGGCGGCACTCATGTTAATGGCTTGCGCTCAGGTTTGTTTGATGCCATGAGTGAGTTCTGTGAATTACGTAACTTATTACCCCGCGGCATTAAATTGGCTGCCGATGATTTGTGGGAGCCTTGCCAATACGTCCTCTCGGTTAAGATGAAAGAACCCCAATTTGCCGGCCAAACTAAAGAACGCTTAAGTTCAAGACAAATCTCTGCCTTTGTGAGCAATGTCGTAAAAGATGCATTTTCACTTTGGCTAAATCAGCACCGCAATCAAGGTGAAGCTATTGCAACATTGGCCATTGAACGGGCGCAAAAACGCTTAAAACAAGCAAAGCAAGTAGCCCGTAAACGCGTAAGCCAAGGCCCTGCCCTTCCTGGTAAATTAGCCGACTGTTTACAAACCGATTTAAGCCAAGCAGAGTTATTCCTGGTCGAAGGAGATTCTGCCGGTGGTTCTGCCAAACAAGCCCGGAATAAAGATTATCAAGCAATCTTGCCGCTCCGTGGAAAGATTTTAAATTCCTGGGAAGTAGAATCCACTCAGGTTCTGGCCTCACAAGAAATCCATGACATTTCAGTAGCCATTGGAGTTGATCCAGGCTCCGATGACCTAAGTGGTCTTCGCTATGGAAAATTATGTATCTTAGCCGATGCGGATTCAGACGGTGCTCATATTGCCACCCTAATTTGTGCTTTATTCTTACGTCACTTTAAACCCTTAGTGAAAGCCGGCCACGTTTTTGCAGCCATGCCGCCCTTATTTAGAATCGATGCTGGAAAAATTGTCCATTATGCCCTAGATGAAGAAGAAAAAAACCGCATCATTGAACAACTTAGCCAAACCACTAAAGCCAAGATAAACGTCCAACGCTTCAAAGGTCTGGGGGAAATGAACCCCTTGCAATTACGCGAAACCACTATGGATCCTAATACTAGGCGCCTAGTTCAACTCACTCTTGATGACGAAGAGCATACTGAAGCATTAATGGATATGTTACTGAATAAGAAAAGAGCCGCTGACCGAAAACAATGGCTAGAAACCAAAGGTGATTTAGCGGATGTCTAACAAAGATATTTTTTCTTGCTGCCCAGAGGGTAAGATAAGAGTTATCCTGCGGTAAGTGTTCTATCCCTGTTGGAACAGCTTTATTAGGCCCATATTGTTAGGGAAGAGAGCTTGAATGTTGGGTTATTTTTGACTCGTAGGCTTACTTTTTCGTGAAATTGCTACCCCGAAAATAAGAGAGGCTGTGATAATTTCCCGACCGTCCTGCGGCTTGTTCGGAGGTTCCAGGAGTAGAGTTCAATATTTAGCTCTCTGGATCCTGCGGACAAGCCGCAGGACGTAGGAATTATAGAGATTAATAGTAATGAACGTTAGATGTTAAACATAAACTCCTTGGCTTAACGGCTATAGATCCTTTGACCCAACACTCACTGCTCCCATGCTTAACATCTCATACCAATTCCCTTTACTTATTTAATATCTTTGGAGGCAGCGAGCATCCAGTGGGCTTTTTGATGGGCGGCAATGCGCTCACTTAATAAATTGATCGTTCCCTCATCATTATTATCTTGCGCCATTTTAATGGCTTGGTTCAGATCGCGCACTAAAACACTATGATCTTCGGCTAACTCACTAAGCATTTGATTCGCACTGTTGCTCGAATCCCCATCTTTTATCGTTTTTAACTGATTAAGTTCAGAAAAGGTTGCTGGTGCCTTATGTCCCATCATCAGTAAACGCTCAGCAACCTGATCTACTGCTTCTGCTAATTCTTTATATTGCATTTCAAATAATTCATGTAAGCTTTTAAATTGCGGGCCTCTTACGTGCCAGTGGTAATTTTGAGTTTTTAGATAGAGTGCATAAGTATCGGCTAACGTCACTTCAAGACGTTTAATAATCGCGTTCATAACCCCTCCCTGATTAGATAATTTTTAGTTTTCTGCCCTTAAGCATAGTTCATAACGATTAAAAAGCTAAAAAAAACCCGCCAAACGGCGGGTTTTTAATGAGTACCATGGGGATGGTCGGCTTACATCATGCCGCCCATACCTCCCATGCCACCCATACCGCCCATGCCGCCCATATCGCCAGCACCAGCTTCTTCTTTCTTAGGTAAATCAGCAACCATACACTCAGTAGTTAACATTAAGCTTGCAACAGAAGCTGCGTTTTGTAATGCCATACGAGTTACTTTAGTTGGATCTAAAATACCCATTTCAACCATATCACCGTATTCGCCAGTAGCCGCGTTGAAACCATAGTTGTCTTTTTGTTCAGCAACTTTGTTCACTACTACAGAAGACTCATAACCAGCGTTAGAAACGATCTGGCGCATTGGCGCTTCAATCGCACGACGTAGGATATTGATACCCATAGATTGGTCATCGTTGTCGCCTTTTAATGAATCTAATGCTTTTTGAGCACGGATTAAGGCAACTCCACCACCTGCTACGATACCTTCTTCAACAGCAGCGCGAGTAGCATGAAGAGCGTCTTCAACACGAGCTTTTTTCTCTTTCATTTCTACTTCAGTAGCAGCACCAACTTTGATTACGGCAACACCGCCAGCTAATTTAGCAACACGCTCTTGTAATTTTTCACGATCGTAATCAGAAGAAGTTTCTTCCATTTGCGCACGAATTTGAGTAATGCGAGCAGTGATTTCAGTTGCTTTACCTTCACCATCAATGATAGTGCAATTTTCTTTAGTAACAACAACACGTTTAGCAGTACCTAAGTCTTCTAAAGTAGCAGCTTCTAAGCTCTTGCCAATTTCTTCAGAAATTACTTGGCCGCTAGTTAGGATTGCGATGTCTTGTAACATAGCTTTACGACGATCACCAAAGCCAGGCGCTTTAACTGCACAAACTTTAACAATACCACGCATGTTATTCACTACTAAAGTAGCTAGGGCTTCGCCTTCAACGTCTTCAGCAATAATTAATAATGGACGACCAGATTTAGCAACACCTTCTAATACCGATAACATGTCACGGATGCTAGAAATTTTCTTGTCAACCAATAGAATGAATGGGTGCTCAAGTTCGCAAGACATGTTTTGTTGGTTGTTGATGAAGTAGGGAGAAATGTAGCCACGGTCAAATTGCATCCCTTCAACAACTGATAATTCATTCTCAAGGCCGTTACCATCTTCAACAGTGATAACCCCTTCTTTACCTACTTTTTCCATAGCACTTGCAATGATAGAACCAATGGCTTCATCAGAGTTAGCAGAAATAGTACCTACTTGAGAAATTGCTTTATTGTCTTTGCAAGGCTTAGACATTTCTTGTAGCTTTTTAGTTACTGCAAGAACTGCTTTATCAATACCACGTTTTAGATCCATTGGGTTCATACCAGCAGCAACTGCTTTATGACCTTCAACAAGGATAGAACGAGCAAGAACTGTAGCAGTAGTAGTACCATCTCCAGCGGTGTCAGAAGTTTTAGAAGCCACTTCTTTAACCATTTGAGCACCCATGTTCATGAAACGGTGTTCAAATTCAATTTCTTTAGCAACAGACACACCGTCTTTAGTAACAGTTGGCGCACCATAAGATTTTTCTAAAACAACATTACGTCCACGTGGACCCATTGTTACTTGAACTGCATCAGCTAATGCATTAACACCAGCTAGCATTTGTAGACGAGCATCGTCGCCAAAACGTAATTCTTTAGCCATTCTTTTTAATCTCCATTAAATACAATTAGATTATTACTTCTCGATTACACCCATGATGTCGTCTTCGCGCATCACTACTAATTCTTTACCCTCAACTTTAACTTCAGTACCGGAGTACTTGCCAAACATTACTACATCACCAACTTTAACAGCTAAAGCACGAAGATCGCCATTATCCAATACTTTACCAGCGCCAACAGCAATCACTTCACCACGCATAGGTTTTTCAGTAGCACTATCCGGAATTACGATACCACCAGCTGTGGTACGCTCTTCTTCCATACGACGAACAACAACGCGATCGTGTAAAGGACGAATTTTCATACTCTTATCTCCTGATTAATTAACTTAAAGTTCATCAAAAAATGCCTATAATTTAGAATAAGCAATACCGATGACTGGCAAATGGGGGCAGTAAAATAAAATTCAAGGGCTTTATTAAAAAATATTTCATTTTTTATTTCCTCGTTCATTAATTCCAAGGTTCTCCCAGCTCGTAGGACTTCAGAGAAAGAAAGAATCTCATCCTCCGTTTTTGATATAATACGCATTTTTCGGCCCCTATCTCAGACGCGCGCAGCGCTCGCTACGAGTAGGGAGTTATTAAAACCTATTACATACCTTGTTAACCACTTTGTATCGGGTCTAAGTATTAAACCTTTGTGTAGGAATAAGTCATCATGATGATATTTAAGTTCAGTTCTGAAGATTAAAACTTTTTTTAATATTTAATTTAAAAATAGAATCCAAGAAAGCATTTTAAGGCAAACACCACTTATTAATCTGAACAACAAAAGTTATTTATAAGCTGATTGGGAGGTGCGTACCCTAATATTTGGGTAGCCTCTTCTACATTTTTTTCCTCATGATTAATACGCCTTAACTCATAAACCCTTGTAGAATCGTCCGCAAATTCATCCATGCCTTCTTCATCTTCTGCAGTAAAAGGTTTTTTTCCTAATAAAATTGCGCGGGTCTTTGGATCAATTATTCGGTATTCTCCTATATCAGAGCAACCACTCCCTCCACATCGTTCTTGTAATAATAAATATTTTTTATTATCAATAGAGTCAACACAAGCAACATCTAAAAACTCAGTAACCGCTGTATACATTAGTTTTTCTTGCTGACCTGCTAGGTAGAACATTTTATAACCTTCATCAAAGTCTCTTCTCACCACAAAAGTAGTGTTTCCACATTCTCCTTTATAGGTATTTAAGGCATTAAATTGAGCGATACAACAAAAATTATCTTTATCAAAATCGGGAATAAACCCTAAAAAGCTCATTAATTGTTCCTTATTATTTTTACTTTTATACGGCTCTAATAAAAATTTCCCCTGCGCCGGATCGAAGTGATATAGGCGCGGATTTTTAGACGAAAAAAAGGTATTTTTAAGAGCTATTCTTCTAATATAAGAGGGGAATAGAATGACCAAAAAGCGAAATTATTACACTGCATCAAAAAAATC
>NZ_RZGQ01000010.1 GCF_003989735.1 Legionella sp. km772 | reverse complement strand
TGGCGAACATAGCGGTTTGGAACCACCTGATCCCATCTCGAACTCAGTAGTGAAACATTCCTGCGCCAATGATAGTGTGAGGTCTCCTCATGCGAAAGTAGGGCATCGCCAGGGCTTTATTTAGTAGTACGAAGCAACATAGAAAATCATATGTTGCTTAAATGTAAAGAGCATATGCTGGCGTAGCTCAGTTGGTAGAGCAACTGACTTGTAATCAGTAGGTCCCGGGTTCGATTCCTGGTGCCAGCACCATCTAAGTTTAAAATAATGTCAATTGGTATTGACATTATTTTAACATTAAAAGACAATTGCGTTCATTCTGGAGGGGTTCCCGAGCGGTCAAAGGGATCAGACTGTAAATCTGACGGCTCTGCCTTCGAAGGTTCGAATCCTTCCCCCTCCACCAGTTACAAAGGTTAAACAGCGGGTGTAGTTCAATGGTAGAACTTCAGCCTTCCAAGCTGATAGCGTGGGTTCGATTCCCATCACCCGCTCCAAATATTAAAAGTTTTGTACTTAGAGTTATTAAGCTAGTATAAGCCCACATAGCTCAGGCGGTAGAGCACTTCCTTGGTAAGGAAGAGGTCGTTGGTTCGAGTCCAGTTGTGGGCACCATGTAAATATTAATTTAGCAAACGGGGAGACTTTCCGATGGCGAAGGAAAAATTTGAGCGTAAGAAGCCACACGTTAATGTGGGGACAATCGGTCACGTAGACCATGGTAAAACTACATTAACCGCAGCTATTACAACCATTATGGCTAAGAAGTTTGGTGGAGAAGCAAAAGCGTACGACCAAATTGATGCTGCACCAGAAGAAAGAGAGCGTGGAATTACAATTTCTACTGCACACGTTGAGTACGAATCTACGAATAGACACTATGCTCACGTTGATTGCCCAGGCCATGCTGACTATGTTAAGAACATGATCACTGGAGCTGCACAGATGGACGGCGCTATATTAGTTGTTTCTGCAGCTGATGGCCCAATGCCACAAACTAGAGAGCACATCCTATTATCACGCCAAGTAGGTGTACCATACATTGTTGTATTCATGAATAAAGCAGATATGGTAGACGATCCTGAATTACTAGAATTAGTAGAAATGGAAGTGCGTGATTTATTAAGCAGCTATGAGTTTCCTGGTGATGATATTCCAATCGTTGTTGGCTCTGCTCTAAAAGCATTAGAAGGCGACACAAGCGAGATTGGTGTAGCAGCTATTGAGAAATTAGTAGACACATTAGATGCTTATATTCCAGAGCCTGTACGTAATATTGATAAAGCATTCTTATTACCAATCGAAGACGTATTCTCTATTTCTGGACGTGGTACAGTAGTAACTGGCCGTGTTGAGAGCGGAATTGTTAAAGTTGGTGAAGAAGTTGAAATCGTAGGAATAAGAGATACACAAAAGACTACTTGTACTGGTGTTGAAATGTTCCGTAAATTACTTGACGAAGGTCGCGCTGGAGATAACGTAGGGGTATTATTGCGTGGAACTAAGCGAGATGAAGTTGAGCGTGGACAAGTACTAGCAAAACCAGGTACAATTAAGCCTCACACTAAATTTGAAGCGGAAGTATATGTACTATCTAAAGATGAAGGTGGAAGACATACACCATTCTTCAATGGATACCGACCACAGTTTTACTTCAGAACAACCGACGTGACAGGAACTTGTGATTTACCTGCCGGTATTGAAATGGTAATGCCTGGTGATAACGTACAATTAACTGTTAACTTACATGCACCGATTGCGATGACTGAAGGTTTACGTTTTGCAATTAGAGAAGGTGGCCGTACTGTAGGCGCCGGTGTTGTTGCTAAAATAATCGAGTAACGTTTTAAGTTTTGGCATGAATACTCTGATTCATGCCAACTAATTTAGGCCAGTAGCTCAATTGGCAGAGTGGCGGTCTCCAAAACCGCAGGTTGGGGGTTCGATTCCCTCCTGGCCTGCCAAATTACTAAGTAAATATGAAAAGTACAAACGAAAGTAAGACGCAGGATATACTATCTTGGTTCGCTATAGTGGCTATCACTATAGCGGCCTTTTTTTGCACCTATTACTACTCACTATCTGGTCCAATTCAAGCAATGCTATGGCTTAGCTGGCTTGTTTTAACTTTGATCCTTGGTTACTTCACAACTATTGGCAAACAAGTCTTTTCATTTGCTCAAGAAGCAAAAATTGAATTGCTTAAAGTAGTTTGGCCAACCCGTCAAGAAACTATACAGACGACGACCATAGTAATGGTTATGGTTACACTAACTGGTTTTATTCTCTGGGGAATAGATTCGGCTATGATGTGGGCTATAGCTAAAATAACACATTTAGGGTGAATAAGGTGGATGAGCAGAAATCAAAGCAATGGTACGTTGTGCATGCCTATTCAGGGTATGAAAATTTCGTAATGCGGGAAATTATATCTCGAGCTAAACACCATAATCTTGAAGAGAAAATTGGTGAAGTGGTTGTTCCTTCCGAAGAAGTTGTGGAAATGCGTTCTGGTCAAAAACGTAAAAGCACTCGTAAATTTTTTCCGGGTTATGTACTAGTAAATATGGTAATGGATGATCAAACTTGGCATATGGTGAGAGCCATTCCCAGGGTTTTAGGTTTTATTGGTGGAACAAGTCAAACGCCTACTCCTATTACTGATAAAGAAGCCCAAGCGATTATGCAACGGGTTGAAGATGGTGTTACTAAACCAAGACCTAAAATTCTCTTTGAACCAGGTGAGGTTATTCGTGTTAAAGAAGGTCCTTTTGTGGACTTTAACGGTGTAGTCGAAGAAGTAAACTATGAGAAGAATAAATTAAAAGTTGCTGTTCTTATCTTCGGACGTTCGACACCAGTAGAGTTAGAGTTTGGTCAGGTTGAAAAGAGTTAAACGGCTAAGCAAATAAAGTTTTTGTTAATCGGGGAGCTAATTTAAATTAGCGTATGACCCATAAGGAGTAAATATGGCTAAGAAAGTAGAAGCATATATAAAATTGCAAATTCCAGCAGGAAAAGCAAATCCAAGTCCACCTGTAGGACCTGCACTAGGTCAACGCGGTGTAAATATTATGGAGTTCTGTAAGGCGTTTAACGCGGCAACTCAAAATATGGAACAAGGCTTACCAACACCTGTTGTAATTACTGTATATAATGATCGTAGTTTTACCTTTGTTACCAAGACACCACCTGCTTCTGTGCTGTTGAAGAAAGCTGCTGGGATTCAAAGTGGAAGTGGTACACCCAACACTAAGAAAGTGGCTAAGCTACACGTTAGTAAACTGGAAGAAATTGCGAAATTAAAAGCACCTGATTTAACTGCAGCCGATTTAGCAGCAGCAGTTCGAAGTATTGCAGGTACTGCTCGCAGTATGGGTATTGACGTTGAAGGTTTAGAATAAGGGGTTAGCATGTCAAAATTAACGAAAAAGCAAAAGAAAATTGCTGAGGTAGTAAAAGTAAATCATTTATATACGGTTTCAGATGCAGTAGCGATATTGAAGCAATTCACATCATCAAAATTCCGTGAAAGTTTAGATATTAGTATTAACTTAGGCGTTGACCCACGCAAATCTGATCAAGTTGTTCGCTCGTCTACGAACTTACCCAAAGGTACAGGTAAGACAGTACGAGTTGCAGTCTTCGCACAAGGCGACAATGCAACTAAAGCTAAAGCTGCCGGTGCAGATATTGTTGGTTTTGAAGACTTAGCAGATAAGATTAAATCAGGATTTATGGATTTTGATGTGGTCATTGCTACTCCAGATGCAATGCGCATAGTTGGCCAGCTAGGTCAAGTTTTAGGTCCAAGAGGCCTAATGCCGAATCCTAAAGTAGGTACAGTGACTACCAATGTTGAAAATGCAGTCAATGATGCCAAATCTGGTCAGGTTCGTTATAGAACAGACAAAAACGGGATTATTCATTGTACAGTCGGTAAAGTTGATTTCCCAGCTGAAGACATCTTAGAAAATATGGTTGCTCTTATTAATGATCTTAAAAAGGCGAAGCCTACTTCTTCTAAGGGACAATACTTAAAGAAAATCTCCCTATCTTCAACAATGGGTCCTGGATTGCCTATTGATATTTCATCAATACCTGTATAAAATACACACCCATTTTAAGAATTCACGGCATAGATTAGGTTCCATGCCGTCGAAGACCGCAGGTGCTTCGGCTTAATTTCCTGCGCAGACGGTGAACCGGCTCAGAATATTTCAGAGACGGCCACCATAACTGTCAAATCCTAGTGATTTGTACAACTTAGGAGGTCAGTAACGTGACATTAGATTTAGCTGGCAAAAAAGCCGTAGTAGAAGAAGTGGCAGAAGTTGCTTCAAAGGCTATTTCGGCAGTAGTTGCTGATTATCGTGGTTTAACTGTTAATCAAATGACGCAGTTACGTACACAAGCTCGAAAATCAGGTGTATACCTTCGTGTGGTAAGAAACACTCTTACCCGCAGAGCGTTTAAAAACACTGAATTCGAATGCTTAAACGATTTACTCGTAGGTCCTTTATTTGTAGCCTTATCTCTAGAAGCACCTAGTGATGCGGCACGTTTATTAAAAGACTTTGCGAAAACGTTTGATAAACTTGAAGTTAAAGCTCTATCTGTAGGCGGTAAAGTATATAATGCGGCACAAATTGATGCTGTAGCTAGCTTGCCGACTCGTGATGAAGCGATAGCCAAGTTAATGTATGTAATGAAAGCGCCTGTTGAGAAATTTGTTCGTACTCTTGCTGAACCACATGCTAAATTAGTGAGAACTATAGCAGCAGTAAAAGATCAAAAAGCAGGTTAATTACGATTTAATCATAACCCAATTTATAATTTAGGAGCTAGTAATGGCTGTATCAAAAAATGAAATTTTAGAAACAATTTCTAACATGTCAGTAATGGAAGTTGTTGAGTTAATCGAAGCAATGGAAGAGAAATTTGGTGTTTCTGCTGCTGCAGCTGCAGTTGCAGTTGCTGCCCCAGCTGCTGCTGGTGCTGCTGCTGAAGAACAAACTGAATTTAACGTTGTTATGACTAGCTTTGGTTCTAACAAAGTAAACGTTATTAAAGTTGTTCGTGGTATCACTGGTCTTGGCTTAAAAGAAGCTAAAGATTTAGTAGAAGGTGCACCATCAACAGTTAAAGAAGCTGTATCTAAAGACGAAGCTGAAAAAATCAAGAAAGAACTTGAAGAAGCTGGCGCTACAGTAGAAGTTAAATAATTAAGTTACATTAGTTATACAAGACCCAGCCATGGTTACATGGCTGGGTTTATGCGTTTGAAGTCATCAATAATTTACAGAGGAACCACCATGGCCGTTGCAGAAGCTAAACCTCAATATTCACATGCTGAGAAAAAACGATTTCGCAAAAGCTTTGGTAAGCAGACTGATATAATGGATATACCCAATCTGCTTGAAATCCAACTTAAGTCCTATAGGGATTTTCTCCAAGCTGATAGCAAATTAAATGAACAAATGAATACCGGATTGCATGCAGCATTCTCATCGGTGTTTCCCATTGAAAGTTTTTCTGGTAATGCAAGACTAGAATATGTTGGTTATAAGTTAGGTGAACCTGCATTCGATGTTCGCGAGTGTAAATTAAGAGGGTTAACCTATTCTGCTCCATTGCGAGTTAAAATAAGATTAGTAGTACTTGATAAAGATGCAAGTGATGAACCTAAGCCAATAAAAGACATCAGAGAGCAAGATGTTTTTATGGGCGAAATTCCTTTAATGACTGATGTAGGTACTTTTGTTATTAACGGTACTGAACGAGTTGTTGTATCGCAGCTACATCGCTCACCTGGTGTTATATTTGAACATGATAAAGGAAAGACCCACTCATCAGGAAAACTACTATATTCCGCACGAATTATTCCTTACCGTGGTTCATGGTTAGATTTTGAATTTGATCCGAAGGATTGCGTCTACGCACGTATCGATAGACGACGTAAACTACCGGTATCTATTTTATTAAGAGCCTTAGGTTATGAAGCAGAAGATATTCTTGCTGAATTTTTTGAAATTACAAGCTGTCACCTTAAAAACGGTGAGTATCATATTGACCTCATTCCACAACGCTTAAGAGGCGAAATTGCTTCTTTTGATATATTAATTCCTGACACAGGTGAGTTAATTGTTGAGCAAGGTCGACGCATAACAGCACGCCATATTAAGCAAATGGAAAAGGCGCTGATGAAGGATCTAGTCGTTCCTAGAGATTACTTGCTCGGTAAAACACTCGCTAAAAATATTATCGACACGGCAACTGGTGAGTTCATTGCCCAAGCCAACGACGAAATCACCGAAGATTTGCTCGATACCATGGCTAACAGTGGTATTGTGAATATTGATATGATTTATACCAATGATCTCGATCATGGTTCTTATATTTCGGATACCTTAAAAATCGATCCGACTACTTCCCAATTGGAAGCTTTAGTTGAAATTTATCGTATGATGCGTCCCGGTGAACCACCAACCAAAGAAGCAGCAGAAGCTCTATTTAAGAATCTCTTCTTTGTTGATGAGCGTTATGATTTATCTGCCGTAGGACGGATGAAATTTAATCGGCGCGTAGGTAGAAAGAACGATGATGGTCCTGGTACTTTAACCAAAGAAGACATTCTATCAGTGATTAAGACCTTAATCGATATCCGTAATGGTATTGGAATGGTTGATGACATTGACCATCTAGGAAACCGCCGGGTTCGTAGTGTTGGTGAAATGGCGGAAAACCAATTTAGGGTTGGTCTTGTTCGTGTTGAACGCGCAGTCAAAGAACGTTTAAGCCTAGTGGAGTCAGAAAATTTAATGCCGCAAGACTTGATTAATGCTAAGCCAGTCTCTGCTGCAGTAAAAGAATTCTTTGGCTCAAGCCAGTTATCACAGTTTATGGATCAAGTGAATCCTTTATCGGGTGTAACCCATAAACGACGTGTATCAGCCTTAGGCCCAGGTGGTTTAACACGTGAGCGCGCCGGATTTGAAGTCCGTGACGTTCATACCACTCACTATGGACGTGTTTGTCCTATTGAGACACCTGAAGGTCCAAACATTGGCTTGATCAATTCCTTATCCGTTTATGCTCGTACCAATGATTATGGTTTCATTGAGACCCCTTGCCGTAAAGTAGTTGATGGTCGCGTAACCGATGAACTGGAATACCTCTCGGCCATTGAAGAAGTTGATCAATATATTGCACAATCTAGTGTAGCTCTTGATGCTCAAGGTAACATTTTAGCTGATTTAGTTCCTTGCCGTCATCAAAATGAATTTTCTCTTACTACACCTGATAAAATTAATTATATGGATGTCTCGCCCAAACAAATCGTTTCGGTAGCTGCATCGCTTATTCCATTCTTAGAGCATGACGACGCGAACCGCGCATTAATGGGTTCAAACATGCAACGTCAGGCTGTTCCTACTTTACGTTCAGAAAAGCCTTTAGTAGGTACTGGAATGGAACGTATTGTGGCCTCTGATTCTGGAGTATCCGTTGTTGCTAAGCGCGGTGGAGTTATTGATTTAGTGGATGCATCTCGTATTGTTGTCCGTGTGAATGATGATGAAACTACTGCTGGGGAAACTGGGGTTGATATTTATAACCTGACCAAATACTTCCGTTCTAACCAAGATACCTGTATTAACCAGCGTCCGATAGTTTCTACGGGTGATCGTATCCAACGAGGTGATGTGCTCGCGGATGGTCCATGTACTGATATGGGTGAATTAGCCTTAGGGCAAAATTTACTCGTCGCGTTTATGCCTTGGAATGGATATAACTTCGAAGACTCTATTTTATTATCTGAGCGAATCGTTAAAGAAGATAGATTTACAACGATTCATATAGAAGAGCTAACCTGTATTGCACGCGATACCAAACTTGGTACTGAAGAGATCACTGCGGATATTCCGAATGTGGGCGAATCTGCTTTATCTAATTTAGATGAGTCAGGTGTTGTATTTATTGGTGCAGAAGTAAGTGCGGGTGACATTCTGGTTGGTAAGGTAACACCAAAGGGTGAGACTCAATTAACTCCTGAAGAAAAATTACTAAGAGCGATTTTTGGTGAAAAGGCTTCCGATGTTAAAGATTCATCATTACGTGTTCCTTCTGGTATGAATGGTACAGTTATTGACGTACAAGTTTTCACTCGTGATGGTCTTGACAAAGACGCCCGTGCTAAAAGCATCGAAGAAGAGCATTTAGCTCGCGTGCGCAAAGACTTAATCGATGAGCGCCGAATTCGTGAGGAAGATATTTATCACCGTGTTGCGAATTTGCTGTTAGATAAAGTTGCTAACGGCGGACCCAGTAATTTAAAACCTGGCTCTACTGTGTCACAAGATTATTTAGATAGAGTGGATCGTGAAAAGTGGTTTGATATCCGCATCGAACATGATGAAACAAGCCAGCAATTAGAGCAGTTATCGAAGCAATTAGAACTACTTACTAAAGAGATGGAAAAGCGCTTTAATGATAGTCGTAAGAAAATCATTCAAGGTGATGATCTCGCTCCTGGCGTCTTAAAAATTGTTAAAGTTTATTTAGCAGTTAAGCGACGTATTCAGCCTGGTGATAAGATGGCGGGACGTCATGGTAACAAAGGGGTTATCTCAATGGTTGTGCCAATTGAAGACATGCCTCATATGGAAGATGGTACGGCTGTTGATATCGTACTCAATCCTTTAGGCGTACCTTCACGGATGAATATTGGCCAGGTACTTGAAACCCATCTAGGACTTGCTGCAAAAGGCTTAGGTCAAAAGATTGAGCAATTGCTAGAAAAGAAAAAGACCAGCGAAGAGATAAAGTCTTTCTTGAATCAAATTTACAACCATGATAAGCAGCGTATAAACCTTGATTGCTTGAGTGAAAGTGAATTATTTAGATTGGCTGATAACCTTCGTGCTGGTGTGCCAATGGCTACACCTGTTTTCGATGGTGCATCAGAAGACGAAATTAAGCGGATGCTATTGTTAGCTGATTTACCCTCAGATGGTAAAACAACTCTAATAGATGGTAGAACAGGTAATAAGTTTGATAACAAAGTAACTGTAGGTTATATGTACATGCTGAAATTAAATCACTTAGTTGATGATAAGATGCATGCTCGTTCTACGGGTTCTTATAGCTTAGTTACCCAACAACCTCTAGGTGGTAAAGCGCAATTCGGTGGACAGCGCTTTGGAGAGATGGAAGTGTGGGCACTAGAAGCTTATGGAGCTGCATATACATTACAGGAAATGTTAACTGTTAAATCAGATGACGTAGGCGGAAGAACAAAGATCTATAAAAATATAGTCGATGGTGATCATCGTATGGACCCAGGTATGCCTGAGTCTTTCAATGTGCTATTGAAAGAAATTAGAGCATTAGGTATTGATATTGAATTAGATCATGATTAACCGTTTCGTGATACTGACTAACCAATTTTTGGAGGCATAGACTTGGCTACTCTAAGCAACGACCCAATGAAAAAAGCACCTGTAATGAGTGATTTATTAGGAATCCTCAAACAACAGGGGCAAAGTGAAGAGTTCGATGCGATTAAGATCGCATTGGCTTCACCAGAATTAATTCGCTCATGGTCTTATGGGGAAGTAAAAAAACCTGAAACGATTAATTACCGCACTTTTAAGCCAGAGCGAGATGGCTTATTCTGCGCAAAAACGTTTGGACCAGTTAAGGACTATGAATGTCTGTGTGGTAAGTACAAACGTTTAAAACATCGTGGTGTTATCTGCGAAAAATGCGGCGTAGAATTAGCATTGGCGAAAGTTCGTCGTGAGCGCATGGGCCACATTGAATTAGCAAGCCCAGTTGCACATATTTGGTTTCTTAAATCGCTTCCATCCAGAATTGGTTTATTGCTGGATATGACCTTAAGAGATATTGAGCGCGTTCTGTATTTTGAAGCTTTTGTGGTTGTTGACCCGGGCATGACTGAATTAGAGCGTGGGCAATTATTAAATGATGAAGCCTATCTTGATGCTATGGAGCAATACGGCGATGAGTTCGATGCGCGCATGGGTGCAGAAGCTATTCGCGATTTATTACGGCAAATTGACCTCGAAGATGAGATACGCAATTTACGGGAAGAACTACCGACGACCAATTCTGAAACTAAAATTAAAAAAATCACTAAACGCTTAAAACTACTAGAAGCGTTTTATGATTCAGGAAATAAACCTGAGTGGATGATCATGGATGTATTGCCTGTTCTTCCGCCTGATTTACGACCTTTAGTACCACTTGATGGTGGCCGATTCGCTACCTCAGATCTCAATGATCTTTATCGACGCGTTATTAATAGAAACAATCGTTTAAAGAGACTCCTTGATCTTAACGCCCCTGATATTATCGTACGCAATGAAAAACGTATGTTGCAAGAATCGGTTGATGCTCTGCTTGACAATGGTCGAAGAGGGCGTGCTATTACTGGTACGAACAAAAGACCATTAAAATCACTTGCCGATATGATTAAAGGTAAGCAAGGTCGTTTTCGTCAAAACCTTCTAGGAAAGCGCGTTGACTATTCTGGCCGTTCGGTAATTGTAGTGGGTCCCACTTTGCGTTTACACCAATGTGGTTTGCCTAAAAAAATGGCCTTAGAATTATTCAAACCCTTTATTTTCTCCAAATTAGAGTTTCGCGGTTTAGCAACCACGATCAAAGCTGCGAAAAAAATGGTTGAACGAGAAGAGTCAGTGGTATGGGATATTTTAGATGATGTAATTCGTGAGCATCCTATTCTGTTAAACCGCGCGCCAACTTTACACCGTTTAGGTATTCAAGCATTTGAGCCTGTTTTAATCGAAGGAAAGGCAATCCAATTGCATCCTTTAGTTTGTACGGCTTATAACGCGGACTTCGACGGAGACCAAATGGCGGTGCATGTGCCCCTAACTCTGGAGGCGCAATTAGAAGCCCGATCATTGATGATGTCGACCAACAATATTTTGTCACCAGCGAATGGTGAGCCAATTATTGTTCCCAGCCAAGACGTGGTATTAGGCTTATATTATCTGACCCGTGAAAAAGTTAACGCTTTAGGCGAAGGCAAAATATTTGTCAGTGCGCAAGAAGCGAAAAACTTCTATGAAGCTGGACATATTGATATTCATGCCAAAATAAAAATTCGCATGCTGAAAGACGAGAGTACTGATTACCATTTAGTAGAGACTACAGTGGGTCGTGCTATTCTGGCTGAAGTATTACCGAAGGGCATGCCTTTTGCTACTATCAATAGAACTATGACTAAAAAGGTAATTTCTAAAGTTATCGATAATTGTTATAGAAACTTTGGTTTAAAAGAAACAGTAATCTTTGCTGACCAATTAATGTATACAGGATTTAAATACGCTACACGCTCTGGTATTTCTATTGGTATAGAAGATATGGAAATACCTGAAGACAAAGCCACCATCATTGAGCATGCAGATAACGAAGTACGTGAGATCGAATCGCAATTCCGTTCAGGCCTCGTAACCAATGGTGAGCGTTATAATAAAGTAATCGATATTTGGTCACGTACTAATGAATTAGTTGCTAAGTCGATGATGACGCGAATTGCGACTGAAGAAGTTACTAATATTGAAGGTAAAAAAGTTAGACAAGAATCCTTTAACCCGATCTTTATGATGGCCGATTCAGGCGCAAGGGGTTCGGCGGCACAGATAAGACAGTTAGCTGGTATGCGTGGATTAATGGCAGCACCAGATGGCTCGATTATTGAAACGCCCATTACTGCAAACTTCCGCGAGGGATTGAATGTATTCCAATACTTTATTTCTACTCACGGAGCCCGTAAAGGTCTAGCGGATACCGCGTTAAAAACAGCAAACTCTGGTTATTTAACCCGACGTTTAGTTGATGTGGCACAAGACGTAGTAATTACTGAAGATGACTGTGGTGTTGATACGGGTATTCTAATGCAACCGTTGATTGAGGGGGGAGATATTGTAGAACCTCTACAAGAACGGGTGTTAGGACGAGTTGTCGCAACAGATGTCTATATTCCAAATCAAACGGAACCTGTAGTAACAGCCGGAACCTTACTTGATGAAGAGTGGGTTGCTAAACTGGAAAAGCATGGTGTCGATCAAATCATGGTTCGCTCACCAATTACTTGCCAGACTCGCTTTGGGCTATGTGCTAGCTGCTATGGCCGTGACCTAGCTCGCGGACATCTAGTTAATACCGGTGAGGCTGTAGGGATCATCGCTGCACAATCAATTGGTGAACCTGGTACTCAGTTAACCATGCGTACCTTCCACATTGGAGGCGCCGCATCTCGAGCAACTGCTGCTAATAATATCCAAATTAAAACGAAAGGTGTTATTCGTTTACATAACATCAAAACGGTAACACATGAGAATAAAAACCTGGTAGCGGTATCGCGTTCAGGAGAAGTTACTATTGTGGATGAGTTTGGTCGTGAGCGCGAACGCTATAAAGTACCTTACGGTGCGGTAATTTCGGTTCATGATAACTCGCCAGTAGATGCTGGACAGGTTATTGCTACTTGGGATCCACATACCCATCCAGTTATTTCTGAAGTAAGAGGAAATCTGAAGTTTGTTGATTTGATTGAAGGTATGACCATGAATCGACAAACTGATGAATTAACCGGCTTGAGCAATATAGTAATTATCGATGCTAAACAGCGTAGTGCTGCTGGTCGTGACTTAAAACCAATGGTGAAATTAGTTGGTGATGATGGCGAAGATATCTATCTAGCAGGTACCAATGTCCCTGCACAATATTATCTACCAGTAGATGCGATTGTAAATTTTGAGGACGGCGGTTTAGTCGGAATTGGGGACGTCATTGCTCGTATCCCACAAGAACGCTCTAAAACACGCGATATCACCGGGGGTCTACCAAGGGTTGCGGATTTATTTGAAGCCCGTAAGCCGAAAGATTCAGCCGTTATGGCAGAGGTCTCTGGTTTAGTTAACTTTGGTAAAGAAACTAAAGGCAAACGTAGATTAATTATTAATGTTAATGAAGATCAATGCCATGAAGAATTAATTCCCAAATGGCGCCATATTTCTGTGTTCGAAGGGGAACATGTGGAACGTGGTGAAATCATTGCAGAGGGAGCATTTAACCCGCATGATATTTTACGTTTGTTAGGAGTAGGTGCTTTAGCAAATTATATTGTGAATGAAGTACAGGACGTATATCGTTTACAAGGTGTAAAAATCAATGACAAGCATATTGAAACTATTGTCAGACAAATGTTACGTAAAAGAGTAATTACCTTTGCAGGAGATTCAAAATTCCTAGTAGGTGAGCAAATTGAAGAAAGCGTTATGCTGGAAGAAAATGATCGCCTCATTGCAGAAGGTAAACAAGTTGCTCGTGGTACTCCAATTCTATTGGGTATTACTAAAGCATCATTAGCTACAGAATCATTTATTTCTGCTGCATCGTTCCAGGAAACCACTAGGGTTCTAACCGAAGCTGCAGTAAGCGGAAAAATTGATGATTTACGTGGCTTAAAGGAAAATGTGATGGTAGGTCGCTTGATTCCAGCTGGAACTGGGTACACTTATCACCAAAGCCGAAAGGCAAAAAAAGCAAGAGCTGCAGCAGGTGGTGACCATGTAATTCATACAGTTACTGCAAGTGATGTTGAACATGCGTTAAGTGAAGCATTAAACGCAGATAATCATGATCACTAATCTGGATTCAAAAAAGGCAGGTTTAAACTTGACAAACCTGCCATACCTATATAGAATCCGGCCTCCTTATGCATTCGAAATATTCACAAGTGACAGATCGGAGTTAAGTAGAAATGGCTACTATTAATCAGTTAGTAAGAAAGCCTCGTGCCGACGTAAAAAAGAAAAGTAACGTCCCAGCACTAGAGTCATGTCCACAGCGACGCGGTGTATGTACACGCGTTTATACTACTACACCTAAAAAACCTAACTCAGCTATGCGTAAGGTTGCTCGTGTACGTTTAACCAATGGGTTTGAAGTAAGCTCATACATCGGTGGTGAAGGCCATAACCTCCAAGAACACTCTGTTGTTCTTATCAGAGGTGGTCGTGTTAAAGACTTACCTGGGGTGCGCTATCACACCGTTCGCGGTAGTTTAGATACTTCAGGAGTTAACGATCGTAAACAAGGTCGTTCTAAGTATGGTACAAAAAAACCAAAAGATAAAAAATAACTGATTGTAGGAAATTAAGATGCCTAGAAGAAGAGAAGTCCCCAAACGAGAGATTCTGCCAGATCCAAAACATCACAGTGAGTTATTGGCAAAATTTATTAACGTATTAATGGTTAGCGGTAAAAAATCTACTGCTGAAAAAATTATTTACGGTGCTTTAGATGTTTTAGAAGAGCGCGTAAAGAAAACTAAAAAAGCTGACGACGAAAGTGGCGATTCAGGTTCTAGTAGTGCTACTAGCCTTGTTTTACGTTATTTCGAAGATGCTTTAAATAACGTGCGCCCAAGCGTGGAAGTTCGTTCACGCCGTGTAGGTGGAGCAACTTACCAAGTTCCAGTAGAAGTAAGACACGACCGTAGTATTGCTTTAGGTATGCGTTGGATCGTTCAAGCAGCTCGTTCACGTGGTGAGAAAGGTATGATGCTACGTTTAGCTGGTGAGCTGATGGATGCCTATGAAACTAAAGGGTCGGCAGTGAAAAAGCGTGAAGACACTCATAAAATGGCGAAAGCAAACCAAGCCTTTGCTCATTTTAGATGGAATTAAGAGAGGTATTCCGTGTCAACTCCATTAAATCGATATAGGAACATAGGCATTGCTGCCCACGTGGACGCTGGTAAAACTACCACGACTGAACGTGTTTTGTACTATACCGGTATGTCTCATAAAATTGGTGAGGTACATGACGGCGCTGCGACTATGGACTGGATGGTTCAAGAGCAAGAGCGCGGCATTACCATTACTTCTGCAGCGACTACCTGTTATTGGCAAGGTATGGATAAGCAGTTTGAGGCACATCGTATTAACATTATTGATACACCGGGACACGTTGACTTCATGATTGAAGTAGAGCGTTCTTTACGTGTTCTAGATGGTGCGGTGGTAGTATTTGATTCAGTATCAGGTGTTGAACCTCAGTCCGAGACAGTGTGGCGACAAGCAAACAAATATGGTGTTCCACGTATCGTGTTTGTGAACAAAATGGATAGAATGGGCGCTAACTTTCATCGGGTTGTAACCCAGATAAAGCAGCGTCTAGGTTCAAATCCGGTAGTGGTGCAAATTCCTGTTGGAGCGGAAGAAGATTTCAAAGGTGTCATTGATCTTATCAAAATGAAGGCTATTCATTGGGATGAAGATAATAAAGGTATGACCTTTCAATATGGTGAGGTACCGCAAGAGCTTTTAGCAGAGTGTGAACAATACCGTACTTTATTAGTCGAAGCAGCTGCCGAAGGTTCTGAAGACTTGATGGAAAAATACCTTGAAGGTAAAGAACTTACTGAACAGGAAATTAAAACCTCATTACGCCACCTTACAGTGACCAACCAAATTGTCCCTGTATTTTGTGGTTCAGCCTTTAAGAATAAAGGTGTCCAAGCAGTATTAGATGGCGTAGTTGAGTATCTTCCTTCACCTATTGATATCCCTGATGTGCAAGGTACAGATGAAGACGGCAATGAAACATCAAGAAAAACCAGTTATGATGCCCCTTTCTCTGCGCTAGCTTTTAAGATTGCAACAGATCCCTTCGTTGGAACTCTTACCTATTTCCGAGCCTATTCGGGGATAGTAAAGTCTGGCGATACCGTACTAAATTCGGTTAAAGATAAAAAAGAACGAATTGGGCGTCTATTGCAAATGCATGCTAATTCGCGTGAAGAAATTAAGGAAGTTCGTGCAGGTGATATCGCAGCAGCAGTAGGTTTAAAAACTGTGACCACTGGGGATACTCTTTGTGATATTGCTCATCCAGTAATATTAGAAAGAATGGATTTTCCAGATCCGGTAATTGCAGTTGCAGTGGAACCAAGAACTAAGGCTGACCAGGAAAAAATGGGTATCGCTTTAGGTAAGTTGGCGCAAGAAGATCCTTCATTTAGAGTTCATACAGACGAAGAAAGCGGTCAAACAATTATTGAAGGGATGGGTGAATTACATCTTGAAATTATTGTCGATCGTATGCGAAGAGAGTTTAATGTAGAAGCGAATGTCGGAAAACCACAAGTTGCTTATCGTGAAACATTAAAACAACCTGTAGAGCAGGAAGGTAAATTCGTAAGACAATCAGGTGGGCGTGGACAATACGGTCATGTTTGGTTGAAAATTGAACCTCAAGAAGCAGGGAAGGGTTACGAATTTATTAATGCAATTGTTGGTGGTGTAATTCCAAAAGAATACATCCCGGCAGTTGATAAAGGTATTCAGGAACAAATGCAAAATGGAGTAATTGCTGGTTACCCAGTAGTGGATGTTAAAGTTACTCTATTTGATGGTTCGTTCCATGAAGTAGACTCAAGCGAAATGGCCTTTAAAATTGCTGGTTCGCAATGCTTTAAACAAGGCGCTTTAAAAGCTAAGCCAGTTTTACTTGAGCCAATTATGGCAGTTGAAGTTGTTACTCCAGAAGATTACATGGGTGATGTGATGGGTGACCTCAATAGACGTCGTGGTTTAGTTCAAGGTATGGAAGATTCTCCAGCTGGAAAAATTGTTCGAGCTGAAGTACCACTTGCAGAGATGTTTGGTTACTCAACTGATCTACGTTCTGCTACTCAGGGAAGAGCAACATATACGATGGAATTTTCTAAGTACGCTGAGGCACCTAATAATATTGCTGAAGCAATTATCAAGAAACAATAAAAGTTAATGAGGTTATTGAAATGGCGAAGGAAAAATTTGAACGTAAAAAACCACACGTTAATGTGGGAACAATCGGACACGTAGATCACGGTAAGACAACATTAACAGCGGCTATTACAACCATTATGGCTAAGAAGTTTGGTGGAGAAGCGAAAGCGTACGACCAAATTGATGCTGCACCAGAAGAAAGAGAGCGTGGAATTACAATTTCTACTGCACACGTTGAGTACGAATCTACGAATAGACACTATGCGCACGTTGATTGCCCAGGCCATGCTGACTATGTTAAGAACATGATCACTGGAGCTGCACAGATGGACGGCGCTATATTAGTTGTTTCTGCAGCTGATGGCCCAATGCCACAAACTAGAGAGCACATCCTATTATCACGCCAAGTAGGTGTACCATACATTGTTGTATTCATGAATAAAGCAGATATGGTAGACGATCCAGAATTACTAGAATTAGTAGAAATGGAAGTGCGTGATTTATTAAGCAGCTATGAGTTTCCTGGTGATGATATTCCAATCGTTGTTGGCTCTGCTCTAAAAGCATTAGAAGGCGACACAAGCGAGATTGGTGTAGCAGCTATTGAGAAATTAGTAGACACATTAGATGCTTATATTCCTGAGCCTGTACGTAATATTGATAAAGCATTCTTATTACCAATCGAAGACGTATTCTCTATTTCTGGACGTGGTACAGTAGTAACTGGCCGTGTTGAGAGCGGAATTGTTAAAGTTGGTGAAGAAGTTGAAATCGTAGGAATAAGAGATACACAAAAGACTACTTGTACTGGTGTTGAAATGTTCCGTAAATTACTTGACGAAGGTCGCGCTGGAGATAACGTAGGGGTATTATTACGTGGAACTAAGCGAGATGAAGTTGAGCGTGGACAAGTACTAGCAAAACCAGGTACAATTAAGCCTCACACTAAATTTGAAGCGGAAGTATACGTACTATCTAAAGATGAAGGTGGAAGACATACACCATTCTTCAATGGATACCGACCACAGTTTTACTTCAGAACAACCGACGTGACAGGAACTTGTGATTTACCTGCCGGTATTGAAATGGTAATGCCTGGTGATAACGTACAATTAACTGTTAACTTACATGCACCGATTGCGATGACTGAAGGTTTACGTTTTGCAATTAGAGAAGGTGGCCGTACTGTAGGCGCCGGTGTTGTCGCTAAAATAATCGAGTAATTATAATGAGTAATAATCAAAATATTAAAATTAGATTAAAATCCTTTGATCATCGATTAATCGACTTATCAACTCGTGAAATCGTTGAAACAGCAAAACGTACTGGCGCACAAATCCGTGGGCCAATACCTTTGCCAATTCGCAAAGAAAAATTTACTGTATTGATTTCTCCGCATGTTAATAAAGATGCGCGAGATCAATATGAATTACGCACTCATAAACGCCTGGTCGTTATTGTTCATCCTACTGAAAAAACAGTTGATGCTTTAATGAAATTAGATCTGGCTGCTGGCGTAGACGTTCAGATAAGCCTTGATGACTAGTTATTAGGCAAGGATAAACAAGAGGTGTTACAATCATGATCGGTTTATTAGGTCGTAAAGTTGGAATGACGCGTATTTTCACTCCAGAAGGAATATCTATTCCTGTATCTGTTGTTGAAGTACAACCTAACCGCATTTCACAAATTAAAACTTTAGAAAATGACGGTTATTCAGCAGTTCAATTAACTGCTGGAACAAAAAAAGCAAATAATGTCGTTAAGCCCCAAGCTGGACATTTTGCTAAAGCAGAAATTGAAGCTGGTGATATGCAAGTTGAATTTCGTATTGATAACGAAGATGAGTTCAAGCTTGGACAAGTTGTATCAATAAGTGAGATCTTTTCTGCAGGACAGCATGTTGACGTATCTGGTACTACTAAAGGTAAAGGTTTTGCAGGAACTGTAAAGCGTCATAACTTTAGAACCCAAGACGCAAGTCATGGTAACTCTAGATCACATCGTGTTCCAGGTTCTATTGGTCAGAATCAGACACCAGGCCGTGTATTCAAAGGTAAGAAAATGGCAGGACATTTAGGTAATGTTCGTTGCACAGTTCAAACTCTTGAATTAGTACGTGTTGATGCTGAAAGAAATCTACTGCTCATTAAAGGTGCTATTCCTGGTGCTCCAGGTGCCCGCTTAGAAATTAAGCATGCAGTAAAAAAGCAAGCAAGAGGTGAGTGATGGAAATTACAACAATCGATACGAAAGCAAAAATTAACTTAAACAGCGATGTTTTTGCTTATGGTTACAATGAAGGCTTGGTTCATCAAGCAGTAGTAACCTACATGAATAATGCACGTAGTGGTAACAGTGCACAGAAAACCCGTTCTGAAGTGCGTGGTGGTGGTAAAAAGCCATGGAACCAAAAAGGTACTGGTAGAGCTAGAGCTGGAACTATCAGAAGCCCCTTATGGAGAAGTGGTGGAGTAACTTTTGCTTCTAAAAAGCGAGATTATTCACAAAAGCTTAATAAAAAAATGTACAAACGCGCATTACGTAGTATAATCTCCGAACTTTGCCGTACTGAGAATCTAATTATTGTTAGTGATTTTCAATGTGAAAGTCATCGAACAAAGGATTTTGCAAACAAAATGAATCAGATGAACATTAAAAATGCGCTGATTATCATGAGTGAAGTTGGTGAAAATGAATATCTAGGTTCTAGAAACTTAATTGACTACGATATCTGTGATGTTACAACTATAGATCCTGTTTCCTTACTTAGATTTGAAAAAGTTGTTGTTACAGAAGCTGCAATTAAAAAAATTGAGGAACAGTTACAATGAATGCTGAAAGACTGATGATGGTTCTACGTGAACCACATACTTCTGAAAAGACTACTGTAATGGCCGACAAGTTTAAACAGTTCACTTTTAAAGTATTGAAAGATGCTACTAAAGACGAAATTAAAATGGCTGTTGAACACATATTTAATGTAAAAGTTAAAAATGTATCTGTTGTTAATGTGAAGGGTAAATCTAAGCGCTTTAAACAAACAAGTGGTAAGCGTAGTGACTGGAAGAAAGCATTTGTATCTCTTCATGCTGATCAAGATATTGACTTTACAGTTACTGAATAAGGTAGATTAAGATGGCACTATTAAAATCCAAACCTACATCGCCAGGTAAACGTGGCGAGATACGTGTAGTTCATCACAATATACATAAAGGAAAGCCTCTTTCTTCATTGGTTGAAACTTTGAAGAAAACTGGTGGACGTAATAATCAAGGTCGTATTACTGTACGGCATATTGGTGGTGGACATAGTCAAAAATACCGTATTATTGATTTTAAAAGAAATAAAGATGGAATCAATGGTCGTGTTGAGCGACTAGAGTATGATCCAAATAGAACAGCTTTAATTGCTCTAATTGCTTATGCAGATGGTGAGAAAAGATACATCATCGCTCCAGCTAATTTAGAAGTGGGTGCCACAGTTGTTAGTGGTGCTGACTCACCAATTAGCGTAGGTAATTGTTTGCCTCTAAAGAATATCCCTGTCGGTACTACAATCCACTGTGTGGAAATGAAAGCAGGAAAAGGTGCGCAGATGCTTCGTAGTGCTGGATGCAGTGGACAATTAGTTGCTAAAGAAGGTGTTTATGCAACTCTTAGATTGCGCTCCGGTGAAATGCGTAAGATACATGTCTTATGTCGTGCTGTTATTGGTGAAGTTAGTAATAGCGAACATAGCTTACGTGCTTTAGGTAAAGCAGGTGCTAAGCGTTGGAGAGGTATTCGCCCAACAGTTCGTGGGGTTGCTATGAACCCAGTTGACCATCCACATGGTGGTGGTGAAGGTAAAACTTCTGGCGGACGTCATCCTGTATCTCCATGGGGATTACCGACTAAAGGATACAAAACTAGAAGTAATAAACGTACTGATGGTTTTATCGTTAGACGTCGTAAGAAAAAATAATTTTTGAGAGGATATCAAGTGGCTCGTTCTATAAGAAAAGGTCCATTTATTGACCATCATTTGATCAGTAAAGTAGAAGCTGCAATAAAAGCTAAATCTAAGAAACCAATTAAAACTTGGTCTAGACGTTCTACAATCGTTCCAGAAATGATTGATTTAACTATAGCTGTGCATAACGGTAAAGATCATGTCCCCGTATTTATCACAGACAATATGGTTGGTCACAAATTAGGTGAGTTTGCCATGACTCGTACATTCAAAGGCCATTCTGGTGACAGAAAGGCTAAAGGTAAGTAAGAGGGTATGATGGAAGTTACAGCTAAATTAAAAGGTGCTCCTTTATCTGCCCAAAAAGGTAGGTTAGTGGCCGATATGATACGTAATATGAACGTGTCAAGTGCACTTGATGTCCTCAAGTTCACACCCAAAAAAGGTGCTCAATTAATGCTTAAATTATTAGAGTCTGCGATAGCCAATGCAGAAAATAATAATGGTGCTGATATTGATGATCTTAAAGTAGGTATGGTATGCGTTGACGAAGCTACAACTTTAAAACGCATTAGTCCCAGAGCCAAGGGCCGCGCAAATCGTATTTGCAAGCGAACTTGCCATATCACCATTAAAGTATCTGATGAGGAATAGCAATGGGACAAAAAGTTAACCCGATAGGTATACGCCTCGGTATTATTAAAGATTGGAATTCTAAATGGTTTGCTGGAAAGCGCTATGCTGAATTTTTAATTCAAGATATCAAATTACGTACCGAATTAAAGAAAAAATTAATGGCAGCAGCTGTTAGTAAGATTTTAATTGAACGACCCGCGAACAATGCTGTGGTAACAATTCTTACTGCTAGACCTGGTGTTATTATTGGCAAAAAAGGCGGCGGTATTGAAGCCTTGCGTCAAGAAATTTCTAATAAGTTAGGTGTGCCTGTGCATCTTAATATTGAAGAAATTAAGAAGCCAGAATTAGATTCCACTTTAGTTGCCGAAGGTATTGCGCAGCAGTTAGAGCAACGTGTTATGTTCAGAAGAGCCATGAAACGTGCTGTTACCTCTGCATTAAAAGCTGGTGCTAAAGGTATTAAAATTTGTGTTAGTGGTCGATTAGGCGGTGCTGAAATTGCACGTAGCGAATGGTATAGAGAAGGCCGTGTCCCTTTACATACTTTTAGAGCTGATATTGATTATGGTACAGCTGAATCTAAAACTACCTACGGAATTATTGGTGTTAAGGTCTGGATTTTCAAGGGCGAAATTCTCCCTCAAAAGAAAAGATCAACAGACAGCGCCCAGTGAGTGAGGATTAAAAATCATGTTGCAACCAAAGCGTACTAAGTACCGCAAACAAATGAAAGGTCGTAATAGAGGTTTGGCTCTACGCGGCAGCAAAATCAGTTTCGGTGAATTTGGTTTAAAAGCACTAGAGCGTGGACGTTTGACTGCACGTCAAATCGAAGCTGCTCGTCGTGCTATGACTCGTCATATTAAGCGTGGCGGAAAAATTTGGATTCGTGTATTTCCAGATAAGCCTATTACGCAAAAGCCACTAGAAGTAAGACAAGGTAAAGGTAAAGGTAGCGTTGAATATTGGGTTGCGCAAATACAACCTGGTAAAGTTTTATTTGAAATGGAAGGTGTATCAAAAGAGCTTGCTATGGAAGCTTTTAATTTAGCTAAGGCAAAACTTCCTTTCAAAGTAACCTTTGAAGAAAGGACGGTAATGTAATGAAAAAGATTGACGAATTACGCAATTTAACAGCAGATGAATTGCAAAGCGAATTGCTTTCATTACGTAAAGAACAATTTAATTTACGAATGAAAAAAGCAAGTGGCTCACTAGATAAAACACATCTAATTACTATGGTGCGTAAGTCTGTGGCACGAGTAAAAACATTGTTGACTGAAAAGGCAGGTAAGTAACATGTCTACTAGTGAATCAAATGCCAGAACACTGGTTGGAAAAGTAGTTAGCGACAAGATGGATAAAACTATTGTTGTGATGATAGAGCGTACTGTGAAACATCAAAAATACGGAAAAATCATGAAGCGTAGAACAAAAATTCATGCCCATGATGAAAATGAAGTATGTCAAATTGGCAATATTGTTAAAGTCCGCGAGTCAAGACCACTCTCTAAAACGAAAACATGGGTACTTGTTGAAGTAATTTCTTAATCAAAATGGTTGATTTACTTTTAAAACCCGAAAAGGCCTGATATAATCAGCAACCTTTTTCTGTTCGAAATTAGAGCTGGAGAAATAAAATGATCCAAATGCAGACGGTGCTCGAAGTAGCTGATAACAGCGGAGCACGCAAAGTAATGTGTATTAAGGTACTTGGTGGCTCACACCGACGATATGCACGTGTCGGAGATGTGATAAAGGTTAGTGTCAAAGACGCTATTCCAAGAAGTAAAGTAAAAAAAGGTGCTGTGATGAAAGCTGTTGTAGTTAGAACAGCGCAAGGCGTTAGACGAGATGATGGTTCTTTAATTCGTTTTGATGGTAATGCTGCAGTACTTTTAAACAATCAGAATGAGCCAATAGGTACCCGTATATTCGGCCCTGTTACTCGCGAGCTACGTGAGAGATTCATGAAAATTATCTCCCTAGCTGCTGAAGTTTTGTGAGAAGGATTAAATATGAAACGCATTAAATCAGGCGATGAAGTAATCATTATCGCAGGTAAAAGTAAAGGTCATGTAGGTAAAGTTCTTCGTGTTATTGATGATGCTGTTGTAGTAGAAGGCGGCAACTTAATTAAGAAGCATGTAAAGGCGAATCCGCAACAACCTGAGAACCGTGGTGGAATTATATCGAAAGAGGCTCCTCTTCACGTTTCGAATGTGGCTCATTACAACCCTATTACTAAAAAAGCTGATAAAGTCGGCTTTAAGTTTATTGATAATGGCGGCGTTAGTAAAAAAGTTAGATATTTTAAATCTAATGACGAAATAATTGACCGTGTTTAATTAGGTGATTGAAATGGCTAGACTTAAAGAGTTTTATAAGAAAGACATCGTCCCTATGATGATGAAGCGATTTAACTACGCTAGTGTTATGGAAGTACCTAAGATACTAAAAATAACTTTAAATATGGGCGTGGGCGAAGCAGTTGGTGATAAAAAAGTAATGAATCATGCTGTAGAAGACATGACTCTTATTTCAGGACAAAAACCTGTTGTCACTAAAGCAAGAAAATCTCTCGCAGGATTTAAAATTCGTGAGGGATGGCCAATTGGTTGTAAGGTTACCCTACGACGTGAGCGCATGTATGAGTTCATGGATCGATTAGTATCTATTACTCTACCACGCGTAAGAGATTTTCGTGGTTTAAATCCTAAATCATTCGATGGTACTGGTAACTACAGCATGGGAATACATGAGCAAATCGTATTTCCTGAAATTGATTATGATAAAACTGATGGTATTCGAGGTTTAGATATTTGTATTACTACAAGTGCTAAAACTAATGAAGAAGCTAAGGCTTTATTAGAAGCATTTAATCTTCCATTGAAAGATAGAGATAAAAAATAAAGGTGATATTGTGGCTAAAAAATCAATGCTTATGCGAGAGTTAAAGCGTCAAAAGCTAGTGGCAAAATATAGAGAACGCAGAAATGAGTTAAAGCAAATCATTAAGTCATCTACAGATTTCCAGGAAATAATGGATTGTCAGGCTAAATTAGCAAAGTTCCCTGTTAATTCTAATCCTGTTCGCCATAGTACACGATGCCAGTCTTGTGGAAGACCCCATGCAGTATATCGAAAGTTTAGTCTGTGCAGAATTTGCTTAAGACAACAACTTATGGTGGGTAACGTACCTGGCGGCAGAAAGTCAAGCTGGTAATTTTTTTGGAGAACGATTGTGAGTATGCATGATCCAGTAGCTGATATGCTAACCCGAATTAGAAATGGTCAAGGCGCTAAACATCAGCAGATAACATTGGTTTCTTCTAAATTAAAAGAAGAAATTGCTCGTGTTTTAAAAGAAGAAGGTTATATTGAAAACTACTTCGTTGAAACATTAGAAAATAATTTAAAGTCAATAACTTTAAAACTTAAGTACTACCATGGTAGACCAGTTATTGAACTAATTAAAAGAATAAGCAGACCTGGGCTAAGAGTTTATAAATCTTATAAAGATTTATCATCAATTCCTGGTTTCGGTGTGGCTATATTATCTACATCCAAAGGTATAATGACGCATATATCTGCGAGATCAAAAGGTGTAGGTGGCGAAGTCATTTGTGAAGTGGCTTAATACTTGCGAGGAATGATATGTCTAGAGTAGCAAAAGCCCCAGTAAAGCATGCTGCCAATGTTGAAGTAACAGTGGTGGATGGTGAAGTTACAGTTAAAGGGCCAAAAGGAACGTTAACACAAAAAATTAATCGATTAGTGAGTATTACTAAGAATACAGAAGCTAATCAATTAGAATTTGCGCCAGCAGCAAATGACCCTAAAGCTTGGGCTCATGCTGGAACAGCAAGAGCATTAATAAGTAATATGGTTCATGGTGTTACTGAAGGTTTTGTCGTAACCCTTGAATTAGTAGGTGTGGGATATCGTGCGCAAGCTAAGGATAAATCAATTAGCTTGGCTTTAGGTTATTCTCATCCGATTGAGTATGAATTACCTAAAGGAGTTACTGTAGAGACTCCAAATAATACGACTATCGTACTAAAAGGTGTTGATAAACAAATTCTGGGCCAAGTAGCTTCTGAGATCAGAGCATTTAGACCACCAGAGCCTTATAAAGGTAAAGGTATACGCTATGCTGGTGAAGTAATTGCTCGTAAAGAAGCCAAGAAGAAATAGGGTATAAGTAATGAATAAGCAAATCTCGCGTAACAGACGTGGATTAAAAGCAAAAGCTTTAATCCGTAAATCGGGTAGAGCAAGATTAGTTGTATATAGAAGTGGAATGCATATCTATTCACAAATAGTCCAAGCTGACACACTCGGTGATAAAGTTTTGGTAACATGCTCAACAATTGATAAAGAAATAAGAGCTAGCTTATCTGGCAAATGTAAAGTAGATCAAGCTTCTTTAGTGGGCAAGCTTTTAGGTAAGCGCGCTAAGGATCAGGGTATTACTGAGGTTGCATTTGACCGTGCAGGCTATAAATATCATGGCCGAGTGAAAGCGCTTGCTGAAGGTGCTCGCGAAGCTGGATTAGATTTTTAAGGAACAACTATGGCATTCGATGAATCAACCAAATCTGATGGTTATCAAGAAAAGTTAGTATCAGTAACTCGTACTGCTAAAGTTGTTAAAGGCGGACGTGTTTTTGGCTTTGCTGTTTTAGTTGTGGTAGGCGACGGTAAAGGTAAAGTTGGCTTTGGTCGTGGTAAGGCTCGTGAAGTGCCAATTGCGATTCAAAAGGCAATGGATCAAGCGAAGAAAAATATGGTTTATATTCCTCTAGCTGGATCTACTATATTCCACGAAATTACGTGGACTTATGGTGCCTCTAAAGTATTTATGAAGCCTGCAAGCGAAGGTACGGGGATTATCGCTGGTGGTGCAATGCGTGCAGTATTAGAAGTATTAGGTGTCCATAATATTCTTGCAAAAAGCATTGGCTCAACAAATCCAAGTAATATTGTACGAGCTACTATTGGTGCTTTAACTAATATTGGTACTCCTGACTACGTTGCTGCCAAACGTGGTAAAACTGTTGATGAAGTTATGGCGGGTTAATAATGGAAAAGACAATCAAAATTACATTAGTTAAAAGCTTAATTGGTAGAAAGCCAAAGCATATTAACATTGCTAAACAACTAGGTTTGGGTAAAACTAACTCTAGTGTTTCTCACAATGATACTCCAGCGATTCGTGGTCTTGTAAATGCAATTAACTACTTATTGTTGGTGGAGGAGAGTGTATAATGAACTTAAATACATTATCACCAGATCCTGGTTCAAGACCCTCTAAAAAACGCTTAGGTAGAGGTATTGGTTCAGGTCTAGGTAAAACGAGTGGTAAAGGTCACAAAGGTCAAAAAGCTAGAGCAGGTGGCTTTCATAAAATAAACTTTGAAGGCGGCCAGATGCCCATTCAACGCCGTTTACCAAAAATGGGATTCAAATCTCGTGTAGGTAAAACTGTTGACCAAGTATGCCTTAATGAACTTGAAAAATTAACAGCTGAAGTAATTGATCTTAATGTATTACGTCAAGCTGGATTAATTAACTCTAATATTAAAGATGTTAAAGTTATTTTATCTGGTGAATTAACAAAAGCCATCAAGCTTAAAGGTTTAAGAGTCACTAAAGGCGCTCGTTCAACCATTGAAGGTTTAGGCGGTAGCATAGAAGAGTGACTATGAAAAACCAAAAACATACCTCGGGCCAATCCACTGGTGGTTTGGCTGAATTAAAATCTAGATTAATGTTTGTTATTCTGGGAATTTTAGTTTATCGTCTTGGTGCCCATATTCCTGTTCCAGGATTAGACCCAACAAGATTGGCTAATTTCTTTAATGAGCAGCAAAATACAATCTTTGGATTGTTCAATATGTTTTCTGGTGGAGCTTTATCGCGTGTAACTGTATTCGCTATTGGAATAATGCCTTATATTTCTGCGTCAATTATCATTCAACTTTTTTCTGTAGTATCTCCGAAGTTGGAGCAGCTAAAGAAAGAAGGTGAGTCTGGACGTAGAAAAATAAATCAGTACACCAGATATTTGACTTTATTACTATCAGTGTTTCAATCTTTAGGGATGGCGCGATGGTTGGCAGGACAACAAATTGCATTGCAAGCTGATTTCTCATTCTATTTTACAGCAGTAGTGACTTTGGTCACAGGGACAATGTTCCTCATGTGGCTCGGTGAGCAAATTACTGAAAAGGGTGTGGGTAATGGGATATCCCTGATCATCTTTTCTGGTATTGTTTCTAGTATGCCAGTAGCAATAGCTTCAGTGTTACAGCAAGTTAAAGAAGGTCAGATGCAAGCGTTAACCTTAGTGGTTGTTACTGTTGTGGTCGTAGTGGTAACCGGCTTTGTCGTCTTTATGGAGCGTGCTCAAAGGCGTATACGGGTGAATTATGCTCAACGGACTCAAGGCCGGAAGGTATATGCAGCTCAAACCAGTCATCTACCATTAAAAATTAATATGTCAGGGGTAATTCCACCAATATTTGCCTCAAGTATTATTTTACTTCCGGCTACTTTGGCGCAATTTTTTTCCCATACTAAAGGTATGAGCTGGTTGTCTGACGTAGGAATGGCCTTATCACCTGGTCAACCTTTGTACTTGATCGTGTATGCTATTGCAATATTGTTTTTTGCCTTCTTTTATGCAGCGTTAGTTTTTAATCCCAAAGATACCGCTGAGAATTTGAAGAAATCTGGCGCCTACATACCTGGTATTAGACCTGGTGAGCAAACTACTAAATATATAGATTCAGTAATGACTCGCTTAACTCTAATTGGTGCATTGTACCTAGTTCTAGTATGTTTGTTGCCACAAATTTTAATGTATACATGGCATGTGCCTTTCTATTTTGGTGGTACATCATTATTGATTATTGTCGTAGTTATTATGGATTTTGTTGCTCAAATACAGGCCCATTTAATGACTCAGCAATATGATTCGTTAATGAAAAAGGCTAACTTTAAAGGTACTAAGTTACCTGGTCTATTATGATCTTTATCGGAGTTTTGGAATGAAAGTAAGAGCATCTGTAAAGCGCATTTGTCGCAATTGCAAAATTATTAAAAGAAGTGGCACTATACGTGTAATTTGTAAAGATGCCCGACATAAACAAAAACAAGGTTAATCAACTTGATTTTGTTTTACAAAAATAGTATTCTTCTGTCCCTTTCGACAGAACAAAATAACGTTCGGAGAAGCTAATGGCTCGTATTGCAGGAGTGAACATACCTGACCACAAACATGTGGTAATTGCTTTAACAGCTATATATGGTATTGGTAAGACAACATCTTTAAAGTTATGCACCAGTCTTGATATTGAACCTTCAGCAAAGGTTTCACAGTTATCTGATGCTCAACTTGAAGCTTTGCGTGTAGAAATCGCAAAAATGACTGTAGAAGGCGATCTACGTCGTGTGGTAACCATGAATATTAAAAGACTAATGGATCTTGGTTGCTATAGAGGATTAAGACATAGAAGAGGCTTACCTTTAAGAGGTCAACGTACGAAAACTAATGCTCGTACAAGAAAAGGCCGTAGAAAAGGCACTAGTAACTGATTTTTCATGTAGGAACATAAGATGGCAATAACTAAGTCAAAACAGCAAAAAGTACGCAAGAAGGCGAAGCGTGTAGTATCTGATGGTATCGTACACGTTCATGCTTCTTTTAATAATACTATTGTAACCTTTACTGATCGACAAGGTAATGCGTTATGTTGGGCTACTTCAGGTGGCTCAGGCTTTAGAGGCTCAAGAAAGAGTACTCCTTATGCTGCTCAAGTTGCAACTGAGCGTGCTGCCGCTGTAGCTAAAGAATATGGTATGAAATCTGTTGCAGTATTTGTTCATGGTCCTGGCCCTGGAAGAGAGTCAACTATTCGTGAATTAATAACTCAAGATTTTAAAATTGTTGAAATAACCGATGTTACTGGTATACCCCATAATGGATGTAAACCACCTAAAAAACGTCGTGTATAAGACTCAGGAGTAATTAATGGCTAGATATCTTGGTCCAAAGTGTAAATTATCACGTCGTGAAGGCACTGATTTACTATTAAAAAGTGGTGTTCGTGATCATAAATCCAAGTGCAAATCTGAAAAGTTGCCTGGACAGCATGGTGCGAATAAACCACGTTTAAACAGTTATGGAATTCAGCTTAGAGAAAAGCAAAAAATTAGAAGACTATATGGTGTTCTTGAAAAGCAATTCCGTAATTATTATAAATTAGCAGCAAAGCAAAAAGGTTCAACTGGTGAAAACCTGATGAGTCTTTTAGAAAGACGTTTAGATAACGTTGTTTATCGCATGGGATTTGCAAGCACCCGTGCAGAAGCTAGGCAACTTGTTACCCATAAGGCAATACTTGTTAATGATAAGATAGTTAATGTTCCATCATTTTTAGTAAGTGCTGGTGATGTTATTACTGTTCGTCAAAAGGCTAAGAGTCAAGGCAGAATTCAAGCTGCTTTAGCTTTGTCTGAGCAAAGAGCACCTTGTGATTGGATTACTGTAGATACCTCTTCGTTCAAGGGTACGTTTTCTACAGCACCAACATTAACTGACTTGTCTTCAGACTACAACGTAAACCTCGTTGTGGAACTTTACTCTAAGTAAGCTCGGAGAAATAGCTGAATGTATACTGAAATCAATGAAATGCTGACACCTAAAGTCCTCAAAGTACAGGCTGAGTCAACATATAAAGCTAGAATCGTTCTAGAGCCATTGGAGCGAGGATTTGGTCACACGCTCGGCAATGCTTTGAGACGTATATTATTATCATCTATGCCAGGTAGTGCTATTACTGAGGCGTCCATTGATGGCGTTCTCCATGAGTACAGCACTATTGAGGGAGTACAAGAAGACGTAGTTGATTTATTGCTTAATCTTAAACTAGTAGCAATTAAAATGACTGTAGGTACAGAAGGCTATGTGACTTTAAATAAACAAGGCCCTTGCCAAGTTACTGCAGGCGATATTCAATTAACTCATGGATTAGAAATTATCAATCCTGAGTTAGTTATTGCTAACCTAAATGAGAAAGGCAAATTGAACATTACTATGAAAGTTGAGCGTGGAATAGGCTTTCATAATACAGATTCATTTGTTCGTCATTTTGACGATGAAATTGAACACAAATCTGTTGGTAAGTTAAAAATAGACAATGGTTTTTCACCTGTTAAACGAGTTGCTTATTTTGTTGATAGCGCAAGGGTTGAAAATAGAACCGACCTTGATAAATTAACTATTGAATTAGAAACAAACGGAACTATCGATGCTGAAGAGGCTATACGCATTTCAGCCAGTATTCTTCAAAGACAGCTACATGCTTTTGTGGATATGAAATTTGAAGAATCACGTTCTGACAACAAAGAGCGTAATGACTTTGATCCCGTTTTATTACGTTCTGTTGATGATTTAGAGTTAACTGTTCGCTCTGCAAATTGCTTAAAAGCAGAAAATATCCATTATATAGGCGATTTAGTTCAAAGAACTGAAAATGAATTATTAAAAACTCCTAATTTAGGTAAGAAGTCTCTAACTGAAATTAAGGATGTTTTAGCTTCTAGATCTTTATCGTTAGGAATGAAACTTGAGAATTGGCCGCCAGCAAGTCTAGGCGAGTAATATTTAGGAGTCTTTGTTATGCGTCACCGTAATTCGGGCCGTAGTTTTAGCCGTACTAGTAGTCATCGTAAAGCTATGTTTTCTAACATGTGTTGCTCTTTAATTGAGCATGAGTTAATTAAAACAACTCTGCCCAAAGCTAAAGATTTACGTCGCTACATTGAGCCTTTAATTACTGTTAGTAAGGCTGATTCAGTTGCATCGCGTCGTCATGCTTTTAACATCTTACGTTCTAAGTCAGCAGTAGGTAAGCTATTTACTGATCTTGGCCCACGTTTTGCTAAAAGACCAGGCGGTTATATTCGTATCATCAAATGTGGTTTTAGAGATGGCGATAATGCACCAATGGCTATTGTTGAACTTTTAGATCGACCTGTTGCTTCTGAAGAATAAATTAAAGCAAAATCTATTATTTTAAACCCGCTTTAGGCGGGTTTTTTATTGCCCTCATTATTAGAGCGCATACCTTTCTTTCCCGATATTGATCCGAATTAACCAGCCCTAGCTGTCGCTCCTGTAGTTCTGTCCCATATTATCCTTCCTCCCGGTTTCTTAACTACCTATGATATTGTCCAGTATTTTTACTCTGGTATTGCCAAAGAAAATGGAACAAACTATCTAAAATCTTGTATTTATTCTCATGGAAAGCTATCTTTTGAAGATGATAGTTTAATTTAGCCTGTTAAATAAAATTTAGACTATCAGATTGTTTCCAAAATAAACATATAATACAAAATTAAGGACGATAATGAAACTTATGAATAGAAAAAGTTGTCTTATTACCGCCGCTTTTCTAGTAACTACTGCGAGCCATGCAGCAGTGGGCCTGGAAGATGTATGTATCTATTATAATGCTACATCATCAGCAACTGTTGGGTTTAAAGTGGCAGCCAAAGTTTCAATCTGGCAGAAGAATATCCTCTGTGGGGTCATCTATGTGGACCCAGGTTCAACCGAATGCTATCGCTACACCCAAAGTGCTACCTGTAATACAGCAGCAACAGCTGCAACTCAGGTCCTTGTTGAACCACTTTACGTTAATGGAACCCTAGCTATTCCTGCTTCTACCGCCTACCAGTTAACAGGCTCTTCTGGTACGACCTCTGTAGAGCATTTAACCGTAGGAAATGGAGCTTGGACAGCTACTAACGCAGCCCCTAGCGTCATTACAGCGGGTACTCTATATACGATAACCGCTGATTATCTTGAACCAGGACTGCAGTCAGGCTCAGAGCTTTCTCAAGAATAACCCTATTTACGTTAAGGACAACAAATGAATCGATATAATAAAAGATTAGGTATTATCGCGGCTACTTTTTTTTTAAACAGTGTTGTGCACGCTGCAGTTGGTTTGGAAGACATTTGTATTACCTATAATGCGACTGCATCAAGCACGGTGGGTATCAAACTTCCTGCACGGGTTAATATTTGGAAGAAGACTACTCTTTGCGCTACTTTGGATGTCTTGCCTGGTAACACCACCTGTTATTTTTATAAGCTCTCTCCAACTTGCAACACGGCAGCTAATGCGGCTACAACGGTCATTGCCCAGGCCCTCTATGTTAATAATACCGAGGCTATCCCCGAATCCTCTCCTTATGCGCTAACTGGGACAGCGGGAACTACTGCAGTGGAGAATATAACACTAACAAATGGTGCTTTTACGGCAACCAATGCGGTGCCTAGTGTTATAACAGTATCCGGTACGGCTTATTCCTTTGCAGCTGGAAGTAATTACCCAGCCTTAAGTCCATTAGAAAACGCGGGCGAGAACTAAACGTTTTGTTTGTCACGGCTTCTAGCCGTGGCATAACTGTTTTTGGGGCGAACGCGAGATAGAAGCCCTTTGGTCGCAAGGGTTTAAGCTTTAAATCAGATTTCTTGTGCAGCTTATCAGGGATAATTAAAAACTGCGGGAGTCTATTTAAGCTCAATCATCTTTTAACGGCCTAACAGCGGAGGCTGCTTATTGTAAGTATGCTAATCCAGAGTTCGAAATGAAAACATTACCATGGCTATATTGCCAAAGCTTGTAATCCAGGATTTACCCATTTAAATTTGAGCTCCAGAACCTGTGAATTTAAATCAATTGGGTGGGAAAATGACCAGGCAAATCTATAAGGACATCTAGGCCAAACCCCTAAAAGAAAGGGGTTTTCTATAGTTTGGGGTCCTAGAATGGGATATCATCATCTAATTGATCAAAGGCATCATGCATGGCTGGTGCTGAACTTGGTTTTTGCTGCTGGTAGGCGGGCGCGCTACTTTGTTGATAGGCTGGTGGAGCCTCTTCATAACTTGGGCCGCCAGTTCCTTTACTGTCTAGCATTTGAATATCTGCAGCGATAATTTCGGTGGTGTAGCGGTCTTGTCCTTGTTGATCTTGCCATTTGCGTGTACGTAAACTCCCTTCAATGTAAAGTTTAGAACCCTTGCGTACGTATTCCCCAGCAATTTCTCCCAAGCGATTGAAACAAACGACCCGATGCCATTCAGTACGATCTTGTTTTTCTCCAGTGGCTTTATCTTTCCAAGATTCACTCGTTGCGATTGATAGAGTGGTAACCGCATTACCGTTAGGCATATAACGAACCTCAGGATCTCCGCCTACATTGCCTACTAAAATTACTTTATTAATGCCTCTAGCCATAAAAATCTCCTGTGCGAAAGTTAGTACGATAGTATATCGAATTTGTTGCTTATTTCGTAGGGCTTAATTAATCGCATATTCCTTTATTAGCGACTCTGCACTGCCTACATGGTACAATTCTTTATTAATCTTTATATAAATTACTGATTCTTCCTCAGCGAATACTACTTCTTTAACTCCTGCTAAATTTAATAGCTTGCTAACTAAATCCTCACTGGCTCGTTCTTGATTCGGCCAAGATAGAATAAGGGTGGTGGTTGATTTCATTTTCATAGGCAAAGAAGAGAACAACCATAGGAGGCTTAGTAAGGTATTGGCAATAAAAATGCTTTTATCTTGCTGCCAGGCGTATAAAAAGCCTGCAGAGGTACCTCCTGCAAAAATGCCCAGGAATTGCGCGGTGGAGTAAACCCCCATTGCTGTTCCTTTACTATTGGGGTTTGCTTGTTTAGAAATTTGTGAGGGTAATAAGGCTTCTAAGATATTAAATCCAATGAAGTATAAGAGCATTAGTGCACATAGGCTATACCAGTGCTTTCCGGCAAAAATTAAAATGCCCTGGGCCAATGCGGTGCATAGCACCGAGCTTAAAAAGACCAATTTGGTTTTATGTTTTTTCTCGCCGTAAATAATGAAAGGAATCATCGCAATGAATGCCACTATCATAAGTACTAAATAAAACGACCAGGGTTGGGAGAGGTCTTTTTGCTCAATGTGGTAGTTCAAGATTAAGGGCAGGACAAAGAAGGTCGAGGTTAGGATAAAATGCTGGCAAAAGATACCAAAATTTAAATGCAGTAAATGGGTATTGCTTAATACAGAGCGGAGCAGAGCTGGATTAGTTTCACTGTCGCCATGAAAACGCTCTTGATCCGGGTTAGGGATAACAATATGGAGTAATAATAAGCCCAAAATGGCCAAAAAGGCGGTTAAATAGAAAATTCCTGCAAGACCATAACTTTTCGAAAGCGCAGGACTGATGACCATTGCAAGACTGAAGGAAAGACCAATAGTCATCCCAATAACCGCCATCGCCTTAGTACGGGATTCATCGGGTGTTAAATCAGCAAGTAAAGCAATTAATACACTTCCTACAGCACCAGTACCTTGTAAAGTACGCGCCAAAATTATGCCATAAATGGAGTCGGTGAATGCACCAAGGAAACTCCCAATAATAAATAAAATGAGTCCGAGCGTAATTATTGGCTTACGTCCCCATTTATCCGATAAAAGCCCAAAAGGCATCTGCAAGAAGCCTTGACTAAGACCATATGCACCCAAGGCAATGCCAATGAGCGCTGGTGTTGCACCTTTAAAGTCAGCCGCATAAAGGGTAAAGACCGGGATTAAAAGAAATAACCCTAACATGCGAAATGAAAAAAGGGCGGCGATAGGAAAAACAGTTTTAGACCAAGAGTACTTCATTGACGGTGCGGATAAATTCATCATGGGGCAAATGGTACAAACTTAGAGCTTTAGACACAAGGTAATTTACTAATAAATCCCTTACTCTGATTGACAGCGATGCAGAATCCGGGTAGTTTGGTGCTTTTTTATACTAGAGGCATTTTTAATGAGTTTACAATTTCCAGGAACAGTTGCTTTAATAACTGGGGGAGCACGTGGAATAGGTAAGGCGACCGCTTTAAAATTAGCACGAGCTGGTTCTGATATCGCATTAGTTTATTATAATAGTTCAGATGAAGCGCAGCAATTAGTTAAAGAAATTGAAGCTTTAGGACGCAAGGCAGTAGCCTTGCAAGCGAATGTGGCTGATCACCAGTCAGTGAAAGAGGTTTTTGCTCAATTTAAAGAGCATTTTTCCCAGCTCAATTTTTTAGTGAGCAATGCTGCAAGTGGGGTTTTAAAGCCGGCATTAAAAATGTCTACTAAACATTGGCGGTGGTGTCTTGAAACCAATGCCTTAGCATTAAATCACTTAGTTAGTGAAGCCCGTGAATTAATGCCTAAAGGGGGACGGGTGATTGCCCTTTCTAGTTTGGGGGCAATACGTGCTATTCCTAATTATGCCTTTATCGGTGCATCAAAAGCGGCGTTGGAAGCTTTAGTTCGGTCTTTGAGTTTAGAATTAGCGCCTAATGGGATTACCGTGAATACTATTTCTGCCGGGGTTGTTGATACCGATGCCCTGAAACATTTCCCTAATCGTGAACAGCTCTTGGATGAGTATCAAGCCCATTCTTTAGCAGATCGGCCTTTAACACCAGAAGATGTGGCTAATGCGGTTTATTTATTATGTTTGCCGGAAGCCTCTATGATTAATGCTCATACTTTGTTTGTTGATGCAGGTTATAGTCAAATTGGTTAACCAGGCGAGAAGCCAACTCCTACTGCACGGGTGGGTTGGCGGTTAAAATTTATACTTTTGCTGCGCTTAAAGATGATAAAAAAAAAATATATGTTATAATCAGCTCCTTTGTGATCTAGGTTCGTTCTGAGGAAAAATAATGAATGTAGCAGGTGTTTATCCTAAAGTTAGGCAAATTGTTGCTGATGTATTAGTAATTGATGAAGAGGAAGTTTCTTTAAACAGTCGGTTAATTGCTGATTTAGGTGCGGAATCAATTGATTTTCTTGATTTAGTATTTCAGCTAGAAAAAGAATTTAAAATTAAGATTCCTCGTGGCCAATTAGAAAAAAATGCTCGCGGTGAATTAGCTGAAGATGAGTTTGAAAAAGGTGGCGTTTTAACTGAGCAAGGCCTCGCTTCTTTAAAAAATTATTTAAGCGAAGTCCCCGCTGAGCAATTCAAAGCCAACATGAAAGTCAACGAAATTCCTATGTTATTTACGGTTGAAACTTTTTGTAAGCTGGTCGTTGCCGCAAGCCAAACAGCGGAAACTGTAGCTTAATAATGCGTTTTTTATTTGTTGATCGGATCATTGAATCTTCCCCTGGTGAGTTCATTAGGGGATTGAAGCATATTACTCAAGACGACCGCTGTTTAACGCTCGATAAACAAGGGCAACCTTGTTTTATTTCCTCCTTAATTGGCGAAACCTTAGGGCAGCTTGCTGCTTGGAATGTGATGGCGCATAATGATTTTAGCTTGCGGCCTGTTGCAGGAGTAGTTGCCAGTGCTCGTGTCTGTCGGCCTGCTTATCTTGGTGAAACTTTGTTATTAGAATCCTATATTGACGCGGTTGATGATACCGCCGTTCAGTATCATAGCATCGCCCGAGTAGGTAATGAGCCCGTTTTCATTATTGAAGGTGCTTTGGGCCCCTTATTGCCAATGACCGATTTCATTTCTTCGCAAGAGGTGCGGGCGCAATACCAGGAAATTTATCGCCCGGGAGATTGGGCGCAGATAAGTTCTTCAGTGAACTCCGATATACCCCATACACTAGACATGAACATTCTGCCTTATACCGCAATGACTTTTGATCGCCTTATTGATTCCATCCCTGGTGAGAGTATTAGTGCGGAAAAAAGAATTACGCGCGCAGCGCCTTATTTCCCGGATCATTTCCCAAAAAAGCCCGTCTTACCCATGACGGTGTTGTTGGAGTGTATCCAGCAGTTAACTGAGCAATTCCTTATTATTGCCTCTTTGACTGAACGCTATCAAATCGTGGAGCTGCGCCGAATTAAGATGAACGTTTTCGTACAACCTGGTGAGGTGGTACTTTGTTCTATGAAAGTAAAACAACAGTCTCATCATGAGTTAATCTTAGCTTGTCGTTGTGAAGTAGAGGGTAAAAGAGTTTGTGTTGTTGAAGTGGTATTGAACGCAAAAGGGTAAAGAATATGAATAAGAAACGAGTAGCTATTACTGGCGTGGGCATTGTATCTCCTTTGGGAAATGATGTGGACTCCACCTGGACCCAATTGATGGCAGGAAAATCGGGTATTGCACCGATTACTCATTTTGATGCCCAGGCTTTCCCTACTAGGATTGCGGCGGAAGTAAAAAACTTTAAGCCTGATACCAGGCATAATGGGAAGCATTTACGCTTTGCCATGCCATTTACTTATTACGCACTCTCTGCTGCCCAACAAGCCTTTGATGATGCAGGAATTCACCCTACGGCTCAAACCGCCGGGAAATGGGGCGTAGTCGTTGGCAGCGGGATGATGACTGCAGAATTTGATTACTTACATCGCTTTCAACAAAGCTGCGCTCCAGATGGGGAGGTAAACTGGGATTTGTTGCAGGCCAATAAAAAAGAATTTTATAAGTTAAATGATTTTGGCAAAACCACTTCTAATTCAGGTTTATCTTTATTGATCCAGCAGTTTGGTATTCAGGGTTATGCAACCTCCGTACATACTGCTTGTGCCTCCGGCGGCCAAGCCTTAGGACTCGCCATGCAAGTTATTCGCCGCGGCGAGGCTGATTTTATGTTGGCTGGCGGTTTCGATTCAATGATAAATCCCTTGGGGCTTTCTAGTTTTTGCCTGCTAGGTGCCTTGTCGACTTATAATGAAACCCCTCATACGGCTAGTCGTCCTTTTGATGGAACTCGAAATGGCTTTGTATTAGGGGAAGGCGCTGCTTTTTTAATTTTAGAGGAATGGAATAAAGCAAAAGCTCGTGGTGCTCACATTTATGCAGAATTAGCAGGTGAAGGAAACTCATTGAGCTCCTATCGGATTACTGATTCACATCCTAACGGCGATGGTGCTTTACAAGCCATCGAAGGTGCTCTACGCGATGCAGGAGTGCGCGCTGATGAAGTGGATTATATCAACGCACATGGAACCTCGACTAAAATGAATGACTTAAGCGAAACCAATGCGATTAAAGTAGTCTTTGGTGAGCGGGCTACCTCTATACCGACTAGTTCCACTAAAAGCCAAACCGGCCATTTAATTGCCGCAGCAGGTGCTTTAGAGGCCGTGCTTTCGGTTAAGGCTATTGAGCAATCACGTCTTCCTAAAACAGCCAATTTAACAACAGCTGATCCCGAATGTGATTTAGACTACATTGTGGATGGCCCGCGTGAAAAATCTTTAGCAGTGGTTATATCGAACTCATTTGGATTTGGCGGTTCTAACAGCTGCTTGTTATTTAAGCATCCGCAGTATGAAGGAGCATTATAATGACTGATCTCAACAGGGTATTTATCACTGGGCGTAGCGCCTTAACTGCCTCTGGAGCTAGTGCTGATGAAACATGGAATTCGGTATTAGCAGGGCAATCAGGGATTGCGGCTGTCGAGGACTGGGCGATAAATCAATGGGCTTGTCATTTAGGCGGCGAGTTAAAGAATTTTCAAGCGGCTAAGATGTTACCTGACCGTAAATTAATTAAGGTGATTTCGCGTCAAGACGTGATGGGAATTCATGCGGCGGTAAAAGCGGTAGAACATAGTGGCATGATTAGCTATCGTGATAACTTAGAGTCAGTCTCTGATTTTAATGAGCAAACTGCAGTCTATGTAGGCTCTCCCGGAAATAAGTATTTCCAACAATATGACTTTTTACCCTTAATTGCAAAAACTCAAGCCAACATGCAGGCTTTTGCCGAACAATTATTTGATGAAGTTCACCCCATGTGGCTACTACGTATTTTACCTAACAACGTGTTAGCTTATACCGGTATTACTTATGGCTTTAAAGGGGTAAATCATAATGTGACCAATCATGCCGTTGGTGGTGCGCAAGCTATTTTAGAGGCCTATCATGCAATCCGCACTGGACAAGCAGAGCGGGCGGTGGTGGTTGCTTATGATACTGGCATTGAACCACAAGCCATGTTTTACTACGAACAACTTGGGGTTTTAAGTGAGCGGCATTTAAAACCCTTTGATCAAGCCCATGATGGGACTATTTTGGCCGATGGCGCTGCGGCTCTCGTATTAGAAAGTGAGGCTAGTGTGCAGGCGCGTAATGCAACCTGCTATGCTGAACTGATGGGTGGCCTAACTGCCAGTGAAGGGCAGGGGCTATTTTCTATCGAGACTGAAGGTGGGCAGTTGGCTTCTTTAATAGCAAATACCCTAAAGGCTACTGATTTAGTTCCTGAGGCTATTGGTTTAATTGTTGCTCATGGTAATGGCAACACTAAATCCGATGATAGTGAAGCTGCTGCTATAAATGCGCTTTTTGCTCAGCACCATACCCCCGTGTCTGCATTTAAATGGTCTATGGGGCATACTCTATGTGCCTCTGGAGTTATTGATGCCGTAATGACAAGCTATGCCTTAGAACATCGTTGCGCTCCTGGTATTGCTAATTTAGAGAAAAAAGCATCGGCTTGCGCATCCTTATCTTTAAGCCCGGATCATCAGGAGCTAAACACGGATTACGCCTTGCTAATTAATCGTGGGTTTGCCAGCATGAATGCTTGTTTGGTGTTAAAAGCTTGTGAATAATATAACGCATAAAATTAAAGCCCTCCCGATTAGCTTAGCGGGGCGTTTTCTTTATCGGTTTATTCCCTATCGCCGCCGCTTGGTTCTGGCTAACATAGACCAAGTTTTTGGCGAGCAATTAAACCGCGCAGAAAAAATTCATTTAGCAAAATCCTACTATTCTCATTTGGCTACGTCGTTTAAAGAGGCCATGCAGTTAAGGTTTATGAGTGAGGAGCGTTTAAGAAATAAAGTGCAGGTCATTGGTCATGAGCATATGCTGTCGGTGGTTGCGCAAAATAAAGGTGTCTTAGTGGTGACGGGACATTTTGGTAATTGGGAATTTGCTCCGCTGGGGGGAGTACTTAATTTTAAAGAGTTTCAAGGGCAATTTCATTTTATAAGAAGAACTCTGCGCTTCAAAGCTCTAGAACGGATGATGTTTAAAAATTATTATAATGCGGGTTTGAATGTTATCCCTAAAAAAAACTCTCTAGATAAAGTATGCGCGGCCTTAGATCAAAATCATGCGGTCATTTTTGTTTTAGATCAACACGCCTCCTTAGTTAATCGTGATGGCATTGCGGTAGAATTTTTTGGCAAGAAAGCAGGTACTTATCGTAGCTTAGCTACATTAGCGCGTCATACCGGGGTGCCGGTTATTCCTGCTGCAGGTTATCGTTTGGCTAATGGCCAACATGTATTAGAATTCCATGAACCCATTCCTTGGCAAGATTATGGCTCCACAAAAGAGTCCCTATATTACAATACCTTAGCTTATAACCGGGCTTTAGAGCGGATCATTTTAGCGAATCCAGCACAGTGGAACTGGATGCATAAGCGTTGGAAACTCTAGGCTGTAGAATGACAGCGATAGCCAGCAAAACCGGTATACCAAAATAGTTTGTTTTGCGGCAGATCTTTTGCCAATTCAAATAGCCTCCTGTTCCGCCTCTGTTAAATTAGTTGCCATTAGTACAATTGTTGGTAGAGACCGTAATACTAGGCGAGCCACTGCATGCGCATATCGTATTCGCTCCAGAAGTGCTATACCCTGAGGACGATGTACTGTATTGTGTTTCGCATTCAGTGTTACAACAAGCACCGGCAGTATTCGCAAGCGCACCGGGCGTAATAAAATAACTCGTGGTTAAAATACTAAAGAAAGCCATTTAATTTTTTTCACACAAACTCCTAGCATAGCGGGTTAGTAACTCATGTTACGCACATAAACTTGTAGTTTGACTAAAAAGCATTAGAATTCCGCCCTTAATTTTAGGGAGGGAATTAAATGGATATGCTTGATCTTTATAGTGATTATTTGATTT
>NZ_RZGQ01000001.1 GCF_003989735.1 Legionella sp. km772 | reverse complement strand
AAGCTCTCCTGGCCTATGGACTTGTGGATAAGCCATTCTGAGAGTAAGGTGAATGAACTAACAAACCGGGAATAGCTCTTATTTTTCCTGAATTTTGTTCCAGATCCCCGGACCTAGCTAAGGAAATCATTTCCTTTTGTGAGGATAAAAATTCTTGATAATCACGTTCGACCCAGTTTTTTTCAAAAAAATATTTATCCAAATGAAATAACGGGAGATTCAATTTCTTTTGCAGCTGAACAGAGAAAGTTGACTTTCCACTCCCAGGTCTGCCGATAATCATGATCCTTTTAATATTTGGTCTAAGCTGAGAGCTATTTTGTACATGCATCATGTGTATAAAACTATTTTAAGTAAGCAAGGATTTTATCATAGCTGCTTAATAATTTTTACTAAGTGCAATGAGAGCACAGTACTTAATTAGTTAAATATTGGAACAACATCCCCTGTAAAAAATAAGTTCATTTTCTTAAATTTAAACGATAAAGGTTTTAAGCAGCATTTCAGGATAATTCTTAGTCACAAAATGTGACTAAGAACAACTGACCCAAACATTTAGCTGCTTCATCTTCTAGGTAAGATTTTCCCTGGTGAACTTGAACTAACGTTTTAACTGGCACGTCAAGAATGTGTGCTAAATGTTCGATATTTGACTTGCTAAATCGTAGTAAAATATCAATCCATAGTTTCTGCTTACATTTATTTTGAGCAAAATCAAATCGAAAGCCATCGTTAAATTCTAAAATACATCCCATGTTACAACTCCGTGTAAATATTATGACAACATGATGGAGTATAAAATGTTCAGCAAGATATCCTATCCCCAAATTTGGGTATTTTACGATAATAGTCCTAAACGAAATGCTTTTGAGACCGCTTCGGTAATATTAGCGCAGTTCATTTTAGTTCGTATTGATTTGGCATGGGTATTTACTGTTTCACTGGATAGATGGAGATATTCAGAGATTTTTTTTATAGTCATACCCTTGGAAATCATAGTTAAGCATTGCAGTTCTCTTGGTGTGAGTTGGGATAGTGTTTTTTTAACTGCTTTTCGCATAATTACATTGTTTCTGAACTCTTGATCATTAAACAGCGCTAACCATTTTTGATTTGGTAGAGCCGTTTTTATTTCAGGCAACATCGCATCCAAAAAAAGGCATATAAATTGTTCAAACGGATCTCTGACTTGGTAGTAAAGCTTTTGGGGATCTGCTATTTTTTCAGAATGATAAGCCTCTACAATTAAATCACATTCATCGCATTGACGAATCATAGCGAATGTGGTGCTTAATCTGTAACGGGCTTCCAATATTTGAATAATGGGAATTTGCATCGCATCATACTTTATATCTCGCTGAATAAAAAACTCTTTGCCATTATAAATACTGCGGTCGTGATCAACATCTCCACGATACAATCCTTCAGTTCTATACGGAATAGCCCAAAGATATAGATTGGAAATGTAATATCGTTGACCGCCGTGAAAAAGCATTGAAATGGAAAAATTAGATATTTCTTTTGGGCAATTTAATTTCTCAGTTAAGTGATCAATTTTAGCACGAAACCGAATTGAGTCTGATAACTCATTATAATCATTTAAGTTAACACAAATAGTTCCATCTTCATCAACGCTATGCATTGCTACACCTGTAACAGCAGTAGTACTTACAGCCAATCGTTTAATATTTGGTTCATTTTTTCCGGTTGCTCCAACATAGCCATGTGGCCACATTGCTCAATATAAATGAGTTTGGAGTGTTTTATATTCTTTGCCATATGCTCTGAACGCTCAGGAGGCATGACATTATCCTCTTTACTGGCTATTAATAGTGTCGGACATTCAATTAAAGGTAATAAAGTTGAATGATTTGGTTTATTTAAAATGGCGTTGAGTTGATTTTTATAATTCTCAACCCCAACCTCCATTGCCATTTCTTGGGCTAGAGGCAATAGCTCCTTATGCTTTTGTTTATCAAAAATTGAATTTTTAAAGATAAGCTTGATTAAGAAATCAAATTTTCCTTTACTCATTAAATCAAGTGAGCGTTCACGCTCTAATCGACCTTTTTCAGATACTAATTTGGCCGCAGAATTAATTAAAACAAGTTTCTCTATGCTATTTGGAATATGCCGGTACAATTCAAGGGCAATATAACCCCCCATCGAAAATCCAATTAAAGTAAATTTTTTAGGGGCATGTGGAATGAAACGATTAGCTATTTCTTCAATAGAATCGCTGTCAAGCACATCAACGTACCTTAATTTTTTGTCCTGCTGAAGAAAAAGTTCTTGTTGCTTCCAGAGCTTTGGAGTTGCCAATGCTCCAGGAATGAGTACTATATCCTTGTTCATAGTTTATGATCACATTATTTACAACCCTTATTAAGATATCCTATGGTGACAATAATTCAAGCAAAATTCGAGCATTTGAATCAAATTTATGCAATAATCCTGGAGCTGGCAAAGTATGAGAACATTCTGGATAAAATTAAAATAACGGAATCACAGCTTGGTGAACTTCTTTTTTGTGATGAGCCTAACCATTTCATCGGTGTAGCTTTGGTGGAAGAAGAAATTTGTGGCTTGGTGATGTTTAATTACACCCAAAATAACATTTGTGTCAATGTAACGCGGGGAATTTATATTGAGAATTTATATGTTTCTCCTAAGTATAGGCGTCAAGGAGTTGGATGTGCTTTATTCAAGTATGTTGCATGTAAAGCAGCTGCTCATGACTGTTCAAGAATAGAGTGGTGGGTATCTCGAAATAACCGAGAAGCCAGGCATTTTTATAAAAAAATTGGTGGGGTCGCTTTATTAGATTGGCAAATTTTTAAGTGTGACCAAATGGGTATTAATAACTTGTTGAGCATAGGAGTTGCTGATGAACATATCCTCTTCGAGTAAAGCATTATTCGCTGGCGTTTCTGGCACTGCATTACAATGGTATGACTTTGCGCTGTTTGGCTATTTCGCGCCAATTATTGCAGCGACTTATTTTCCTAACGACAATCAATTTGCTTCGCTTTTAAGTGCTTTTGGTGTATTTGCTGTTGGTTACTTATTAGCCCCAATAGGTTCACTATTTTTTGGCTATATTGGTGATCAGTTCGGAAGAAAACGTGCTTTAACTCTCAGTATTCTAGCTATGGCTATTCCTACAGCTCTAATAAGCGTTGTTCCTTCTTACCAATATATTGGAATTGCAGCCCCTCTTCTTATTACTTTGTTAAGGGTTATTCAAGGTTTTGTCGCAAGTAGTGAATTTACTGGATCTGCTATTTTTCTTGTTGAACATGCTAAGCCTGAAAACAAAGCATTTTATGGTTGTTTAACCAGCTCAGCTTACAGTGCTGGTTTGATAATGGCTGGCCTGGCAGCTTCATTCTTTACTGCTTCATTTATGCCAGACTGGGGATGGCGAATCGGTTTTGGATTGGCTTTGATTGCGGGCATTTTAATTTTTTATTTACGAACTCATGTTACTGAAACACCTGAGTATGCACATATTGCTCAATATGAGAAACGACGCTTGCCTTTTCTGGCGGCGCTAAAAGAAGCGCCTCTGGCAGTAGCTGGTATTATAGGGATAGCATGGTTGGTGAGTATCATGACTTTCGGAACCTATGTGTTTACTGCTACATACCTGCATAGTTATTTTCATATTTCACTTGGTTTAGCAACATTAATTATCACCATAGCTTTAGCAGTTGATGCCACACTTGAACCATTTACTGCTTTGTTAGCAGACAAAATCGGGCTATTAAAAGTAGTTCGATTGGGTATGGTGGGCATATTTCTTTTGAGTATTCCCATTTTTATTCTACTTGCCACCGGAAACGTAGTTTTGATCGCTATGGGATTAGTTTTCATGTCTATTTTGATTGCTATTACTTACGCACCACTCAATGCCTATATGGTTTCTCTATTTCCTCATCAATATCGTTATAGTGGGTTTGGAGTTGCTTTTAATGTAGGTATTTCATTGTTTGGCGGTACAACACCTATAGTGATGATGTGGCTGGTAAATACAACCAATAATTTTATTTCACCTGCTTGGTATTATATGTTTGGGGCAATCATAGGATTAGGCTCCATAATGATTTGTGAACAAGGCCGAAGAAAATTGATACGTTTGGAATCTGCTTTCGCCTATTAAAATGAGGTATTTGTAATGTTATTGTTTAGTTCCGCTTTAGCAAAGCACAAACTTACTTTTACACGATTAAGTGATTGTATGGAATATATTCCCCTTGCAGCCAAATGGGCTGAAGATGAGTGGGGATATATACGAAATAAAGGGGTAGAATATCGGGAAGGCGTGATGCATACGCTTAGCCGTGATGTGTATATTGGTACTTATGCAGGACAGCCTGTAGCGATGTTTGCTCTATTAGAACATGAGTTTCCTAACTCGCGTGGGTTAAGTGCACGTGAACTGATGTATGTCTATGTAGATAAAAAATATCGGGGGTTAGGGTTTGGCAAACAAATTATTGAAGAAGCGAAACGACTAGCGGCTACGGCAGGTTCAGATTTGATTTTGCTAGATACGCTAAAGCCTAATTTAAATCGATTATACGAAAAGCATAGTGCGAAAGTAGTTTGTGAAGGTAGCTTGTTCTCTCATCCAACAGATGTATTAAGTATGTCAATTTGATAATTTTTTAGGAATTTTATAAGTGGCCAAAGAATTAAAAGGAAATAACCAGGTAGACTTTGCTAAAGTGCATCAAATGATTACTGAGGCTAAATCCAGAGTTTGGCTACAAGTCAATAAAACTCTTATTCAGTTATATTGGTCTATCGGACAATAATTAAGGGGTTTTCAGCGCGTAACATATGGAGAATGAAGCAATTTTACGAGACTTATCATGAGAATACAGAACTGTCGGCAGTGCTGACAGAAATTACGTGGACAAATCATTTGCACATTTTGTCTAAAACAAAGTCTATGGAAGAAAAAAAGTTTTATCTGCATTTAGCTGCCAAACATCATTACTCTGAGCGCGATTTCTCAAGGTTAATAAACGTCGGAACATTTGAAAGAACAGTGCTTGCCGATCAAAAACTGTCAGCAGTGCTGACAGAATTACCTGATAGCAAGGGGAAGTTTAAAGACAGTTATGTTTTTGAGTTTTTAAATTTACCTGACGATCACAAAGAAAAAGATTTAAGACGAGCCTTGGTCGCAAACCTAAAAAAATTTCTACTTGAACTTGGTCCAGATTTTAGTTTGATGGGAGAGGAATACCCTTTGCAAGTAGGAATGAAAGACTTTCGTGTGGATTTATTGCTTTTTCATCGCGCACTTAACTGTATGATTGCAATAGAATTAAAGTGCACCGAATTTAGTCCTTCGCATTTAGGACAATTACAATTTTATTTAGAAGTATTGGATAAAAACATAAAGAAAGCACATGAAAATCCAACGATTGGTATATTAATTTGCAAAACGAAGGATGAGGAGGTTGTTAAATATGCAATGAATAGACATGCTTCTCCAACGTTAATTGCAGAGTATGAAACCAAGTTAATCAGTAAAGCGGTATTGCAAAATAAGTTACACGAGTTTGCATTACAGTGGGACAATGAGGAATAGTAAGTATTCCAAATAAATTATTTTTCAAAAAATTAAAGAAAAACAATTGAACCAAAAAACACGATATGTTTAAATAAACCAACATATCGTGTTTTTTGGTTTTTAATATGTCTACTATCGCTTTACTACCTCGGCTTATTCGTTTGAAAGATGTCCCCAAGTATATTGGCATGGACAGAAATCGATTTAATACTTTCGTAAGACCTAATCTTATAGAAATTCCTATAGGCAAACAAGGTGTAGCGTTTGATCGACTTGACCTGGATGCTTGGGTAGATCAATATAAGCAGTGTAGTGGGCGTCCAGGCGGCAAAGAGCAAAGGAGTACAAAGCCATGGGACGTAAACAAACAACAGGACTATTTAAAAGAGGCCAAGTTTGGCATATCGAAAAGCAAGTCCTTGGACATCGCATTCGAGAAAGCACTGGCACAAAGTCGCTCCAGGAAGCGGAGCAATACTTAGCCAGGCGGATCGAAGAGATTAGACAGGCAACGATTTATGGAGTAAGGCCAAAACGCAGTTTTAAAGAAGCTGCTGTGCGATTTTTAAATGAAAATCAACATAAGGCCAGCATTGATACCGATGCAATACTCCTAAAGTCTATTTGCCCGTTTATTGGTGATTTGACCTTGGAGCAAGTGCATATAGGAACGTTGCAATCATTTATAAAAGCAAAACAGGAAGCGAAACTTAAAACGAAATCAATTAATAATACACTGGAGTTAGTTCGGCATATTTTAAACGTTGCAGCAACTGAGTGGATTGATGAGAATAGTTTAACGTGGCTTCTGGTTGCTCCTAAGATTAAATTATTGCCAGTTAAAGATGCACGAGCACCATTTCCTTTATCTTGGTCAGAGCAATCAAGGTTCTTAGAAGCGTTGCCAGTTCATTTAAATCAAATGGCACGTTTTAAAGTTAATACAGGATGCCGAGAGCAAGAAGTATGTCAGCTACGTTGGGAATGGGAAAAACATGTTTCAAGCTTAAATACGAGCGTCTTTATTATTCCTAGCCATATTAATAGGGATGGAGAGTTAAGACAGCTGGTAAAAAATGGGGAAGATCGGCTGGTTATTCTTAATGACGAAGCTAAAGCAGTCATTGAGGAGGTTAGAGGTATTCATTCTGAGTTTGTGTTTTCTTACAATGGAAAGCCAATTACACGCATGAACAACACCGCTTGGCGAAATGCGCGTAAAAAAGCAAATCTAAGTGATCTAAGAGTTCATGATTTAAAACACACTTTTGGAAGAAGGCTTCGAGCAGCTGGTGTAAGTTATGAGGATAGACAGGATCTGTTGGGGCATCGTTCTGGCAGGATTACTACTCATTATTCTCAGGCCGAGTTGAGCAACTTATTGGAAGCTGCGAATTTAATTATTCAAAGCAGACGAGAAAGCAAAGAGCTTACTATTCTGAGAGTAAAACAAGGTGGATCCCACACTATCCCCACAAAATCCCCACAGTGTGATATTAGGGCAGTAGGTTAATTTAAAAATAGTGAGCTAACTATTTGATTTTAAAACGATTAAATGGCGCGCTCGGAGGGACTCGAACCCCCGACACCTTGGTTCGAAGCGAAGTACTTCACTTTTAAAATCCTTTAAAATCAATGCCTTGTGATGCATCAAATCACTGAAAAACGGCCTAAAACTGCCTAGAACGGCAGAGTGCGGTCACACTCAAGGCACGTTTGCGTCACTGTATTTTTTTATTGCATCATCTCTCTACTGAAGTAGGTTTTTGTCTCAAGATCTTAAGTTGACCTTGCTTTGATTTTTCATCTAGCATTTTCTGTTTAGAACGCCTTGATCGACGCTTTTTCTGGCGGTTTAATTTTTCTATCTTTTGTTGCTCTTTGGTTTTTTCATCACTGATAATTGAGTGGTATTTTTCACATAACCGTAGTCTTGCGAAATAGCGATTGTTCTCACGGCTTCTGGAATCCTGGCATTTTATCTCAATGCCAGATGGACTATGTTTCAAGTAGACAGTTGAGGCGGTTTTATGTAGCTTTTGGCCGCCTTTACCACTACCTAGAATAAATTTTTCGATGAGTGAGTCTTCACTGATGTTAAGTTTTTCCATCCACTCAGCTAGTTTGACCCATTTATCATTGTTAATCATTGCTTATTACGTAGGCGCATTTTTATCTTCATAATCCTACCTCCATCACTGTTACGGGATGGGATTTAAATTTATCTATACCAATATTTTTCCATCCAAGGCGCTCATAATACTCTGGTATAGCAGGATCAAAAGTAAATAAGTAAAGTTTTTGGAAGCCTAGTGCTTTTGCTTTTTTGACTGCAACGTCAACAAGAGCTTTGCCTATTCCTTGTTTTTGATATTGAGGGGCAACTACCAAATCGCCAAGCCAGGGGCTTAGATCAGGACGAATTCCACCCTCTAATTCCAATGTACATGACCCTACAGGTATTTCACCATATAGGGCAATGTAGGTAAGAGGCATATCCTGTTCCAGCTCTTCATAATATAGAGCTTCAATTTCTTCGATAGCAATCCCTGGCATCCATATTTTACCTAACACTTCATGCCAAATATTTGCAAGCGTTGGTATGGCATGCGGATGGTTGTTTAGAAGGTCAATTTTTATCATACGTACATCCATAAACTAGGGCTCCTTGGATATTTTTGAATGTATGAGCTCAAAGCACTTTAAATAAGGCTATGACCACTTTGGGCATCCCAGAGATTTTTATAAAAACCATTCAGAGAAATTAGCTCATTGTGACTACCTTGCTCTATAACTTTACCTTGATCCATAACCACAATTGTATCCATTGATAGAAGAGTTGAAAGCCTATGAGCAATGACTATAACTGTTCTGTTGTTCATGGCTAAGTTCAGAGACTGCTTGATGAGCTCTTCAGTAATGGAGTCTAGCGAACTAGTAGCCTCATCCAAGATTAAAATGGGCGCATTTTTTAAAATAGCTCTAGCAATTGCTATTCTCTGTTTTTGCCCGCCAGATAATTTAACCCCTCTTTCACCCACCAAGGTTTCGTATCCTTGGGGCATTTGGCTTATAAACTCATGAGCATGGGCTTGTTTGGCAGCATTAATGACTTGATCATGCGTGGCTTCTGTACAACCATATTTAATATTTTCAAAAATAGAACGATGAAATAGAGAGGGATCTTGAGGGATAAACGCAATGTGTTCTCGCAAGCTTTGTCTATGAGTATCTTTGATGCTTTGCCCATCGATTAAGATATCCCCCTTATCAATATCATATAACTTGGTCACAAGCTGTACAATGGTACTTTTTCCTGCACCGCTAAAGCCAACTAAACCAATTTTATTTCCACCTTTTATTGTTAGATTAAAATCGATAATGGCTTTTTTACCTTCAACATAATTAAAATGTACCTCCTTGAATTCAATGTTCCCTTCTTGAATTCTTAGTTTACTATTTACCAAAGGTTGTAAGTGAGGGGTGAAAATGGTGTCAAGAGCGTTCTGACAAATACCGGCTTGCTCTCCAACTACCAATAAACTTTCAGTTAAATACCAAATGAGATCAATAACCGTTATGGATAAGATAAATACAAAAGCAAAATCACCGGCTGTGATTTGACCTTTGGCACCAAGATAAAGTAGCAATAGTATAGAAGTGCTTTGTAAAACCCAGGCAAAAAAACCAAGCAATGAGGCATTGAACATATTTTTAACCTGCATTTTAGTTTCTTTTTCTAAAGCTAGATTGGTGTTGTGTGCTAAATATTTGGCCTCATGATGTTCTCTTGCAAAGAGCAACACATTTAAAATATTGCTAAAGCAATCAACGATGGCGCCTGAGTATTTCGATTTTGCTGCAGCATACTCTTGTGCATAGGGTTTAATGCTTGCTGCACAATAATACGATAAATAGATAAAGACAGCTGATACAACAAGAAAAATAGCGCTAAAGTACCAACTAACAGTCCCTACCATAAAAATCGATAAGGTGATGGTTAAGGTTTGTCTTGTGATATTGAACCATGAATTGACAACATTTTGGATATTATTGGTTAAATCTGAAATTTTAGCGCTGATATCACCACTCATCCTATCTTGAAAAAAGGCATAAGACTGGTTTCTTAAGTGCTCTGTTGCCATAGTTACAATATCAGCTTTTATTCTTGGTAATGATTTGAGCACTAAATAATTGTAAAATCTCCATACAAGGGTGATTAAACAACCGAGGGTAATTAGTAATAAAGCGGGTGGTAGACACTTCGAGATAAAGGAGGTTGCTCCGGCGGTAGTTACACGGTCTAGAATAACTTTAAGTACATAAGGTTGAATAACGCTGTGGATAGAAGAATAAATACCTACCATACTCATGGCTAAAAACCACCATCGATACGGTGTGGCGACTTTCAAAAAAAAACTGGAAAATTTGTTGTTTTCAATTGTAGGCAAAGTGATTTCCTCAACTTTAAAAAATTCCTAAATTCTAAATGTACCTTAGTTGCGTGTTAGTCGGTACAAAACATGTCGTCTTAATGGACTTTTTTCTTCAAGTTTTGGATGGTCAAAATCATCTTTGTCAGAATGATGCAATCCTATTTTTTCCATCACCCTGCGAGACTTAAAATTAGCTACGACTGCAAATGAAATAATTTCATCGAGATTTAATTCAGTAAAGGCATAGTGTAAAACAGCGCTAGCTGCTTCAGTGGCGTATCCTTTACCCCAATGGCTTGATGATAATCGCCAGAGAATCTCCACAATAGGTAAACCTATAGGTTTAAAGTTAGGAATTTCAAATGAGGGGTGATCTAGACCGACAAAGCCAATAAACTCATGCGTGTCTTTTATTTCCACTGCATAAACACCGTAGCCATAATTTTTATAATGTTGAGTGATGTAATCAATTGATGCTTGTGTGGCGACAATATTTTGAGTAGCAGGGAAATATTCCATCACTAATGGGTCAGAATTAATAGCAGCCATTAAGGCGATGTCACTTGGTTTCCAAGTTCGTAATATCAAACGAGGGGTGGTTAAAATAATTTTTGGATCATTCATCTGGGTTATCCTAGAGTATTACCTCATTAAATAGTTGGCCTGATCTACTGAGTATTTTTATTTGGCCATTAGATGGTATTGCTGCCAGGCATATTAGTATTGGGATTGCTCCTAATGTATCTAAATCAGTAACAACATGCAAAGCGGCATGATAAATTGCACGTACTAAGCACTTATTGTTTCACTCTATGTTTTTTAATTGCCCTATTAGTTTACTTTGTTCAAGTTCATTTAACTCTCTCTCCAGCTCAGCCTCTAACTCTTCCTCTGATGGTAGATGAAACTGATAGGTGCTAGCAAATATCTTTTTTGCCTGCTCACCAAGCAAGTATTTGACCATGGAATTATTTTTTCTAGTACAAAGGACAAGCCCTATGGTGGGATTGTCTGTTTCTGTTTTAATTTCTTGATCAAAGTAATTAACATATAATTGTATCTGACCTAAGTCTGCGTGGGTTATTGCTCGAGTCTTAATGTCTATAATGACATAGCTTTTCAAGGGAATATTATACATTACTAGATCGGCATAAAAATGATCGCCTTCTAGAGTTAGACGTTTTTGTCTGGCAACAAATGCGAAGCCACGCCCTAATTCAAGCAAAAATTGCTGCATATTGTCAATCAATGCCTGCTCTATTTTTGATTCAATAAGTTGATGTGCTTCAGGCAGTCCCAGAAACTCTAAAATCATAGGATCTTTAATTGCATCTATTGGTTGAGTAACTTCTTGTCCTTCATAAGCGAGCTTCAATACTTCATCTTTATTTTTACTCTTAATCAGTCTTTCAAACAGTAAACTGTCTATTTGGCGACGTAATTCTCTAGTTGGCCAGTGATTTTTTATAGCTTCAATTTCATAAAATTTCCTAGCATCCTCACGTTTAATGCGAATTAGTAATAAATAATGTCCCCATGATAAATTGGGTGAAAATGCAGGCAAATAAACTGTAGATTCATCAGCTAAAGATAAATTCCGCAACGGTGCTGCGGAATTGTGTTCTGACTCTAACTGATAAACAAGGTAAAACTTTCTAGCCCTTTCTAAAGTATCAACACTGAATCCTCGGCGATACTGTGTTGTAAGACGTTGAGATAATGATTTTAATACATTTTTTCCATAACCAGCTCTTTCTTTACCGAATTGTTCTTCTTCAATAATATCTTTACCTATGAGCCAATATGCTTTGACCATTTCAGTATCGACAGTGCGCTGTATATTTTGTTTTGCTTGAGTAATATGATTCACTACTTTTTTAAAGAGTGTATCAATACGTTCAATTTCACCATTAATATGTGATAAATTTTTATCCACTAAATGCCTCCAAAAACATAAACAAACAAGACACAATCAAAATTGCTGCAGATGACAGTAATGTAACCCAACTACATTTCCTGGTCTGTTGTGCTAAATCACGAGTCTCTGCTAGGGAATCTGAAATCATTTTTTTCATAGCTTGAACTGATTCGCTAGTAGATTCTTGCAATAATTTGGCCATAGTTTCTTTAGTACTCAATAGCGCTATATTGAGGATTTTTTCTGCCTTTATCTGGGCATCCTCTTTCCACCGAGAGGAAATGTTTTCCATTTCTTCCTTGAACTGAGCTAGCAGATCCTGTTGGGCTTTTCGGTTTTCCTCAAGTAATCTGTTGTTTATAGTCTGAAAGATGAGAATCGGATCATCTTTCCCCAACGCTACACCATGTTGGACAGCAATATCCTGAATGGTTTGATCAATTTTGTCTAACATTAAATCACCATGGTGCTATCAATCTGGTTAAATAGTTGATCTCGTATGAGCTTTAATCGTTGTCTGGTCATAATGTTTCGCTCAGGGGAGTTGATTGCTTCGTTAAATGTAATTTTTTGTTGAAGCATGTTTGACAGATCCAGGCCGAAGGTTTCTTGTTTTAGATCGGGAATATTGATTATTGCTGCTATACGGTCTTTTGTTTCTTTGTATACCCGCATTTGTTCAAAAGACTTTCCCTCGCTCTCAATTTTGCCCCAATAGGGATTTAGCCACACGACAAAGCGAACATCTTCTGGAAATTGATTTACCAGTTGAGCAAATCCATGTGTTGTATCGAGCAGGGCCTGACCACCAGTAATCACGGTATGAATAATGAGGTTATGCTTTAGCTCTTTTAATAAAATGGGTACTTCATTGGTGATGAGGTAATGCGATAAAGGTACGAAAGAGCTGGCCCCATTATCAATAATCACATCTTTTTGCGCAGTTGCAATTTTTTCAATTAATGTATCAAAATAGCGTGGATTGATTTCATCACCTTCCATAATATCCAGACGCTCGACTTTGAGTGACTTAAAACCATGAAAAGTAGCGTTAATCGGATCGGTATCAATACAAAGTGGTGATTGTTCTTTATAGAGTTTATATTGAGCGATAGTTGCGGAGACAAAGGATTTGCCGACACCACCTTTGCCTTGCATCGTAATATGTACATTGGCCATTACAAGAGTTCCTCCGGGTTAGGTATTGGATTAAAAGTAAACCCTTTAATTTCATTTTTAGGTTTACTTTTGCTCTGTTTCTCATCCCTGGTGTGTTCCTGCGTTGATTTAATTAACTTAAGTACATAATGTCTAAATGCTTTATAGCCGAATGAAATATAACCTTCATCAGATAAAGTTTCCCAAACAGCTTTCATCGAACATCCCTTATCTAGGGCTTCTCGAATATCTTCTTTCAGTGCAATAAATTGAATCTTGGCATTGATTCGACCGTGCTTTTTTTCTGACTGGTTTTGGATTACGCGTTCGGAGAGTGGTTTTTTCATTCTTCTTTGGTGTCAATTTTTTTGATTTAAAAAGTCTAAATCATAATTAGTTTTGGAACAAGAAAAAAGAATATATTGGAACTAATAAGAATTACATGGGATATATAAATGATTTTTTAAATCAATAAAATGAACTTTTTGGAATAACCTGGATTTATTTGGTTTGTTTAAGGAAAAGTATCCATAAAAATCATTGCTAATTCCAAAAAATTCCTGATATGATTCTTAAAACTGACCTAGAAACGCAGGGCAAGATAGGTGAAGTTAGCTAACCAGCAAGCTGGCTACCAATCATCACAAGTCTTATTCGCACCTTCGGTGCTCAACGAAAACCCTATGTTTTAAGGTCAAATCAATACCCAAAGGATTGCATAACCACTTAATTAAGAGGTCAGCATCCTTATGGACAATCAGCTTAAAACACCCACCAGAAAAAATGGTCGCCATCTTCGCGTTCCTGTTTTGCCTTCCGAAGAGAATCAGATTAAGTCAAATGCAGCAATAGCTGGGCTTTCAATTGCCGAGTATTTAAGAAGGATTAGTCTCGGCTATCAAATTCAAAGTAATGTTGATAAGGATCAGATACTGCAGTTAGCCAAGATTAATGGAGACTTAGGACGGCTTGGTGGACTGTTAAAACTATGGTTGACTCAAGATAAACGTGTTGCACACTTTGACCTTCAAACAATAAAAACATTGTTAACTCGTATTCAAACTACTCAGGATGCGATGTTTGAAGTGGTGAAAAAACTATGATTATTCGCCATATTCCTATGAAGAAAACAAGGCTTAGTAGTTTTTCAGGCCTTGTTCAATACCTATGTAATCAACAAAACAAACAGGAGCGAGTGGGTAAGGTCAGGTTATCAAACTGTAACAGTATCGATCCCATTTGGGCTGTTCAGGAGGTTTTGGCTACGCAAGCTAAAAACCAAAGAGCGACTGGAGATAAAACGTATCACATGCTTATTTCTTTTGCTTTAGGAGAAAACCCTTCGGCTCAAGTTTTACAGGAAATTGAAGATACGGTGACATCATCGATTGGATTTAAAGAGCACCAAAGAATCTCAGTTGTTCATCATGATACAGACAATCTTCATATTCATGTTGCGATTAATAAAATTCATCCTCAAACTTTTAATATGATTGAACCTTTCAGAGCATATAAGACTTTTGCTGAGGTTGCATCCAAGCTGGAAATTGAATTAGGTCTTCAAATAACCAATCATCAACCCCATAAAAACCATTCAGAAAATCTTGCTGACGATATGGAGCATCACTCAGGCATTGAAAGCTTAATTAATTGGATGAAACGCTATTGTAAAGAAAAAATCGAGGCTGCCAGTAGTTGGAAGGAGATTCATAGTATTTTGGCAGAACATGGGTTGATAATTCGTATTAAATCCAATGGTTTTGTGTTCTGCAATGTCCAAGGGCTTGCTGTTAAAGCAAGTTCAATTTCCAGAAGCTTTTCTAAAAAAAATCTCGAATCCAAGCTAGGTTCATTCGTACCATCCTACCCAGAAGACGATGGACCTGCATCAAATGTTTATCATTATGAACCATTAAATAAAAAGGTACTTGGCACCAATCTCTATGCCAAATATCAACACGAAAAATCACACAATAAATGTTTTTTTTCAGACAAACTTAAAAAGTTGCGTGAGGCCAGAATAAAACTTATTGAAAAGGCGAAAAAGCGAGGACGAATTAAACGAGCGGCTTTGAAGTTAATGAATTTTTCTAAAGCACAGAAAAAGTACCTCTATCAGCACATAAATAAAACGCTACTTAATGAGATTGAGAATATAAGAAAAAATTATTCAAAAGAACGTAACCAGTTATTAGATTCTCATCATAACAAAACCTGGGCTGATTGGCTAAAACAAAAAGCACAAGGTGGTGACCAGGATGCCTTAGCGGCAATGCGTTATCGTAATCGTAAAAATAAGCATGATTACACCATATCAGGATCAGGATCTTCTTTTTCTTCTTCTTTAAATTTTGGACAAATCGATTCTATCACTAAAGAAGGTACTGAGATTTATAAAAAAGATAACAGTGTTATTAGGGACAATGGAAAAGAAATTATCATTTCTAAAGGCGGGTCTATTCCTACGCTTAAAAGAGCCTTGGAAATGGCAACGCAGCGCTATGGTGACTGTATTTGTGTGAATGGGTCTCCATTATTTAAAAAGATTATCTTGCAGATTGTTATTCAATATCAAATGCCAATCACTTTTGTTGATTTGGATTTAGAAAATCAACGTCAAAAACTAAATTTTAAACAGGAGAAATCCCATGATCAATCAAGAGCAAACCGACATAGCCATCGAGGAAGAACTTCAAGAGGCCATGAGGCTGCTGGAACAGCCACTGGAAAGAGATGGGGGAGTACAAAGTCCAACTCTTTCAGCATTAGACAAGGCTCGCCAGCCAAAGATCACGACAGCTTGCGAAACTTGTCCAAATGCGATCTGGTTCAGCTCACCGGAGGAGGTCAAGTGCTATTGCCGGATAATGCACATGATCACGTGGAGCGGAAAGGATTCAAATCTGATAACCATGTGCGATGGAAGGTTTTTGGAATAAAGAAGAAATGAAAACTCTCCAAGTCTGAGCTAATTCAGTTTAGTGGTATATTATCTTGTGATATCAAAAAACTTTAAAATATAGATCTCGCTTTCTTTTTCATAGTAATTAAAAGCATCCATGTTTGATTTAGTTAAAAAATGTTTTTCATGCTTGCTACAACTTTTAGATATTAATAAAATCTCTGACAAACGCTCTTTCCCTTTTGGTATTAGATCTTGTACTTCAGAGATTGCGGTACAAATTTGAGCATAATTATTATCTATAGTTGTTTGTATAGCGGCGATAATATCTGTATGAAGTTCATACAACTGCTTAATGTATTGTGGTAATAGTTGGGTAACATCAATTAACTCATTAGGATATGAAACTAGTATTTTTTCTTTATCTAAATTGGCTTTTTTTAGCATATCCAAATATAGAATTACGTTAAAATTACCATCAGTAAAACTAATTTTGTGAATAGGGGCTCCTGAGTGCTGCGAGTAATGTCTCACTTCCTGTAAAATAATAGTTTCACAGCTATCTTTATTAATATGTTTTTCTTTAATTGCTTTAAAAGTTGGGCTGCTTATAATTTGGGGAAGTAAAGTTTTGCAGTATTCGGTATACGAGAAACAAGATGAAAGCAAGTTACAAATTCTGCGAGCTATTAAACTCGAGTATTCATTTATATCTTTATTTGTTAACACTTGTATGTCTTTCTGCCTTAAATCTAAATATTCTTTATAGTTACCCAAAAGCGTATTCATTGCTTGAGCTATTGTATTTGCATAAATATTTTGGTTTCTTGAGTTTAATAGAGATTTATACCGTTTGAATTTTATAGGTTTTTCAATACCAACTAAATCCATAAATGGATAAGCCAGGTAAAATGGAGACTTTGTATGAACAGCCGAATGGTAAAATTCATTTATCCGCTCAATTAATTGGCTAATTCCAGTTTTGTTTTTATCGTGCACCACCAAGCTTCCTATATTTCAATTATCTACAAATATTAACCACATATGCTGGTTTCTAGGTAATTATTCACAAGTGTTGTTAAAGAAAAACTTATAATCTTTTAATCTCTAATTCTGAATTAGTAATTTTAAAAAAACCATCTTTACCTTTTATAGGAGTAACAGTCCTATTATCTTGTAAACGGTAAGTTCTTAACCCTTCTATAAATCTATTTTTATCAGGGCTAATATTTGTGCCAGCTGTGACGGTAACTTCATATTTGTTACCTAAGTGATCAATCGCTTTGAAGATTTCAATTACTTTCATATTACATTTTCCCTGTTAATCATTCCCTGTAGAAACAGTATCGATTAGATTAATTATTACAGCTTTGGTCTATTAAAGTTAAGTATACACGTTTATTATATTTTTCGGGGTTCACATCTATTAACTCAATTTCATCAGTCATGTTGCTTTCCTCCAGTAATTAATTACCCATATGGGGGTTATCATTCCTTTGATTTGTTTTATGTGAATAAGACCATAATATCGACTATCGAATGACCATTCGCTTTGACTGGTCATCGTCATGATTTCATCTTTTGGAATTTTGTAATTTAGTACCTGCCATTGAGGTAAAGTGCGGTTCATTCCATCCTGTAATTTTGGTTTTGAATAAGGAATTAGCATTTGATTCACATAAACTCCTTCATTTGTCACAGAGAGGATATCGCCAGATACAGCCACCACTTTTTTCATTAAATAGCCATATCCATTACAATAAAGACCATGGTCTATATAACCTCTGTTCTTGGCTAATCTGAATGTTCGCCTATCATCTGGGCAAAAAATCACATAAGCATTTTTTAGCGGCTCTGCACCGGTGATGCGATATAAGCCTATAGGAATGGACTCAGTAAGATTTATCCTAAAGCCCATAGCATAGAACAATGAGCCTGCAGCAATAGTACTTATCAGAAAAATAGCGATGATGATGGACAGTTTTTTCATAACCTGATCACCTCATCCTCACTTAAACGAACACGTAAAATATCTGAGTGAACAGGAGCCTCAACTGATGCCCTTGCCATGAATACTAGATCTTTAAAATAAAGCGGCTGTTTACCATAAATGGCAGGGAAGCCTGCTGCGTAAACAACCATGTCGCCTGCTTCAACAATCAAACCATTAGAATCTTTTTTAGGCCCAGGCATACGCAGGCACTCATCAACGGTTAAAAGAGGTCTCGATATTTCCTGAATGGTTTTTGATATTTGATTTAAGAACGTAGAAAAGCGTTTCCCACTGGTGGTGATGTGTTCTTTAACAATAGTTGTTTGGCCTGTCAGCTTGGAAAGATGTTCTGCCGTTTCAACACGGTTAGGTGGATAAGCATTTTGGATGTGGCAATTAGAAGTGATGGTCTCATCAGGGCCATAACCACGTTCACGGCTTTTGAGCTGATTAATGTCCTGACAAATTAAGTAAAATTTTAAACCATAACCTGCAACAAAGGCTAATGACTCCTGTAGAATATCGAGTTTTCCCAGGCTTGGAAATTCATCAATCATGCAAAGCAGTCGATGTTTATACGTTTTTTTAGCGCTTACATAAGATAATCCTTTGTCATCGGATACACGCTCAAATTCCATTTTGTCAGCCAATAGTCTCACTATCATATTAATCATGACTCTAACCAGAGGTTGAAGCCTGGCCTTGTCATTAGGTTGAGTAACAATATAAAGACTCACGGGATTTTCATGGTTCATCAAATCTCGAATACAAAAATCGGAAGACGAGACGTTATGTGCTACCACGGGATCTCGGTATAACGCCAAATAAGATTTTAAAGTAGATAATACAGAGCCTGCTTCTTCTTCAGGTCGGTCTATCATGTCACGCGCAGAGGCTGAAATAACAGGATGGGTTTTGCCCTCAATATGAGGGTATTGCGTCATTTCAATGAGCAGGTCGGCAATATTAATATTGGGATCAACGAGCATATGGTCAATGTTGGGAAATGTGGCTGGTTCTCCCTGGTTGTTCAGTTTATAAATCGCATGCAGAATAAAACCAACCAAAAGGGCTTGAGAAGTTTTCTGCCAATGCGTTTCTAATCCTTTACCATCGGGATCAACTACAAGTGTTGCCAAATTTTGCACATCACCGACCTCTGATTCCGTACCTACTCTGATTTCATTCAGGGGATTCCAGCGAGCGGAACCTTTTAATGTTGCAGGTTCAAATCGTATGACTTTGTTGTTAGCATGTTTCTGCCGCCATCCAGCAGTCATTGCCCAAAGTTCGCCTTTTAAATCAGTAATGACGCAGGATTGTTTCCAGGATAAAAGGGTAGGGATCACTAGACCAACTCCTTTCCCTGAGCGTGTTGGTGCATAGGTTAAAACATGCTCAGGCCCATTGTGGCGCAAATAATGAATCTCACCTTTATCATCTTCAAATGCCCCAACATAAACTCCTTCATCATGTCCAATGAGGCTTGCATTGTTTAAATCCTCCCAATTAGCCCATCTAGCTGAACCGTGGAGGTAATCACTCACATTGTTCTTTTTAAAATATTTGGAAGCCAACACGATCATCATTAAAAAGAGACAGTCAATCATGACAATCAGACCAAAGGCAGCATTAAAAGAATTTGGGTAATAGGATTGATATTTAATCGCCCAAATAAAAATCTGCCAAGGCATATAAATATGGGCGAATGAAGTCCCAAGGACATCCGCATAGTGAAATTGATGAGCGAAAAACTGTGTGCCAATTTGCATGCTGATTAAAAAAGAAGAAATCACTAACCAGGTATGCGTTTTATTTGCCTTGCCATGATTTTTTTCTCTGACTTGAGGGCCTATGGCTTTATTCAGTTTGTTTTGAGTCATTGGCTATCTCCAGATGCTCTTTGGTTCACAAACTGACTGACCTCATCTGATGTATCAGTTCCTGAACTAAAGCTACCTCCTGGAGTACCCATAGACAGAATATTTTGTGCGTTGGATTCTTGCGATTCAGAAGCAGATGAATCTACCTTGTTCTGAATTGCCTCAGCAATTTTCCCACCTGTTGTGTCAGCAATTTTTTCAGCAATGGCCTCTTTAACCGAGTTTGCTTTTTCGCGAGCCACATCCATAGTACCTGATGCTAAATGGGAACCAAAAGAACCTGCAAATTTGGCAGCTGTTCCCATGGCTTCGGCTAAACCACCGGTTTTAGAGCCTTTATCCATCCCTGACACAGAACTTGTATCGCCAGAGTTGGTTGATTGGCTGGCTGCTTTAAATGCCGCATTGAGTGCAGATAATCCACCACCGCTTTGGGCAAGTACACTACCTGCAACCCCCGCCATGGCAGCCCCAGCTATTCCAGCAGCTCCCATAGCACCACCCAGACCGAGCCCACCGCCACCACCAGAACCACCTCCTGATACAATGGCGGCGAGTGCAGGTGGAATTTTATCGATAAGAACCAGTAACAGTACGGCAACTACCAGCATGACAAACATTTCTTTAAGCATGATGTTTTCAGACATTGCAGCGTAGTATTGATCTACAAAGGATTTACCAATACCAATAATTAAAATCATGGCAAAGGCTTGTAATGCAATGCCTAACACCGTTTTGTAGTAGTTAATAGCAATATCTTGTGTCCAACGGCCACCGCCAAACCCTAATAAAACAATGCCACCATAAGTTAAAATCCACGCGGTGATTAAGATAATGAGCATGTTGATACTGACTAAAGCTAATATAATCAGAATAACCCCTGCAACGAGCAATCCCACTGTAGTTGCTGCAGGAGACCAGATGGATGAGCTGTCTATGGCTTTTGAAACTATATCAAACCCAACATCTACAATAGTAGAGGGCGAGACATGCCCATTAATCCCAGAGGCTTTGGCTGCAAGTTGTCGCATCGAGTCTATGATTGCTTTTGCAAGCGCAGGTCCATTATCCAAAATCCAATAAAAAAAGCCGAGCACCACAAAAAATCGCACTGTTTCAGCTAATAACTCTTGAATGTCTGCTTTTCGCAATGCCATCAATCCGTAAGTCCACACCATACTAATTAAGGCCAAAGACCAAAACAAATATCTGGCATAACTCAACATGGTTTTGCTCCATAGCGCAGATGTGCTGGCAAATCGCTGTAAAATATTATCCAGCAAATCACGGCTATCCATGCCATGCCCTTGAGCATGGCAGCAAGCAGAAAACCCAAGTAAACAAAAAAGAATAAAATAGGGTGTTATTTTTTTATTCATAACATCACCACCTTTTGCCAGAACTTTTGGAATAACTACCCCCACGAAAGCATGCATCGCCAATCGCTTGGAGTTCTTCTTTAGTTCGACCCTCTCTTGAACTGTCACATGATAGAGAAGTCAAGTGTGGGGTCTTTTTTTGAGCTGTGGTTTTAGCACTGTCGCAACCGGACAGGACACAAGTAAGAACCAAAATTGATAAACATATAACTTTCATTTCCTCTCCTTTTTATGATGGATTACCATTTTTTTCCTGAGCTTTTATGGTATGCCCCTGATCTGAAATGCTCATCTCCCGCAGTCTGTATTGCTTCTTTGTTGGCATTCGCCGCATCTTTGACTGCCTGGGCATTCTGTTGCGCCAATAACACACCTCTGATTTGAAGCAATTGATGGGATTGATTACTTGCTAATTGAGAAGCGGCTTGGAGAGCCTGTTTTTGGCCTGCAGCACTTTGTGCTTGAGATTGCAACGTACGCAGCTTTGCAGAATCATTTTTTAAGCTCTGTTGTTGTTTATCAATCCCTTTGAGCATGGCATCATTGGAGCGTTTTTCAGCAACAGATGCCGCTAATCTGCTTTGTTTGATTTTTCTAAGTTCTTCAGCAGAGCATTGGCCATTACCATTAAAACAGGGGGTCTTTTGGTAGTATTCCTGACTTTGGAATCGGTCAAGATACCCTTGGAGGCTGCCAGCTTCCTGCTTGTAGTAATCAATGGTATCAGTCGACTCAAGCAAATTATTAATGACCGAGTTGGCATTATCCCATTCAAAGGAAGTCAGTGATTTGGTGTTGTCTAACATGTTTTGATATTGATCCATCTGATTTTTGTATTGATCGACTTGCGTTTTATACTCGCTTAGCTGAGTTGCAATCATTTTTCCATTTTGAATCCAGTTCGCAATGTCAAACACAGGTGCACCAGCCGCGAATACAGGTAAAGCAAAGCAGTAAATAATCATGGATTTGAATTTCATAATGCTCTCCTTTATTGATAGGCAAATTGTTTATAAGGCTGTTTAAACGTTAAATCTTTCACTACGATGATATTGAAACGATAACCTGGGCGAACATTGATGGTGGGGGACACATTCATGTTTTTTGAAACCAGTTGCGATGTAACCTCGCCCAATTGTTGCCCTAAAGCCTGACTCATGACGCTGCCAGCTGTGGGCTGAGCGTAACCGAATTGGTTGGATTGATTGGTATTTTGGCTATAAGTAATGCCAGCAATAATGCCTGACATTAAAAGTGCTGAGCCATAAATCCTTGCATAATGATGATCTACCTCATCGCGAAATCCTGCATATCCAGCACTATCAGCACCTGGCATTGAGCCGATATCTAAGGCTTTACTGTCTGGAAAAACCAGACGTTGCCAAGCCACTAATACAGAGTTTTGGCCAAAAGGCACATCGCTGGAATATAACCCCAATATCTTGGTGCCTTGGGGTATCAAAAGATATTTTCCAGTAGCGGTGTCATATACGTTTTGTGATACTTGAGCAATGATTTGACCTGGTAATTCTGAAGAAATACCACTAATCATTACCCCTGGAATCACGCTACCAGTTCTTAGTTCGTATCGACTGTTTGGGTTTTGCAACGTTGAATTTAAATGCCAGCGCATTTCATTTTCCTCACCACCTAATGTTTGTGGCATAGGTTTGGCCTGTCTTCCTTGTAATAATGCGAGCTGCTCTTTAAACGCTGAGTTAGCGTCAATGTTTAATGTCATCTCATTGCTATTCATAGACGTTTTGGTAGTGTCGCGATTATTTAATCGTGGGTTATCGACCATTACGGATGACTTAGCTTTGACAGCCTCTTCAAATTCTTGAGTTTTTTCCTGACGAATACGTTCAATTTCAGCTTCAGATACCTCTTGTGTCAGAGTAGCTTCTTGATGAGGAAGTTGTTCAAGAATGGGCAAAGGGCCTGCTTCATTATTAGCTATCGTGTCACTCTGGGGAGGAATCACTGCTGTTTTATGATTTCCTACCACATCATTAGCAAGGCTCATGGTATTTTTCTTAGGGTTATTAACCTTTGCTATTTCTTGTGGCTGGTTTTGCGCATTAGCCCGTTTATTGGCAACCAATGCGATGAGCACCACAAAAAGAGTTAAAATACCAATTGCAATCATGAGTGGCACATTATTTACTCGTTTTACACCTGTGGTTTCAAGCTTTTGCGGTGAATTGTCTAGTGACAAATAATCATTATTTCGATTCATTGTTCTTACTCCTTATGAGTCCATGCGCTGACAGGAATGATATTTTCATTGTTTTTTGCATACAGACGGCTCAATGTTTGTATTCCTACAAAAAGGCTTACTCGATAACTTTGAGGTTTAAGCTCATCAAGAACGTAGAAAAAATTAGCTTTATTCTTAGGGCATTGATTTTCATTGATGCCATAGCCCTTTTTTCTCAAATTTTGAATAAGACTTAAGCCAAAGCCATCGTTGACTGCCTGACCAATACAAAATGTATTTTGAGCAGGGGGATAGACTCGGGTTAATTGAGTGGCTGCATCTGCCGCAAGATAAGCATCTTTACCCTGAGGCATTTGGGTGAAATTGCCATAACGCATGCTGGCACAGCTTGATAACAAGACGGCAGCCAATAAAACACTTAATTCTTTCATCTTCAGCACCTTGTAATCGTAATTTTATCTTGAGAGGAACCGCTGCCGATAACCAATATGGCTTTATCAAAAACACCATCCACGATGTAACGACAACCCTGGAGGCGATAATTGACCATGACGGATTCTGATTTTTTAAATAGCCCTCGACTTCTTAAAACCAGCAGCGCGGGCGCTTCACTTTGAGCCATGGTTCGTGGCATCTCAATAATCGTTTTGACGCCATTGTTATATACTCTAACAGGCTTAAATCGGGCATTGCCTTGAATGCGATAATTGAAGTTAAGATCACCTAGATATTCATTGGTTTCTGGTAAGGTATCTACTTTTCGTCTTTCAGCCTGGATACGTTGTAGTAACTGCCATTTGGCTTTTGCCTCATCAGGATAAGTAAATGAAATGTAAGGCATAAATTCGGCTCTATCTGACTTTAATCTAAAGTGATAGGTTCTTCGGTCCGTGGTGACTACTAAAGAAGAATCAAGCCCTACATCTTTAGGTTTTATGAGCAGATGGATTTGTTGCATAGTCCCTGATCCTGTGATGGATGGTTCAACAACAAAGCGTGGGTCACCGACATTCATGTCGTTAAACTGCTCACCTGGTTGGAGGGCAATATCACACACTTGTAAAGGCGCACAAACTACCCTGATTTGCCCTGATCCATAAATAAAACTGACTGAACCATCGCTTGATGCAAAGGGTTTACTTGTTTTTTCTCCTTTTTGTGTACGCTCTGCGATATCTAAACCTTGTTTTTCCTGACTCGATAGCTTAGGCGCAGTTTCGGAAAAATAATGTTCGGCCAGAATAGTGTTATCCAATGCAAAACTTGTGAGCGGGGTTAATAAACAAAATAGCTGCATTATTCTTTTCATTGTTGTTCTCCATGCTTTAATTCGTAGGACCAGTTAAAATCACGCACATAAATCAAATGCGGATTTTTTAAAATGGACTCGCTGGTAACATCATTGATTTCATTCTCCTGATACATCGTAACCATTGCTTTCATCATGCGAGGCTTTTCCTTAAGCGATCCATCACGATTTCTCACCGTTTCAATCCAGTCAACTTGCCAGGTCTCATCCGACTCTTGAAGTACTGAGCGAATGTCTATGCTCACAATCTCAAAGGCAGCTCTTTCAAAGGGATTGGATTGCAGCTTGTCACTGTAGAACTCTTGAATCTTGGCTAAAGCTGCGTCATTGGCATTTAAATAGGAATACACTTGAAAAACTGCCTTCTTTTGCAGTTCCGTATCAAGGCTTACCATGCGAACGTTTTCAATAAAATGGGCAGCTGCAGCACGATAATCGTCAATGCTTGCGTCACCAACCTTATCAGCACGGGTAACTGACAAGGTATTGCCATTGGCATCTTGTTGAAACACCAAAGGGATAAATTTGGATTGACTACCTATCGCAATGAGTCCACCAACTGACGCCAATGCGATTAACAGGCTACCTAATCCCACCAATTGCCAAAGGTGTACTGATTTCATAAGACCTGCGGTATGAACATTCCAGGCACGTCTAGCGTTGAGGTAGGGGTTATTCGTTATACTTTTTTTCATGCTGCTTCTCCGTACTGAGCCAAATGAATACCTTTTTCTGAAAGCCATTGAGAGACCCACTCACTTTCATACTTCGACTCCAATTGCTTCATGCGCGCAATCGAATCGGGATCTGTTGCACCCACAAACGCTAAGGCATAAGGACCTAATGCCAATTGATAAAGTCTTTGGCCTTTTTCACTGACATAGTAGTAATCACGTTTGGGTTGAGCAGATGCTATAATGTCTATCTGACGTGGATTTAAGCCCATGCGCTCATAAATGAGGCGGGTTTCAGGATCTCTTGCATACAGATTGGGTAAAAAGATTTTGGTGGCAGTTGATTCAACAATAATATCTAAGATTCCAGAGTTGGCTGCATGAGATAAATGTTGCGTGGCCATAAACACCACACAGTTTTTCTTCGCCATGGAATCAAGCCATTCAGCAATCTTGTTTTTAAACACAGGATGCGCCAGCATTAACCAGGCTTCATCAAGCAAGATTAAGGTGGGGCGACCATCTAATGAGGTTTCAATCCGCCTAAAGAGATAAAGCAACACAGGCAATGCAAATTTTTCACCCAAGCCCATTAAATGCTCGATTTCAAAGGTCATAAAGGAAGACAAACCAAGCCCATCACTTTCTGCATCCAATAAATGCCCCATCAAACCATCAATAGTGTATTGCTTTAATGTTTCTCTAATGGGTTCATCTTGAATCGTCATGACAAATTCAGATAAGGTTTTAGAGCCACTTTGGTGCATGCTTAGAATGGCATGACCGATTTCATTGCGCTGAGCTGGTGTGGTATTCAAACCATTCAAAGCTAAAATCGTATCAATCCACTCCATAGCCCAAGCTCGGTCTGCTTTAGTCTCTAAAAACTGTAAGGGCGCAAAGGCTAGACGAGAGTCTTTACCTGCGATAGTGAAATGCTCCCCACCTGTTGCTTTACAGGTTGGATACATCGACATGCCTTTATCAAAAGAATAAATACGCGCATCCTTATATCGACGCCAGGATAATGCCAATAAACCAAGATGGGTTGATTTACCAGAACGCGTGGGACCAAACATAATGCCATGGCCTAAATCTCTGACATGAAGATTTAAACGAAATGGCGCATTACCACTGGTGACACAGTGCAGCAAAGGTGGTGATTGAGGGGGAAACAGTGGGCAGGGTGCTTTATTTTCACCAGTCCAGATGCTGGATGTTGGTAATAAATCAGCTAAATTCATCGTATTCATCAGAGGCCTTCGGATGTTTTCAACACCATGACCTGGTAGGCTGCCCATAAAGGCGTCCATAGTATTAATGGTTTCTGTTCGTGCGCTAAAGCCTAAGGCATTGATATTCTTTTCGATAAATAGAGCAGCGTTTTCAACGTTCGTTCTATCCTCATCCATTAACACCACGACGGATGTATAGTAGCCTTGACCCACCATTCCTGAATTGGTTTCGGCAATGGCAGCTTGCGCGTCATTAACCATGCTGAGCGCATCTTCATCAACAATACCGGAGCTGGTATTAAACATTTGGTCAAAAAAGCCTCTGACCTTTTGTTTCCACTTTTTACGGAACTTAGTGAAATGAGCCACCGCTTCATGGAGATCCATGAATATGAAGCGAGAGTTCCAGCGATATTCCACAGGTAATTGAGTCAACAGCGTTAAAATACCTGGGTAAGACTCCATGGGGAATCCTTCAATAGCAACACATTGAATGAACTTTCGGCCAATTTTTGGTGTTATACCTGGAATTAATTCCTGACCGCCTATGAGTGCATCCAGATAAATTGGATTTTTAGGCAGATTAATGGGATGGTTAATTCCCGTGACACAATATTGGATGTGTCTTAAAAAGTTATCTTGAGTGACGTTATGGTGTTTGTTGATGATTATTTCTGTGCCTAACCTTTCCAGGTGAAGTGCAGCACTCATACGTGATTCAAAGTTTCTGCATGATTGCTTGAAGGTTTCAATCAATTGATGGGTTTTTTCTTTGTGGTTTAATTTCTCCCCGGAATCATCAAACATCAATTCAACAAAACGCTTTTGAGCCAATACAGGTGGATACCAGGTTAGGGTGATAACAAAATAACCTTCATACAAAGCACCAATACTTTCAAAGTATTGCCTTCTTTCTTCGTCAACAGTCTTCGACACAAAATCGGGAAAATATGAAGCGCTGCACTCACTGTAACTAGGAGCAGCACGTCTTATGGCATCGACATGGATCATCCAGCCGTTACCCATAGAGGACATTGCCTGATTGATTCTAAAAGCCATCATTTCACGAGCTTCATCTGTAGTATTGGCTATGTCTTCACCTTGATAAAGCCAGGCTGCCATAAACGACCCATTTTTACCGATAATGACGCCATCATCGACAACTGCCGCATAATTCAGTAAGTCAACCAATCCTGCTGTATGACTTCGATGTTTTTTGACATGGTGTTTACGACTTTTCATTCTAGCAGCGCTAAACAACGTACCTAATAGCAACAGGCCAGTAATACTTATTAAAAAGGTAATGAACTCAATCATAAATAACCTCCTTTATTATTACGAAAAGGGGTTGAGCGTGCTGGGTAATAGGCCTGATAGCCTCTTTGTCTCAGATAAACTGCTCTCATATAAGGATCTGCTTTTGCCATAAGCCTTAGACCTTTTAAAGCTAAAAACCAAAGGGCAAAGCCAAAAAGTGCGGCGAGCCAATCTTGAGCTGCGAATACTAAGATTGCTGATAGTAAACCTGAAAACATAACCAGTTCGCGATCCCCTCCCATAAAAAGGTTTGGGCGGTTCCCGCATCGTCTTATTGGAATTGTTCTCAAACTCATAGTGGCAACTCCGTTGTTGATTCAGAATGAGTAGGTCTAGAAATTTCAGCGCCTTTGCCCGTAATAGCAGTCATGGTATTTTGCGCAGCAACCAAGAATGCAAGCACCAGTACAATAAAGAGAAGTGTTCGCAAAAAACCATTCATTTCACCACCAAAAATCAGCGTGGCTCCCGCGCCAACCAAACCAATAATCGCGGCAGTAAATGCAAAGGGGCCTGTAATCGATTTTTGTATTCTGGTGAGATAGGAGTCAAAGGGTAATCCTCCACCCGCACTTGATGCACATGCGGGATGTGTGATGAGAAGAAGCAATAAAATAATGGCCCCTAATATCCATATACTTCGATAATTCATAGTGAATGTTTGGTTCATATTTATTCCTTAAATAAGTTGTTCGATGTTGTAATGACCGTTTTCATAGCCTTTGACGGAGATGATTTCTTCAACTCGCCTACCTTCTGGGGTTCTTGCGATATGCACCACGCAATGGACCGTCTCACCAATTAAAGGTTCAATTTCAGATGGAGCAGCGGGATTACGTGTAATCAGTGATTTCAAACGGTGAAGTCCAGCAAGACAGTTATTGGCATGTAACGTAGCAGCGCCACCCTCATGACCGGTGTTCCAGGCATCAAGTAAATCCAACGCTTCACTGCCTCGAACTTCGCCAACAAGGATTCGATCAGGCCGCATCCTAAGAGTGGTTTTCAAAAGCTGGGTCATATTGACATCAAGGGTGGTGTGATATTGAACACAGTTCTCAGCCGTACATTGAATTTCACCAGTATCTTCAATGATGAAGACACGCTCGGATGGAGAACTACAAACCATTTCATTAATAATGGCGTTCACTAAAGTAGTTTTACCAGAGCCCGTGCCACCAATGACTAGAATATTTCGATGCGCAATAACGACTTTTTTAATCACTGTGCATTGTGTTTCTGTCATAATTCCAGATTTTACATAATCATCTAGTGTAAAAACCGAAATGGCTTTTTTACGAATTGCAAACGTTGGTTTTGAAACTACTGGGGGCAGCTGCCCTGCAAAACGAGAACCATCCAGAGGTAACTCACCTTCCAATATCGGATTAAAACGGGTTACTTCTTTACCATGAAAGCCCGCAACAGTTTTAATGATGGATTCAGCGCGCGTATCAGTAATATTACCTATGCAACGCATGGCTTCACCAAGGCGTTCCTGCCAAAGCTTGCCATCTGCATTAAGCATGAGTTCAACGGTTTTAGGATCACTTAGTGCTTGCTCAATCATCCCTCCTAAGTCACGTCTTAGCTTTTCACGGGCACGGTCTTTAACCGTTATTCCTTGTTCTTCTTGTGCCTTCATACGATATAATCCTCAACGACTGATATTTTTAAGCAGATTTCAAGCTGTGTTTGAATTTGCTAATTAAACGATCAACAATGCTTTCTTTATTGGGAGGAAAGTCATTGAACCATTGATCTTTTTGGCGTTCCCGATAAATACGTCTTTGAATTTCATCACGATGAACTGGTATGGATTGAGGAGCATCAAAAGCAAGGCGAACCTCACCATCACGATAACCCACCACAGTACAGTAAACGTCTTCACTAATAACAACAGACTCGCCAACTTTTCTTGTTAAAACCAACATAGTGTTTCTCCTTGTTTTATTTAATTAAATGGTCTTTACATTGCTTAATATATTGTTCAACAACCGCTTTACAGGCGGGCTTTGATTCTTTTGGCACAACATAAAAAGACGTTCGTTTTTTGATACCACGGCACATGGTAATCATTTGTGGTAGAGTGGGAGGCATGTCACAATGATCTCGACACTCGAGAATGGCTTTATCCAAAATTGCATCATCAAATTGTCCTAATCCATCCAGCCACTCTTTTTTGGCAAACTCTAAAAAACCATCGTTTTTAAATTGACTGCGCCATAAATGCCCATAAAAAACAGCAAAACGTGTAAACAGATTCTCAATACGCTTTTTACTGTCGGTAACGGTGCAAATTGATGACGTTGGATTGCTTGGGTTCATCTTCTGTGCTTCCTGAGTCTGGATTCCAGAAAGGGTCAATGGCTTCTTTGTTATTATTTGCGCGACGCTTTTCATTTATTTTCTCCTGCTTTAAATCGATTTTGACCTCATCCTCCCAGCATTTTTGCGATAACCAGTTCGCTGGAAACTTCCAAGGGGGAACCCATTGGCCATATGCTTCTTTTGCTGTACGAGCCTTGATTTGCTGTGTAAGAGCTTGCAGCATGGTTTGCAGTAATTGCTCATTGGGATTGATTTGTTGAAAAAGTTCAAAAGCCTTCTCACGGGATTTTTTCTCGGGGTAAATCCGCCAAAACTGTTCGAATTGGCTTAATAAATAAATATAATTATTTTCTTCTATAAGAGGTGTGACGGCTTTTGAGGATTCTGCTGTGACTAGTTTTTCTTGCGAGGCATCATAAAACCCTTTATTTTCAAGGGATTGATCAGAACAAAATGTGACTGATTTGTGTGACTGGTTTGTGACCGGTTTATTTTGAGTAAAATAACCCAAAGTGACTAAATTGCATTTTAAAATCAGCTGTAGTTCTTCTGATTGCAAAGTAATTAAACCAACTCGTTCCAGAGCAGATAAAGCCCTTCTTACTTGAGCACGAGAGTATTTTTCACCTTTTATGCCTTGATGTGGTTGAATGTATAGCTCCTCAGCTAATGATTGCAAGCTGATACGTCGCTTAACACCAACAAGTCCAGTTTTAACGTCCATATAGGGGCGTATTCCTCTTAGATACACAAGTTGTTGGGCATGGGGCAACCCATATAAGGCCGCAAGCTCCTCGTTGTTCATCATGAAATCCATAGTTGATACATATTCCTAGTTGTACATCTCGTTAATATTTTTATTTTGTGTTATCTTTATTTGAGATATTACATTATTTAATTACACTAAATGTGCAATTAAATATGACTATATTGCACTTAATGTAAAATATCAATGGATTTATTTATTATTTTGAGAAAAGGTATAACTCAATGATGAACATCAAAGAAAAAATTGGTGAGCGTATTTTTCAAGAGCGTCAATCCAAAGGATTAACCAGAAAAGCGCTTGCAGAGCTTACAGATGATTTAAAGCCTTCTAGAATTAATAACTGGGAAAGAGGTATAAGAACTCCTGGACCGGAGGAAATTAAACAGTTGGCCGATGCCTTAGAGGTGGCGCCTGGGTACTTGATGTGTTTGACGGATGATAAACAGGTAAAACAAGAGTTTCCGTGGTTAGGCGCTTTAGTTCCCTTATTGAATCTGCAGCAAGCTTGTGATCCAAAAACAATTATTAAAGCGATTAGAGATGAGGCTGGAGTCGATTCTGTTTCTTTTATCCCACTTAGCCCCGAAATATCCCAGAGGCTAGGAGAAAATGCTTTTGCATTGCAAATGCAAGATGACAGTATGATGCCAGAAATTAATATTGGTGATGTGCTTATCATCGATCCTGATCAAGATATTCGGCCAGGAAAGTTCGTTGCTGCAATCCTTCAAGATTCCAATGAGGTTACTATACGTCGTTTTAAGCAGCTATCAGCAGATAGTTCTACACAAGACTATGAGTTAATTTCTGCAAATGAAAATTGGGCCAATATTCGTGCAACACAATCATCCGATCACAAAATCGTTGGGGTTATTTTAGGCTTTATCAGAATGCTTTAATCAAACCAAAAATAGACTCTATTAAAAGAAGCGTATTTATTTGAATAAAATTATTGAAATAATTTTGCCTAACCTATATATTGCCAAAGTGTTTTAAATGTTGGATGAGATGTTAAATGGACGTTTTAGATTTTTGTAAAGCTATTGTAGATGTTATTGAGAATCATCATAAAAGCGACAGCCCATCAAAGCAAACCCTCATTGTATTAGCAGAGCTAGAAAAGCTTTGTAGTGGTGATGAAGACAATAAAATTCTCCGCATGACTCGAGCAACACTTTTATTTGAAGGTTTCTATCGCTACTTAAACCCTGGTAGCTTTAAAACCGAGCTTCAAATACTAAGAGCAAAGCGTTGGGGGCATCATTTTGGAACACCAACAGTTACTTTTTTACTTTCATTTAAAGCCCAGATAGATCAAACCTCTAAGCTCTTTGAAGAGGCAACTCCAGATAAAGAGCCGGATGTTTTTCCTTGGAATATAGAACTCGTAGATAGCTTATCAATTGATCGTGAAAATGGCGTAGTCGCTGATCCCAAAAGTATCTCTCGGGTTGAAGCACCAGCTAAGCGCGAGGTGACAGGGCTGTTTACAAAAACACACAACCCTTTTGGTGGTTTTACTACTACGCCCTGCGATCCTGTTTCTCAGCAATTTATTGCACATGCGGCTTTATCAGCTGAGAATGGGGGAAGAGTTTTGGAAATAGGTGCTGCCTTTGGCGCAGCCACACTAGAGGCCCTTGCAAAGGGAGCAACTGTTTTTTGCAATGATATAGATGCTGAAAATTTAGCAGTGGTTCGTCAACGGTTTATAGAGACTGCTGATGACCAAAGTGGATCAATTACGGGAGACAATAGTAAACTGGTTCTTGTTCCAGGGGAGCTTCCAAACGAGTTGATAGGACTTCCTGAAAAACATTTTGATGCAATCCTCATTTGTCGTGTCTTACATTTCTTCTCTGGTGCCAAAATAGAAGAGTCATTAGCTTTACTATCCCATCTTTTAGCTCCTAAAGGGAAAATCTATATTGTCTGTGAAACGCCTTTTTTAAAGAACTGGCAACGCTTTATTCCTGAATTTAATCGACGAGTTGATGAAGCTGAGGAATGGCCTGGTGAAATTACCGAGCCTGCTAAATATGAAAGCAGTGGTAGAGCAAATTCATTACCCAAATTTGTGCACTGGATTACGAAAGAGGTGTTGGACCGAAGTTTAGTAAGGGCTGGTTTCTCAGTAGAGCATTCAGCGTACATTAACAGACAAGGGCAGTTTCCTGAGGATCTGCTATTACCAGAATATGGAAAAGAAAGTATTGGTGCAATTGGAATGGTGTGAGTAACGGATTATGAAAGAAAAAATCAGTTGGTATGAGTGGTTCTCTGCTTCATTAAAGGAATTTGTGGTTGAGGCAGCAAAGCCTTACTACGAAATAGTAGATATTTTTGAGTGCGATAAAACTGGCTTTACAAAGGCCGCTATTAAGTATTCTGGGCGACATATCAAGGAAAAAAATATAAGTGATATTGTTATGGATAATGAGCTTATTAAACATTTGGATCCTAAAACAATTCGCACTTTAACGTACATAGCTGCTGTAGAGCGTTTAAAACCTGATTACTCCATTTTAGTGCACCATATGACCTCCGAAGTAGATGAGTATCTACTTGAAATAAAATCGAGACACAGTAAAGAAACACTTAAAAAGTCACCCACTGAACTGTCTAAAGATAAAGAAATAATTTCCAAATTCAATCCCATCGACGCCAATAAAATTGGTTATATGGCTGGGGTTAGAGAAACAGTAAAAGAGTATGAGATTAAAAAAGATTTATAGTTGTTGAGTAAGGAGCATCCCTTGAGAGAGGAAATTTTCGCTGCATTAGAGCGCAGAAAGCAATATAAGTATCCCTACCTATTGTTGGGCCTATATCTAACCTTTTTATTGTCCACGGTTTGTTTGGCAAGTCGAATTACTCAAGTGGGGGGCATGCTAGAACCTGGTGGTATCTTCGTATTCCCGCTGACCTTTAGTATCTGTGATATCGTTGGGGAGGTGTATGGCTATGCTTATCCGCGATTGTTTATCTGGATTGGAGTTCTAGCCGAATTTCTTTTTTCTATGGTGGTTATCACCGTATCTCATCTTCCAGCGCCAGAATTTTTTACTCAAGCTACGGCTTATCAAATTGTTTTTGATCCTACCTTTAGATATGTTTGCTCTGGTTTAGCAGGCTTGCTTGTTGGGGAGTTAACGAACATTTATTTGCTCTCAAAATGGAAGATCTTTTTAAAGGGTAAATTTTTTATTTTAAGAAGCTTGCTTTCAACAGCATTGGGGCAAGCGTTACTGACCATTATTGTAGATCTACTTAACTATTTTGGAAAATTAACTGATCATCATCTTGGGTGGATGATGGTTTGTGGTTATCTATGGAAAATGGGCTGTGCTGTCCTTATGGTTTTTCCCGCATGGCTGTTAGTGAAGTACCTCAAAAGGGTAGAACAAGTAGACCATTATGATATTCATACAAACTTTAATCCTTTTATGCTGAGTCTGAATGACGAAGCTACTACTGAAGAGGAGCAGTCTATCAATGCTGAATCCGTTCTTCAATAAGTACCCCAAGGATGCGATCATGAGCAGGATCTAATTTGGTTAATTGCAAATTCCCATCTACTAAATCATGGCGTAAATATAATTCATTATTATCGAAAAACAATCTATTAAAGGCAATGGCATTGCTTTTCGATAAATGCACAATGACAAAGTCTCTATCTTTAGGCGTTTTGCCAGAATCAAAAATTAATAATGTATTTTGTTGAAAGCGTGGAAGCATTGATTCATCGGGGATTACTAGCGCAAAAGAATTATCTGCTACCTTCCTGTTGAGTAATATTTCTTGGCCCTCTTGGATATTCGTCTTGCTGGTAGGCCAGTTTTTCAATTGCTCCCATTCAGTAATTGGTATGGTACTAATCTGTAGGTCCTTTTTGATAGCATCTGGGATAGTTGCTGGCAAGGGTTCCAGGCCTATTAGCTGTTCAACAGAGACGGAGAAAAAGCGAGATAGTTCTTCTAAAGCCTTTTTTCGTGGATTCTTTGTAGATCCTGTAAGAATGTGATGAATTGTCGGCTGAGGTAATCCGGTTAGTCGAGCCAACTCACTAACAGATATGTTCCCATGTATTCGCATTAACTGATGTAAATTGCCACTTAACGATAGTTCAGTCATTAAAAACTCATTAATTGAATAAAAATATTCATAAATAAATTGACACAAGAGCAAATTATTATGTAAATTAACATCAATTGAATAATATTATTCAATTGATGGGCTTATTAATATTTATTTAGAATAATTATAGCCAATATATCATGTTACTGAACAAATAACCAAATTAAATATTGGAATAATTAATTTTTTAATGAATTAGTTAGCTAGTGAAATAACAGCTGCAGGAGGATTAATAATGGATAAAAGTTCTAAAGTGGAAATTTATAAAGGAATTATTCAATATTTGTTGGAAACGACAAATTACACCCTTAAAAATATTGCGGATCTTTCAAACTCCTCGATTAAAAGTCTGCGTACTATCTACTCTGAGAATGTAATTCCCCATAGTTTTTCATCGGAAATAGAGCTAGTAAGGTTATACCAAATGATTCTTGAAATTAATGCTAATAGTCACGCTTATCATAAATATTTACCTTTACCTAAAGGCTATCGCCAAATCAGAGCTATTTGAATCAGAGGAACTTAAATGAAGACTTTGAATATTCAGCAGGCATCGGAATTCTTAGGGGCCCATAAAGAAACTATTAGACGTATGGTTGCCGGTGGGAAATTACCGGGCGTTAAAATTGGCAGAAGTTGGGTTTTTTTAGAACAGGATCTTGTGATGCACATCAGAAACAAGTACTCTACTTGCGATGCATCACAGGGTGTCCATAACAGGAGTAAACAACTATGGCACTCAAAAGAAAAAACGGGTTTTGGTGGGCTGACATCACCTACCTTGGAGAGCGTGTACGAAAAAGCACTAAAACTAAGGTAAGGCATGAAGCACAAATTTTTCACGATCAGATACTTCAAGAATTGTGGAAAAGAAAAGAGCTGAAAACCATCCCTAAAAAAACATGGGTAGATGCGGTTGTTAGGTGGTTAGAAGAAGCTGAACACAAAAGGAGTTTAGTTACCGATCAATATCATTTGGCGTGGCTTGATTCTTTTTTGAGAAATAAGCTTCTGACTAATATCACTGATGACCTTATCGAACACATTGCCCATGAAAAGGAGAAAACAGGCGTTAAGCCTTCTAGTGTTAATCGTATGCTAGAACTGGTTCGTGCAATTTTGAATAAAGCACACAAACATTGGAAATGGTTGGAATCAGTTCCTGTGATTCGGATGAGAAAATTCGAGAATAAACGTTTGCGTTGGTTAACCAAAAAAGAATCGCAACAGTTACTCGCGGAATTGCCACCACATTTGAAAGATATGGCTGCGTTTACGCTAGTAACTGGGTTACGACAAGCAAACGTCACGGGCTTGCAATGGAGTGAGGTAGATCTGGTTAAGGGGCATGCGCTAATTCACCCTGATCAATCCAAAACGAAAAGAGCAATCCCTGTACCTTTGAACTCGGATGCACTAGAAATTTTAAGTAGGCAAAGAGGAAGGCATCCCGAATATGTATTCACATACCAGGGGAACCCTGTTTCTCGTTGTAATAATCATGCGTGGTTAAAGGCTTTGAAGCGTGCAGGCATCAAAGATTTTCGCTGGCATGATTTACGTCATACTTGGGCAAGCTGGCATGTACAGAATGGTACTTCTTTACATGAATTACAGCAACTAGGTGGATGGTCAGAATATGATACGGTTTTGCGTTATGCACACCTTTCAAGTGACCATTTGAGAAAGGCTTCGGAGAGAGTCTCGGGCACGTTTACGTCACCCCGACTTGGTTCCTAAGTCAAACTATCGTTAGAACCCTTGCTGTATATGGCGCGCTCGGAGGGACTCGAACCCCCGACACCTTGGTTCGAAGCCTGATGCTCTAGTTTTAAAAGCCTTATAATTCAATGCCTTGCAACGCATCAAATCATTGAAAAACTGCCTAGAACAGCCTAAAACTGCCTAGTGCTGCCACAGCCATGCCACAGTTTATGACACAGTGATTATGTGCATGAGTTAACATAGTAACATCAAACAATAAGACCATAATGAGTTCCATTAGTAAGTATTAAACAAATGCCATAACCTGTCTTAATTCAGCTTGAAAAGATGAATGTCTCGGAAATCTATTTTTGATCCTGTCAAAAAATATTCTAGCTTCAGAAGATTTGATTGATTTTAATGTTTCAGTGCAAGCAGCAGTTAACAATGCTGCGCGATCATAAGCTCCACGTCGTTGCTTACTAACAATGCCATTAACCCTAGCTTCGGCTGTACTCAAGCACCAATTAAATTTTTCATTGGAGATAACCGATGCATCAGCCAGCAATTGGGCATATATTTTTTCCAAATTTAACAGTAAATCTTCATGTGTATCATTGTACAGCCATACACCTTTACTCTTACTTAATACGTCGCTAAAAAATTTTTTCAGTGATTTAGGCAGAGCATTTAATGGCTGGTTTGAAATTCTCGCTAAACAAAATGCGACAAAAAGTGGTTGCGGATTAGTACTGCTACTCCAACCCAATGGGGTACCTTGCTGAGCTAATTTAAATGCATTGTCATAGTCATGAGAAAAAAAGTAAGCATGCATCAATAATGAAGAATCAGGATGAGCGGGTGATTCTATCCCGTCACGTGGCCACTGTTTTCCCTCCGCGTAATCCTTCATCCTCTTAGAGTATGTTCTAATTGATTCAGCAGCATTTTGCATAAGTTTATGGCGTGTTAAGGAATTAGCTTGCTGGTATAATTGAATCAATTTGGATAAATCTGGTTGGGCATCAAATGAAATCCAAAGACCTTCCAATTGAATTTCGGCATTGTTTAATTGATTTCCACAAATAACCTGCAAATCACCGATGGCACCACGAATGGGTTGATCCTGGGGTAGTTTATCTAATGCGATCTTAATTGCTTTTAATGCAGCATCATAATCTTTTTTTTCAATGAGAGCATGAATCCAATCAGTATACACCCGCGGTCTTTGTTGTCCTTCTGTCTTAGCAAGTTCCTCTAACCCAGAAGAACCATGTAACAGGTAAACCGCCTCCCTATACCACCCATCATATTGCAATTCAGGTTCAGATTTAATTGCAGAAATCCAATTTTGTAGAAATTCAGTCCATTCGGGTAATGACGTAACACTAATATTAATTAAATCTTCCAATTTTGGTTGAGAGGAATATGAATCTAACTGGGACAATTGAATCATCGCTTTTAATAGATGAGCGACTCGGGTAGAGGGTTTTTCTGTTAGATAAATCGAACGTAAATATTTTGCTCTTATTTCATCTAAATCTATTTTTTCAAGATCGTGTACAGAAATACCACGTCCATAATCATCTTGAATATGAAAAATGGTATATATGCTATCGAATGCCTTTCTCGCAAGAAGGTAGTTCCCAAAATCAAACAACGCCTCAACGGCATCAAATACTTCATATAGCTTTGGAATAAATTCAGAAAGCTCATCAAGAGAATCTTCATCATCATAATACTCATCCCAATCGGGTTCCTCCTCGCATTGTGCTTGAATATTTTCAATCAAGGATTCAATTTCATCTAATACTGTTTCACTGGATTCGGTGATCAATGCATGGTCAGGTTGTTGTGATGATATTTTTTTAATAAATTCTCTACGCTTATCCGGAGTAACTTCATTAGCCATATTTATCAAAACACGCTTTAAATCATCCATAGAGTAATTTTGTAAGATTTGGGTATATTCCTCTGTAAAAGCCTTTAGGGTCATTTTTAAATCTTTTGTCATTGGCACATCTTTCCTTTTTAATATTATTAGCCGCAACATTGAGTTGATTCAAAGAAGAGCTTATGGTTTTAGTGAATAGCGCATGTTATCCCTCTGCTGAGATAGGTTTTTGTCTCAGGCTCTTTAATTGACCTTGCTTCGATTTTTCATCGAGCATTTTCTGCTTAGAGCGCCTTGAGCGGCGCTTTTTTTGGCGTTTTAGTTTTTCTACTCTTTGCTGTTCTTTAGTTTTTTCATCGCTGATAATTGCATGGTATTTTTCACATAACCGCACTCTTGCAAAATAACGGTTACCTTCGCGGCTCCTCGATTCCTGGCATTTTATCTCAATGCCGGACGGAACATGTTTCAAGTAAACAGTTGAAGCTGTTTTGTGTAACTTCTGCCCACCCTTGCCACTGCCTATAATACATTTTTCGATGAGGGAATCTTCATTGATATGAAGTTTTTCCATCCACTCAGCTAGCTTATCCCATTTATCACTGTTAACCATTGGGTAGGCTCAAATCGTTCAAGTAATCTCGCTTTTAGTCTGTCTACCGATGCAATTATAAAAAGGAAGGATATGTATGTAAAGTTACATTATTTGTAACTATATGGACATAAAAACCTTGAAATATCATGCTTAGGCTTGACTTGTAAGCGTATCAAATCTATCATGTCCTTATAGTTACAATAATAGTAACCTTAAGATCATGGTAATCTTATGAACTTGCAATCCTACATAAAAGATATTCGAAAAGATGGAAGGCGCTGCTTTACTATCCAGGATATCCTTGAGCAATTTCACGTTTCAAACAGTCATGCGAGAGTGGCCTTACATAGGTTACTTAAAACCGGGGATATTATCTCACCCGCGAGAGGTTTATATGTCATTGTCCCGCCAGAACATCAACCGCATGGCTCTATCCCTCCTCAAGAATTGGTGCCTTTGGTTATGCAGTATATGGGGGCTCATTATTATGTCGCACTTCTAAGTGCAGGCTTGTTTCATGGAGCGACCCATCAAAAACCCGCTAGATTCCAAGTGATATCAGACAAGCGTATTAAGCACCCATCTATTTTTGGCGATGTGGAAATTGATTATATTTATAAAAAATCAGTGCTTGAATTACCGACTCAAGATATTACCGTGAGTACTGGTTATCTTAAGGTAGCAACCCCTGAATTGGTTGCTCTTGATTTGCTCGCATATCCTAATCATGCAGGCGGCCTAAATCATATCGCCACCGTTTTTTCAGAGCTTGCCCCGGCCTTAGATCCAATAAAACTCATCAATCTAGCGAAAGATACTCATGCAGAATATCAGTTGCAGCGTATTGGTTATATCCTGGATCATATCGATGTGATGGATGAACCTAATGCTGAAATTATGATTAATGCGCTAGGCCTGCATGTTCAAGAAAATAAACCCAATTATCTGCCTCTTGCATCTGAAATCTCAAAAATAGGCTATTCAAGGTGTAAAAAGTGGAGAATTATTGAAAATTCAGAAATAGAGAGCGATTTATGATCCCAGAAGTTTTTATTGAGAATTGGCGCAAAACGGTTCCATGGCAAATGACTGAACAGATAGAACAGGATTTAATAATTAGTCGTGCTTTGATTGATTTGTATAATGATCCTCATGTCAGAGACGCTTTGGTTTTTCGTGGCGGTACCGCACTAAATAAACTATTCATTAGTCCTCCGGCAAGGTACAGTGAAGATATCGATTTTGTTCAAAAAAATGCTGACCCAATTGGACAAACGATAGATGCTATTAGGGCACTATTAAAACCATGGTTAGGCGAGCCGATTTGGAAAATCACACAGCGAAGTACCAAGCTTATCTACAAATATGAATCTACTAATAAAATTCCGGCAAAGCTAAAAATTGAAATAAACACAACAGAACATTTTCAAGCTTTACCCTTAAAAACCGCACCTTTCGCTATCGATTCAGCTTGGTTCAAAGGGGAAACAAATATCATTACTTATGAAGTGGATGAGTTAATGGCGACTAAGTTGCGCGCTCTTTATCAACGTCGAAAAGGTCGGGATTTGTTTGATTTGTGGTATGTGACCGATCGCAATTTAATTAACTTAAATCGAGTTTTTGATATTTTCTCTCAGTATTGCACTTATAGCAACGTCAAGGTTACGAGTGAAGAATTTCTAAAGAATCTTGAGCTGAAAAAGGATCACCGCGACTTTCATATGGATATGAGTGTGTTATTGCCATCGAAATTGCATTGGGATTTCGATGAGGCTTATCAATTTGTTGTAGATAACGTGATTAGCAGGTTGCCGTAATGAAACTAATAAAAATTTTGATTATTTTTTCTTTTTTCTCTGCGATTTTTCCAGGTTATGCAAAATCTCCAGAAGAAAAAATGAATAAGGAAAGCAAGACTGTAGTTTTAGATAATATTAAAAAATTTATTAGAGAATATTATGTTTCGCCTCAAATTTATAAAGACGTAGAAGAAATTTTACAAGTTAAAAGATACCGAGGCGTTGAATATCCATCTGATTTTTCTAGAAAAGTTACACAAGACTTGTATCAGTTGACAAAAGACAAGCATCTTAGCGTTACCTATAGTGCAACAATAGTTTCGGACAAAAAAATGGAATCAATTACTGATTTTTTAAAAAGCTTACCTATTGCTAAGCCTTACATGAATTTTGGGTTTAATGAAGTCCGTCGATTAAATTGTAATATCGGTTATTTTTCATTCGATTTTTTTGGACCGACTGATGTTTCAGCTAAAAAATTCGATGCTTCTATGAAATTTCTCCAAGATACCGATGCGCTTATAATTGATTTACGAAAAAACATCGGCGGAGATCCAAAAACAGTTTCTTATTTTGTAAGTTACTTTTTTGATAAAACACCAGTACATCTTAATAATATATTTTGGAGAAAGAATAATAAAGTTGAAGAGTTTTGGACAAGCTCAAATTGGCCAATTTCGCGGTATATCAATAAAAATATTTATATTCTAACAAGCAAGCAAACATTTTCTGCAGCAGAAGAATTTGCTTATGACATGCAGGTTCTTAATCGAGCTATTATTATAGGTGAAAAAACAGCCGGAGGAGCAAATCCAGGCCATAAGTTTCGAATTAATGATCATTTTTCTATATACATTCCAACGGGTAAATCTATCAATCCCATCACAAAAACAAATTGGGAAGGGGATGGTGTTCATCCAAATGTTTTAGTTTTAGAAAATCATGCGCTGGAAGCTGCTTATGGATTAGCTGTAAAAGCTCAGCACAATAACACCCAGAGATGTAATGGAAATTTTAAACTGGAGACAACATGACCACCATTATTGAAACAGAAAGGCTTATTTTAAGAACTTGGAAAAAAGAAGATGCTCTATTCGTGTTATGGAAAAGATTGGAGTAAAACGTGATTTAGATGGCGACTTTGCACACCAACCGGGAAAATAAATGAGCAACATAGAATCGATTATAGGGACCATACCAAAATATCTGAAAAATTATGATCGTATTTTCATGAGGAAAGATATTTTATGAAAACGTTTGAACAAAATATCATTGATTTATACGGAGATAAAGGCAGGCAGTGGTTAGGGGATTTACCGAATCTCCTAACACAACTGGCAAAAACTTATGGCTTATCAAATTTAAAACCCGTCAGTAATTTAAGCTACAATTATGTGTTATCGGGGTTTCAAGGACCTCAACCAATTATTTTAAAATTAGGATTGGATGTCGATGGAATCAAGCGTGAAGCCGCAGCTCTAATGGCATTTGAAGGATCTGGTGTTGTTCAAGTATTTTCAGAAAACACAGGGTTGCTTCTACTTGAATGCGCAGTTCCAGGCGTTTCTTTAAAGTCCTATTTTCCTGAAAAAGATGACGAGGCAATTAATATCACAGCACAGGTGATCAAAAGATTGCACAAAGCCCCCATACCAAGTACCCATATATTTCCACATATCAAAGATTGGCTTGAAGCATTAGATGGCGACCTAGAAATTCCAGTGCAGATTCTGCAAAAAGCCAGAGAGATTCGCGATCTGCTTTTGAAAACGGCTATGCTAGATGTTTTGCTCCATGGTGATCTCCACCATGATAATATTTTGCAACATGGTGATGACTGGTTAGTGATCGATCCCAAGGGTGTGATTGGCGAACCACCATATGAAGTGGCTGCTTTTATCAGAAATCCTATGCCAGAATTACTGACTCACGATGATGCACCAAATATTATTCATAACCGTATCACTCGATTTGCTGAGCTCCTTGAATTACCATCGCAGCGAATTTTTGACTGGTGTTTTGTTCAAGCGGTGTTGAGTTGGGTGTGGGCAATAGAGGATGGTTGTGATGATACTTACTTTAAACATTTAACAGAATTCTTTGAGAGATATACAGATGTCTCTTCACGATAAATCCAAGTGACAATGATATCTATTGCCGTACTCACTATCAAAAGGTTTACATTGAAAGCCTAATTTTTTATAAAATCCAACAGATTCATCATCGGTTTCCAATAATATAGAACTAAGTACGTGGTCTTTTATTACTTTTTGAATCAGACAATTACCAATGCCGTGCTTTTTAAAATCATCAGACACGCTAATATGTTTAATGATAGCTTGAGTACCTTTAAGTTCAAAGCCAATAACAGCAATTAAATTTTTAGATGAAAAAGCACCAATCAAAAATTGATTTGGCTGCTTATAATTTTGTAATACTTGCGCAATTTTTTCTGCAGATGGAGAGCCGATACTGGTCTTAATAACAGAGCCAAGCGATGGATGCTCTGGGTTTATTATTTCAAAGGTAATACTTTGTTGAATTAAATTTAAATATTTTCTTATTATTGTTTCGATAGTATTTATTGAAAAATTAGGGCAATAACGTGGGTATGTTCGTTCAAGACCGTAAGAATGCTTTTCTAAAAGTTCAATGTCATATTCTATCATGTCCACTATATCAAATTTGTCGCTATATTTTTCTTCGCTATGAATTCCATGTCCACCATCATAAAGCAATCGATTGGGCAAGCGTACTAAAACATGCCAACACTCATCTGAGTTTTTAACCATGATAAAAACAATATGTGCCTTTTTACTAAAACTCTGATTCCATATCTTTAAAAAGGCATTAGCAAATGGAGCGCATGGGCCTGAATTAATGGCTGGCTCACCAAAATTATCACCAGGTATTGTGACATAACCATAGAGCCGGTTAACCTCATCTGATAAAGCATTTAAGAGATCAGAAACATTATTTTCTGCATTCATAGACAACGCTCTCATCATTTTCGTCTGGGGTAGCTGAGCCATCAAAAGCCTTTATTGCGCGAACTTTAAATCCACAACTTTTGAGAATTTCAGTTAACTCATGCTGATTGTAAATTCTGACTTTTAATTCTTCAATTTCTGTATGAATAATGCTGTTGTTGTGGATGAGTTCGTATTTGCCGATCGAATTGCAAACATTACCTTCCATGGTTGCTAATTGGCTTAGCATGATCATTTGACCATTGGGTTTGTGCCATACAGAGCCACGCCATACATCAAGTGGTGGCACAGCTTTAATTGTTTCACCTTCAAACAATAAAACACCATCATCGCTTAGATGTTGATAAAGTGTTTTAAGTGCTGATTTCACTGCTGCAGGATCGATAATTAAACAGAATGAACCACTGGGAATAAAAATTAAATTGTATTTTTCTGAACGTTTTAAATCTTCAACAAAGCCTTTCCATACCGTAGTGTCAAGATTTTTAGTTTTGGCTTTAGCATGCAAGGCTTCAAGCATATGGTCACTTGCGTCAAAGCCGTGCACATTGAAACCTTCTTCAAGTAAGGGCAGTAAAAATCGGCCTGTACCGCACATCGGCTCTAAAATAAGACCATTCGCTTTTATGGCATAGTCACGATAAAAAGCATAAGCATCTTCTGGTGGGTTTGGCTTGCTTAAATCGTAAACCTCTGTACAAAGACTGAGGTAGGTATCTAGAGTTTTATCCATTGATAACCTCTTCAATAACTCGTTTTTGTAACCCAGCCTCAGGACTGTTTTTATCTGCAATTTGGCACAATTCAAATGTTGCTTTCCACAATGCCCAGGCGCGGGCTCGGAGCCATGTATCTGGGTCCATATCCATTTTTGATATAAAAGTCTCACGAGCTTTACCGCTCAAATACGTCCATGCAATGACAAGTTCACACGCTGGATCTCCAACAGCAGCGCCACCAAAGTCAATGACTGCGGACAATTTGCCGCCATCCATAAGTATATTGCCAATCGCAAGATCTCCATGAATCCATATCGGCGCCTTATTCCATCTGGTCGCGCACGCCCGGTCCCATAAAGCTAATGCTTTGCCTGCATCGATTATCTCAGCCAGCTCTGCAATTTGTTCTCGTGCTCCTTTATCGTAAACGCTGATATGATCACCGCGCCACCAGTTGTGTTGACCTGGCCCAGGTCCTTCAACATCGGTAATCGCTTGTAGCTCTTTTAAAAACTTGGCGAGGTCAAAGGCAAGTTGTTCTTTTTCTTGATCGACCAATGTAAGCAAATTGATACTTTTTCCAGATAACCATTTGTATATAGAAAATGGATAAGAATAATCTGTCGATGGCTTTCCCATTTTAATCGGAACCGGAATGCTTACGCTTAAGCGTTTTGCTAATTTCGGCAGCAGCTCTTGCTCTTTTGGAACTTTTAAAGCGTAATGTGCGGCTGTTGGCATACGAATGAGCATATGGTCGCCAAGCCTATAGGTGCGGTTATCATGCCCTTGTTTTTCAACATCGGTTATAGGTAAATTAGCATACTCAGGAAATTGCTCCTCTATGAGTTTGCACGCAAGATCAAGGGTTGGCATAATCGATTTGTTGTTCATAGCTCCACCTCCATAACGGTTACAGGATGAGATTTAAATTCATCCATACCGATTTTCCTCCATCCAAGACGTTCGTAGTATTCTGGTATGGTGGGATCAAAAGCAAACAAGTACAGCTTTTCAAAACCAAGCTCTTTTGCTTTCAGTACAGTCACATCAATCAGCATCTTGCCAATGCCTTGCTTTTGATATTTTGGATCTACGACAAGTGAACCGAGCCAAGGAGTAAGATCTGGACGAATGCCATCATTTTCACGCAAAGAGCACATGCCAACCGGTAAATCGCCATCTAATGCAATAAAAGTGATTGGCAAAGCTTGGGTCTTCAAGTGATCTGCAAATCTTGTGATAACAGGTTCAACGGGTACATCAGGAACCCAGATTTTACCTAAGACTTCATGCCAAATGTGTGCAAGTGCAGGTATAGTGTTGGGATGGTTTTTAAGCAGTTCGATTTTGATCATGACGCTATCTCACTTATTAATTCTGGCATCAAAGTTTTTACTCTTAAAATTGTTGGTAATACTTGCATGACTTGTTCTATCCCAATATTTTTTTGCTCAAGTTCTCTTTGATTGATAGACCGATTAATATTGTAAACCATCCAGTTAATCCAATTTCCCATAACCCCATAAAACGCCGCTTCAATTATGCGTTTTTCAATTAAACCTCCGGACTCCGAATAAGATTTAAGCATTTTATGGAACACATTGATCTTGAGATTGGTTGTCACACCCGACCAATCTAACGCAGCATTTACAATTTCATATGTGGGGTTTAGTTTACGGGCCGATTCCCAATCAATTAATAGAGGTTCCTTGTTCTCAGTCCACAAAATATTTTTTTGATCTAAGTCACCATGCCCAACGACTGTATGTTTTTTAAGAATTTCAATTGAACCCAAATAATTTTCATTAATTTCGAGAAGGGTAGATAAATGGGAATTTAAAATGTCAGCAAATGGAAGCCGCATTTGAGTTGACTGCTTGATTAAGTTTGTAATGTGTTTGTTATTATGAATATCAAATTCAGGTTCATCGATACCTTCAAAACAGAGATTTATTAAATGCATTTTTGCAAGTATTCGGGCAATGATTAATGCTTGACCTTCGTGAATTTCATCTTTCTCTAAAGCATTCGCGTTAACCCAAGGATACACAAGGTAGCCATATCCATCTGTAATTAAAAGATGTTTATCAGATTGCGAGAGAGCGCATACCCCAGGGATATTTTGAGCTATAAAACTAGAAGCTATTTGCTCGCTCAATTCATAATTTTTAATGACGTGCTCATTTTGCAAATCAATATCTTTAGATAGCTGCTTAATCGCATAGGAGCCTTTATCTGTATCAAGACGCCACATGAGGTGAAGCAAGCCGCCGTAAATTCTTTCAGGATTTCGTGAATAAGTTCCCAAATTAAAATGCTTAGTTAAAAATTTAAGGTGATTGAGGTTCATACAATACTATCCATAAAATCGCCAAGTTTATAAAATCGATACTCAACCTCGTCTAATACTTGGCCAGATTCACTTTTCTTAATATATTCACCCTCAACTTTCCCTCCCAATTTTTCTGCAAGAGCTCTGCTAGCAAGGTTATTTTTTTCGACAGGATATTTTAAGTAATCAAATGATAGATTTTTGTCAGCCCATTTTTTTAATAGTGACAATGCTTCGAATCCATAACCTTGACCGTGAGCTTCCTCTTTAAGCCAAATCCCCATTTCTGGCGTTGTCGTGTTTAACTCATGTAGCGCAATGTATCCTAGAAACTCGAGCGATTCTTTTTTCAAAACAAGCAATGCTAATTCTTCTCCTTTCGACATTGCTTGTTGTTGCTCTAAAATGTGTTGATTGATTTGCGTCTGCGTTTTAGGAGCGCTTGGCCACATCCACTTTGTGATTTTGGCAGTAAAGTTTTTACAGATATCTTCGGCATATTCCATACGCAGAGTTTGGCACAACAAGCTTTCTCCTGTTAGTTGTGTTCCATTGAGATCACCTATCGCAGCGACGATGGGCTTAAGTTTTTTGATGAGCAAGTGATGCAATTTACCGCTACCACTACAATTTCCACTCATCATGAAATCAGTAATATGTTCAAAGCCGGCCTTCATATAGACATGCTTTGCTCTAGGATTCTCTGCTGCTGGATCAATTATAAACGTATCAGCTGATGCGTCGAATTCTCCTCTGAAGAAATCAAGAAATTCCGATAAGGTCTTGGCCCCATAGCCTTTGCCAAAATAATCTTTATCCCCAATCATGTAATCGATGCCATACGTATTACCGGTTTTTGAAAGGTGATTTAATTTAATATCATCGATGTGGTCTTCAGCTGTTTCTTCGATAGTCATTAGCATTGCGAATGGATGACCATCGCAGTTTGCTATCCAATAAACATACTTGCCGTCACAATAATTAGAAGGCTCTTTTCTGCCATTAACAAAATTTAAAATATCGTCTTTATGGCCTTGCGTATTATCCCAAAACTCCTGAACAAAAGGCTCTGCAAGCCAGCCAAAAATAACATCAACGTGACTTACATTGGCTTTTTCAAAATTAATGCTCATGCCACTTACTCCAAATATAATTTCATACCTTCATGACTTGCCTCAAAACCAAGTTTTTCATAAAAATGTTTTGCTTTTGGCCGCTTTTTATTTGTGGTGAGCTGGACAATAGAAACATCATTTTCCTTTGCATAAGAAATCGCTTGACTACACATCCAAGATCCTATTTTCTGACCTCTATATTTCCCGGCCACCCTGACAGCTTCTATTTGCATACGGGTGCTGCCAATAAAGGTGAGTGACGGCATAATGGTGAGGTGGCAAGTTCCTATAATTTCATAACCACTTTCTACGACCATTAAATATTGATTTGGATCAGAATCAATTTTATGAAAGGCTTTGATGTAGTTTTCGTGCACCGCAGCTGATTTGGATTCTCTTGTAGCCCCGAGTTCATCTTCTAAGAGCAGCTCTATAATATGGGGTAAATCAGCAATTCTTGCTTTTCTGTGAGTAAAATTATTCATAGCATTATACCTTCTTGGCAACTGTTAATATTCGCTCAGAAGCCTCTTTTGAAAACGCTTCGCCATTTATGTCGGTTTGAGCTAATATAACAAACCCATTTTCCTTTAAGATGTTTTGCAACTCAGCGCTACTGTAAACCTGTAGGGTGTTTTCATAACCTTTTGATACTTTTGTCGGACTCTCATTTCCATCTTGATAAACATAGGTACTATAGGATGCTAAAATGCCGTCATCAGAGATAGTGCTAAATTGGATTTCTCTGAATTTCTGACCATCGGTGGCAGCCATCCAATCTCCGGTTAATTTTGTGATGTTATTACCGGCTTTCAGATAATCTAAGTTAAATATGTCGAAAATATACAAGCCACCCGGATGCAAATTACTATTGATATTTTGGATGGTGAGTTTGAAGTCTTCTCGAGTCAAATGGCCAATTGCATTAAATATGGTAATCGCAGCATCGAACTGGCCTGCGTGCACAGTGCGGCAATCTCCTTGTAAGAATTTAATTTTCAACTGCTTAAGTTTCGCTTTTTGTTTAGCAATTTTGAGCATGCTCCGGCTAATGTCGCTGCCTACGATTTCAAAGCCTGCCTCGACGAGCCAAAAGACTTGAGAGCCGGTACCGCAAGTAAGATCAAAAACGGTAGCAACCTGATTCTCTTTTAATATTTTCTCTAAAAGAGCATTGATGGCCTTCGAATTATTTTCATTAAATTCATCATAGCACTCAGCCCTTGTGTTGTAATAAGAGGCTTTTGCAGTTGTATGTTTAAGTGTTTTCATATTCACCCCTGACTTAGTATTTTTATATGATTCATAATCGCTTCTGCTGCATCTTCCGGGCTTAAATTGCTAACATTTAGCGAAAATAAATTAGGGTGGGAGATGGAAAGAAGTGGGGTTTCATCGTGCACATCTTGCGGATCAATTGATTTCCATCGATTACGCCTCTTTGGGTCCACAACCCGTCGTAAATGTTCATCATGATCAATCAAAAGCCTGACAGGCACAAATATTGAGCCTCTTGCTTCTGCCATATAAACCACTTCTGCATAACAGACTTTATCGCCTGCATCTTCGTATAAGTTGTTTGTCAGAACATAACTGTTATGGATTTCTTTGGCTAAAAACGTCAAAACGCATCTTCTAATATTCCCAATCGCTTCCCAAGCAAAATCAGGTATCTTGGCATATCCGTCATATTGCAATAGCTCAAAAATAGGATTATTGATCAGTTGATTATCGCACACGATAAAACCATGATTTGCAGCCAGCTCCTTAGCGATGGTGTATTTTCCAACTCCGGGTTTGCCGGTTAAATAGATGATGGTTCTTGGTTGTGTCATATCATCACGCTCCTAAATACATCTGAAGCCGCAGTTTTCAGCCACTGAGGCACGAGTTCTCTCAAGGGCTCGGCTCTAAAATCAATCTCAGATAATTGATGCAAGGGAACCCAGATTAATTCAATATGCTTTTCAAGCTGGGGAATTTTATGATTGCTTTTCAAAGATGCTGATTCAGCCTCAAAAATAAAATTATATTCATGGTTGTGACAGATACTGCTATGACCAGGTTCGAAGCTGTATTCTAGACATCCTAAAAATCTCTTGATCTTGCAATGAGCTCCAGTTTCTTCCATTAATTCACGAAAAAGCGATCTTTCAATCGATTCCCCATGCTCAACATGACCCCCTGGAAGAAAATAAAAACTGATTGGCAGGTCAAGTGTTTTGCAAAGCAAAATATGGTCTTGATCTATTATCACGCCTCGACTCAAAACATGGATATTATTCTTCGTGCCCATTTTGAACCTTACATTTTGTGCCTTGATGAAATATCATTTTCCACTCATCACCATATCGCTGCCAAATTGAAGATCGCAGCGAAGCAATGCCATCTTCTGTTGTTTTGTATGTTGCTAGCGTCACGTCCTTGGATAATTCCTTAATCTTGAAGTCGCTGACCACAAATTTTCTTGGGTATTCATCTGGTTTGATACAATCATGCTTGTTGTAGACCTTGCCGGAGCTTCCAAACTCAAGAAAATCATCTGCGATTAGTTTATTTAATTGCTCGGTGGATTGTCTGACAGAAGAGTCTAAAAGGGACCGCTCTAACGCTTCAATCGATTTTGGCAAGATGCCAGCCTCGTTTATCCTTGATTCTTTTGGGGCATCTGACCTGAATCCATTCCAAAATAATCCACCATAAGGGTCTAGAATTTTCTTTACTAATAATTCTAATGCAGCAGAATTACTCGTTTGGAAAAGGCCTTGAAAGGCTTGCATGAATTCTAAAGCAAGATCGGGATTGTCGCTTTTAAGATAACGGATAATTGATTTACCGCTGGCGCACCACTTATTTTGGCTTCTAAAATAAAATTGCCCCAGAGCTTCAAGTAACCATGCTGCGGATGCAATCTGCTCATCGCGCCCGGTTGGATATTTAATATCATCCAAAACATCGGTAATTAAAAATCGTTCTTTGTTGATTTGTTCTTGGTCCCAAATAGCTGGCCCTGCATTCAAAACTTCTTGCGCAAGTATTTTAATATTTTTTGAAAAAGTGCTGGGGTTGGTTACCTCACGTCCATTCAAGATCATATGGCAGAGGCCAGAGATGCCATTTCCTGTCCTTGATTCTTCAAAAAAATACCGCAAGGTATTAAGATCATGAATAAATGCATCAATTGGCCAACCGTCGTAAATAAAGGCTTCTCGATAAGCGTGGGCTACTTCTTCAAAAACAATAATAAGATCCAAATCAGATGCACTTGTTCCTCGACCCTCTGAAACTGATCCTGCCCAGAAGATAGCTTTAGCCTGCACGTAGCGTTCTTTAATAAGTTTTTGGATGGTTGGTAACGGGTCATTTCTTGAGGATAAATCCTTTAACATCCAAGCAGTAGATTCTGTTTGAAATTGCTCAAATATTTTAAACCCAGCTTTTGTAAAGGCTTTAACTGCGGTTAGATTATCTTTTGCTGGATCAATTAGGCACCAATCAAAATGTGGAGCTAATATCTGTTCTTCAAATTCATTTAAAATTCTCACTCCGCATCCTTTGTGTAAGAACGGTTGCTCTCCGATAAATAAATCTACACCGCATACAGAGCCAGAAATAGCGTTTAAATTTAGGCCATTTTCTTGAGCGAAGTCATGAGCATTATAAGCCTGTATGTAACCTATCATTTCTTTGTTAGCGCAGATGATGTAAGCATATGTTTTATGGTTTGAATTTTTTGAAAGAGCAAGGCCATGGATGTGTTTACCAAATTTCTCTTTCACCAAATCCAGCGTATACGTCACATCCTGATCCCACCAGTTTTTGACGTGCGGCGTCTCCAGCCACTTTAGCAGTAAAGGAAAATGTGATTCAGCTAAGGGAACAAAAGTGATTTTCATAGCAGGTTAATCTCTTTGACGCGTGTTAAGACCTTCAGGTAAGTTAAAAATTGCTCCATATCTTTTTCTACTGGAGCAAAATACTCCTTCTCATTTGTTTTCATAATTTCAGCCGCTTTTTTGACGAGCTTCTTACCAGCAGGTGATAGGCTCGAGTATTTTGCCCGCTCATCACCTTCTATTTGCGCGCGACAAACAAGCCCTCGTTTTTGTAGAGTACGAAGGATTTGCGATGTCATGGTGACATCGGAATTGGTGAGCCTCGCCAAATCATTTTGTGTTGCCTTGTCTTGATGCTTTTCTAGCTCAAATAGCGTCCCCATAAAGACATACTGCGTATGCGTTAGGCCAACAGCCTCCAGAGCCCTGTCTGTGATGCGCTTCCACGTAAAATAGGCCTGAGCAAAAGTAAAACTTGGGCCCTCTAGCACAGGGATTGGGTAGTCTTTTGTGGCGTTATCTGACATGTATTTCTCTCCATAAAATGGGTTGTTTTTAAAAAAGAGCTTAATCATAACATCATTATACATATTATAGTTGCACAAAATATAGTTTTATGTCAAGATAAAGCTGTAGGAATCTCATAATTTTGTCATCTGGCGGAAAATTGAACATGCAACTATTTGATCTAAAAGGTAAAACAGCATTAATCACCGGGGCTTCCAGTGGTCTTGGGGAGCAATTTGCCCGCTCTCTATCTGGTGCAGGGGCACGTGTGATCTTGGCCGCTCGCAAGATTGATAAGTTGAACGAATTGGCTGCTGAGCTTAATAACGCGAAGGCCATTCAAATGGATGTGTCGGACAAACAATCTGTAAAAAGTTGCTTTGCTGAGTTAGAAAAGGATAGTGAGAAGATCGACATCTGCGTTAATAATGCCGGAATTGCTATTCTTACTCCTATTTTTGAAGAAGATGATAATGATAATTTTGAGTCCATTATCCAAACGAACCTGATGGGCGTGTGGTACGTCACTAAGGCAGTGGCAAACCACATGAAAAACCATGGCATTCATGGATCAATTATTAATATTGCCAGCATTAACGGAGATGCCTTTCCTTATAAGGAAGCAACCGCTTATGCAACCTCTAAGGCGGCTGTGATTCATATGGCAAAATCTTTGGTGACCGAGTTATCAAGGCATAAAATCAGAATCAATTCTATAGCCCCCGGTCTTTTTCATACTCCTATGACAGATCACAAATTGGGTACTGATCAACAACGACAAGAGTTTGCTAAGCAGATTCCTATGGGTTTTGTTGCAACACCAAAAGATTTAGATGGCGCGTTGTTGTTGCTCGCATCAAATGCGCATTCGTCTTATATAACAGGAGCATGCATTACCGTTGATGGTGGCAAATCTTTTGGAACATCCTGGGGGTCATAATAATTTCATGCGCGTACTTAAATTCATCATCGCAAATATAGGTCCCTATAAAAAGTATGTGTTTGGCATTTTTTTAGCGATGTGCTTGATCACCGTTGATAATACCTTAAAGCCGCTTTTAGTTAAGCTGTTTATTGATATTGTCTCGGGAGCTGAGCAAGGAAATCTATGGGTTGTATTTACATTCTATGCCTTACTTCAATTCATGTTGGTGAGTGTATGGACGATGAGCGACTATTGCATCACAAAATATACAGCCAAGTTTCGATTAAATGTAGCGGAACACTTTATGACAAAGCTATATGAATATCCGTATAGCTTTTTTCAAAATCAGCTTTCTGGCTCTTTGACATCAAAAATAAATGATGCATTTCAACACTTGCCGCATCTGATCTTCACGATCATTAACCCCTTTATGTATTTCATACTGTTAATACTGATCTCATTAGGGCTGCTTGCCTCAGTTGCACCTATTTTTGCACTGAGTATGGGGGCTTGGGTTCTATTATTTTTTGTGATTACCATGGTTTCCATGAAAAAAAGCATGCGGCTCAATAAAGAATATGCTGAGGAAAAGTCTAAAATAATCGGGCTCGCTGCAGACTATCTTGGCAATATGATGAGCGTGAAACTTTTTGCCGCCAGAACTTTTGAACAAGGGCGATTTTTCAAACTGCAAAAACCTTTTGTTGATATAGCTGAAAAAGGCGGTTTTTATCACACCTGGTTGTATGGTTTTCTTGGGATTCTCACGTCGCTTTACGCACTTGCTTTCCTAAGTGCACTAATATTTGGTTATCAAAAAGGGGTTGTTAGTCCGGGTGATTTTGCGCTGGTTATTATGACCAACTTCAACATCATTAATACTCTTTATCAACTCTCTCATATGCTCAGAGATTTTATAGCTAATTGGGGAGCAGTGGATCAAGCGATAGCTTTGCTAGAAACAAGCGAAATTACGCATACAGATAAACCAAACGCTAGCACTTTAAATTGCATACAAGGAAAAATAACCTTTGATCAAGTCAAATTCCATTACAAAGGCACTGAACCACTTTTCCAGAATAAATCTATCGAAATTACAGCCGGTCAAAAAGTTGGCCTTGTTGGTTATTCAGGAGGCGGCAAGTCTACTTTCGTCAATTTGATTCTCAGGCTTTACGACGTAACAGATGGCGCTATTTTAATCGATGGGCAGGATATTAGGGATGTAACCCAAGATAGTTTACGAGAAAATATCGCTATGATTCCACAAGATCCATCATTGTTTCACAGAAGTTTGATGGAAAATATTCGTTACGGCCGAGCAGATAGCACTGATGAAGAAGTAATTGAAGCTGCTAAAAAAGCCCACGCTCATGAGTTTATCTCCACATTACCCCAAGGTTATGACTCACTTGTTGGCGAAAGAGGCGTTAAACTTTCCGGTGGACAGCGTCAACGCATTGCGATTGCCAGAGCAATTCTCAAAAACGCACCAATCCTTATCCTTGATGAAGCAACGAGCCAACTTGATTCTGTGACGGAAAGCTTGATCCAAGCATCCTTATGGGAGTTGATGCAAAACAAAACCACAATCGTCATTGCCCACCGCTTATCAACCTTACTTCATATGGATCGCATTTTGGTTTTTGATAAAGGCAAGATCGTAGAGGATGGAACCCATAATGAACTTCTTGCAAAAGGTGGGCTTTATAAGCACTTGTGGGACGCACAAGTCGGTGGCTTTTTGGGTGATGAAAAAACGGAGGATGAAGCATGAAATCTTCAGTAAATATTCAATATACATCTACTCCAGCAAGTGCAGACATTGATTTTTTAACCCAGAAAATTAATCAAGAAACACCTGAATTCGGTGAAGCTCATCCTTTCGCATTCTTTATGAGAGATGAGAAGAACCAAATCATTGCAGGCTGCAACGGGAGTGTGATTTTCGGCAGCATTTATACCGATCAATTGTGGGTACATCCGGCTCATCGTAAGAATGGTTTGGGGCATCAACTGATGGAAGCGGTTCATGATTATGGCCGTAAGTCAGGATGTTCCATGGCAACTGTTGCCACAATGAGCTTTCAGGGAGCCAAAGCGTTCTATGAAAAATTGGGGTACATAGTAGATTTCGAGAGAACGGGCTATACGCAAAATTCTAGCTGCATCTTTTTAAAGCGGAGCTTGTAATGTTTAAGGTTGATTGGGAGAAAACAAGTGTCGCATACCAGCTGCCAGAAGGCATGATAGAGAAAATGGTATGCCTTGCTTATCCTGATAAAAAACTTACCTCCAGTGAATTGATTGCTGGTGGATGCGCTAATCTCAATGTTAAAATTCAGCTAGAAAATGAAAATCAGCCCCTGATTTTGCGTGTTTATTTGCGCGATCAAGATGCTGCTTACCGCGAACAAAAATTAGCCGCATTAATCAAAGAAACTGTGCCGGCACCACTAACGCATTACATTGGCGAGCTTGAAGGGCATCACTTTGCCATTACAGAGTTTATACCAGGGCTTTCACTTCGAGATCTTTTACTGGGCGATGTCCCGCATGATCTGAGCGCAATCATGCATGAGGTAGGGTTAATCCTTTCAAAAATTACAGCGCATGAATTTTCAGAGGCAGGCTTCTTGAATAAAGAGTTGGAGGTGGTCACATGTGAATCCTCTGATGTTATAAAATTTGCACAGGATTGCTTGAATGACAGAACCGTAGTATCTGTGCTAGATCCTTCGGTGATTGCTGAAATCAAACAAACTATAGAGCAGCACGCATCTTTATTTGCTACTGGCGATGAACAGCACCTCGTTCATGGCGACTTTGATCCCGCAAATATTTTGGTAGATAAAATTAACGGCTCTTGGATTGTGACCGGCATTTTGGACTGGGAATTTGCTTTTTCTGGGTCTTACCTTTGGGATGTGGCTAACATGCTGAGATACGCCCATAAAATGCCACCTGAATTCCAGAACTCATTTATAGATGCCTTGCAAAGAAATGGTATCAAATTGCCTCCCGATTGGCGCACAACTACACATTTATTGAATTTATCATCGTTGCTTGACCTTCTTAAACGATCGGACCCTCAACGTCACCCGAACAGATGCGCTGATATTCGCGAACTTATAGATCATATCTTATCAGAGTTAAATAACATGCAAAAAATAGATCGTATTGAAATTAAACCTTATGACCCAAATTGGCCAAATGCATTTGAAAAAGAGGCGGCTCTCATTAAGAAAGCATTAGCTGATAACTGCGTTGCTATTCATCATGTCGGTTCGACTTCGGTGCCAGGTTTGGCGGCTAAGCCTAAGATAGACATTATCGCAGTTGTCCGAAATTTGTTTTTTGATAAATCACAATTAGAGGCTATAGGATATAAATATAGGGGTGGGTTTAATATCCCTCTGCGAAGAAGCTTCACAATAAGAACAGCTGATAGAAATATCAATCTTCACGTTTTTGAAGAAAACGATCCTGAAATTGAGTTAAATATTTTATTTAGGGATCATTTACGCGAGAGCCCTAGTGCTCGGGATGAATATGCGCTGCTAAAATATAAACTGATTGCAGAAGAATCTTCCCATGAGAAAAACGACTCTATTTATAGAGGATATACTCTTGGTAAACATGATTTTATTCAGAGAATATTAAATCAGTCTGGTTTTAATAAGCGCCGATTTGTGCTATGCACCCATCACTCTGAGTGGGCTGCTGCTAAACATTTTCGTGACACCTATTTCTTTGGCCCCCATGGTATCGATGATCCCTATACGTGGACTTTTACCCATGAAGAGCATGCTCATCTTGTTTTATATCAAGGCACAGAGATTGTCGCTTACGCCCATATTCAGTTCTGGCCTGATAAAAGAGCGGCAATTCGTATTATTGCCACTGATGAGAATAAGCGAAATCAAAGCTTCGGAAGCAGGTTTTTAACGCTTATAGAGAAATGGCTACGAAGTTTAGGCGTTAAAAGCATTCATGCTGAATCCAGACAAAGCAGTTTAAGATTCTATCTCAAAAACGGCTATACAAAAATGCCATTTGACGATCCCGAAAACCATGAATCCGATCCAAACGATGTTCCTGTGGGTAAAGTGTTATGATAAAGATTGAAACAATTACACCGGACTTGGCTGAAGGACTCTGCCGCAAAATTACAGTTGATTTACCGGAGTACTTTGGTTTGCCTGAAGTGAACGAGCATTATGCTATTGGAGTTCACTCTCGGCTCAATCTGGCTGCACGTGTAGGTGAAGAATATGTTGGTCTTATTTCAATAGATTTCCCTTATCCTGAAAATGCTAACATTTATTGGATGGGTATTTTACAAGATTATCACCGAACAGGGATAGGAAAAATATTATCTTACGAAGCTTTTAAGCAGGCAAAAAATAGAGGCGCTAAAACAATTTCTGTCGAAACTTTATCGCCGGAAGAAACGGATGAAAATTACTTAAAAACATATCAGTTCTACAGATCCTTAGGCTTTGCTCCATTATTCAATTTAAAGCCTGAAGGCTACGAGTGGAATATGGTTTATATGTTTAAAAGCCTGGATGATCTTTGTGAAAACAGAACAAATGACGTATTAATACGTCCCCTTATAAGAGAAGACATTGTAGCTATATCTGAGTCTTTTAACCAAATCGGCTGGAATAAACCGCCATCGCTTTTCGAAGAATGTTTGAAGGAACAAGAAGCAGGAGAGCGATTCGTTTGGGTGGCTCACGTCTATGATCAATTTGCCGGTTACATAACCTTGAAATGGCAATCTGGGTATCCGTCATTTAAAGCGCAAAATATCCCAGAAATTATGGATTTAAACGTATTGCCTTCATTTAGAAAAATGGGCATTGGTTCCTTGCTGCTTGATATAGCAGAAAAAGAAGCTGCAACTAGATCGGATACCATCGGCATCGGGGTTGGTCTATATGCAGGCTCAGATGGTGGTTATGGAGCCGCTCAAAGACTTTATATAAAGCGCGGCTATATCCCTGACGGAAAAGGCGTTACTTATAATTATGAACCCACGATTCCAGGTAACAGCTATTCGCTTGATGATGATCTGGTGCTGTGGTTTACGAAGAAATTGAGTTAAGAGGATTTATGATAAATATTTTAAATTACCTCTTGACCCTCACGTTACGTCATATCTTATCTTTGAATTGTATTATTTGAGGGCAAGATTATGGCTTATACGGTAAAAGAATTAGCAAAGATATCTGGTGTAAGTGTACGTACACTGCATTGGTACGATGAGATTGGTTTGCTTAAACCTTTCTCAAAAGGAGCTAATAACTACCGTTATTATGAAGAACAGCAACTATTGCGTTTGCAACAAATTCTGTTTTTTAAAGAGCTAGGCTTCGCCTTAAATGATATCCAAAGGCTTCTTTCGCAAAATGACTTTGACAACATTAGAGCATTAAATGCGCATAGAAAAATTTTGGAAGATGAAATCGTTCGTAAAAATGATCTGATCACTACGATCGATAAAACAATTCAACATTTAAGAGGAAAAGAGGCTATGACAGACAAAGAATTATATTATGGTTTTGATAAAAAACTGCCTAAGAGCAACCAATATACATGTATAGCTCGTGGTACACCAGCAGAAAAAATGTTGGAGCATTTTAAAAAAGATGATGTCATTTGGTCAGAGCAAGAATGGTCTGATTTTAAAAATGAAGTAGATATGCTGGATAAAGCGATTGCGAAATTAATATCAAAAAATGCTAAACCAGAAAGCGAAGATGTACAAGCGCTGATCCAGAAACATTACGAACTGCAATCTAATTTTTTTAATTTGACTCATGATGCTTATTTGGCCTTGATTCACACGTATGAAGATGATGACGCCACGATCAAAACATTTTTTGAAGCTTATCATCCCAAAATGCAAAAATTTATATGCGAAGCAATGAGGCATTATGCAACTAAAATTTTGTAAAACAAATAAATATGGGGCCGGTTTGACTGGCCTTATGCGACCTTGGGTTCTTTATGCAAAAAGATACTAAATTGAGAGATATTATGACTTTCCCCTACAAGATCATCGATCTAACCCACGTACTTGATAGCACAATCCCTACATGGAATGGTGGATGCGGGTTTAATCATGATGTGCATATCGATTATGCTGATTGCCATGGTGAAGATAAATTTCGCGTCATGAAAGTGGGAATGCATGCTGGGATTGGCACGCATATGGATGCGCCAAGTCACTGTATTCCTGAGGGGAGATTCATTCATGATTTTGATGTAAATGATTTGGTAATGCAGTGCATGGTGATTGATGTATCAGGTAAATGCTTTGAGCGTTATTCCTTGAGCGTGCAAGATGTAGCCGATTTTGAAAGCAAGTATGGGCTTATTCAAAAAGGCTCATGCGTGATGGTTAAAACCGGTTGGAGCAAATTTTGGCATATACCTTCGAAATATCATAACAACCATGTGTTCCCATCCGTATCCTCTGAAGCCGCATCACTTTTACTTGAACGAGGCGTGAGCGCCATTGGTATTGATACACTCTCGCCCGATCGCCCAGAAGATGGCTTTAAGGTTCATAAACTCTTTTTAGGTGCGGATAAGATCATCATAGAAAATGTAGCAAATCTGGGTATGCTACCGACCGGAAGCTTTGTCATGGTCCTGCCCATCAAAATTAAAGATGGTACAGAAGCGCCGGTAAGGATCGTTGGATTGATTGAAAATGACAATGGAGCAAGTAGGTAAGGATATGGGTGTTAAATATTTTTAAGGACAAGATATGGAAAAAGTTAAACAACATATGAGTAATAAATTATAAAAAGGGTAGTTAAAATGAAATATTGGAAAGTATTAAGCTTGGCGTTTTGCACATTTGCTTTTGCAGTTAATTGCAAAGCACACGCAGGAGTGAAGCAGATTGAGACAAAGTACAATGTTAAAATTGGCGTTTATGCAATTGACACCAATAATGGTAACAGCTTTTCTTATCGTCAGGATGAGCGCTTCCCATTTCAAAGCACTGTTAAGATGTTAGTAGTAGCTGTTGCTTTAAAAAATATTGAAGCTGATGAGAGAATAAAAATTTCTTCAGATGATATTGTGTTTTGGAGTCCTATCGTTCGCCTGAATTTAGATAGAGGTTACATGACGATAAAGGAGCTTGCAGAAGCAGCAATGCGTTATAGTGATAATGCTGCAACTAATATTCTGATTACAAGGCTTGGAGGAACTAAAAGCATTAATGAATTTGCAAAATCAATAGGTGACAGATCATTTAATTTAGAAAATTTAGAACCTAATTTAAACTCAGATCCAAATAATATTCATGATAGCTCTACTCCCAAAGATATGGCCGAAAGTGTTCAAAAATTATTGATAGAAAATAATGTGTTAGGTCAAGAAAATCAGAATATATTAAAAACTTGGATGATGAACAATACTACAGGTTACAAAAAAATTAGATATGGATTGCCTCTAGGTTGGAGCGCGGCAGAAAAAACAGGTGGAGGCTCTGTTATTTCTAATGATATAGGAATTGTATGGTCGCCTGCATGTAAGCCAATAGTACTAGCAATTTATACATTTTCAAATAAAAAAGATAATGCGCAGAAGGCTGATAAAGCGATTGCTGAAACGACTAAATTTATTCTTGATGAGTTTTCTAAGAAAAACCTATGTTTCTCAGCAACGGATTTTAAATAAGATTTATATGGCGGTTAATTTAATGAAATATTTTAAAAATCTCTGTCTTATATTATGTGCATTCATCATTGCAAGTAATGCTTATGCTCTAGAAAGCAAAACGCTTGATATGTTTGACAAGACCCGAGACAGAAATGTTCCTGTGGTTATTTATCAAGGGGAAACGATAAATAAACCCGCGGTGATCATCAGCCATGGCTATGGCATCAAAAATACAGAATATTCGTTTATTGCAAATGCTCTTGCAACACGTGGATATTTCGTAGTGAGTATACAGCATGATTTGGAGACGGATAAACCGCTTTCTACAACAGGAAATCTATTTGAAAGAAGAAACCCCCTTTGGGAAAGTGGTGTTCAAAACATTTTGTTTGTGATGAATGAACTGCAAAAAATAGAACCACAGTTGAATCTGAACAAAGTGATTTTAATAGGCCATTCTAACGGAGGCGATATGTCTATGATGATGGCTCAGACTCATCCCAAAATGGTTTCAAAAGTTATTTCACTTGATAGCAGAAGGTATCCTTTCCCAAGAAATCCGAAATTAGAGATTTTACGCTTTGGAGCAATAGATGATGAACCAGATGAAGGGGTCGTACCTGAGTCTGGTGTTCAAGTTATTTATGTGAAAGGTGCTCTGCATATAGATTTGTGTGATCGAGGAAGTCCGGAAATTAAGGATGAAATTCAAAAATCTATTATTCAATTTTTAGATAGGTAATTTATGACAACAATAACATACGAAGAGTTTGAGCGAGTGAATTTGCGCTCTGGTACGATTGTGAAAGTAGAAGAATTTTCAAGGGCAAAAAAGCCGGCATTCAAAGTGTGGGCAGATTTTGGACCTGAGATTGGGGTATTGCAAACATCAGCTCAAGTGACTGTGCATTATACGCCCCAGTTTCTTATTGGGCGCCAGATTGTGGGATGCGTTAATTTGGGAGAAAAGAATATAGCGGGCTTTACCTCTCAGTTTTTGCTTGTGGGATTTGCGGATGAAAGCGGCGCTATATGTTTGATAACAGTTGATCCAAAGGTTCCTAATGGACAAAAAATGCATTGACATAAGACGCTTCATCCTCACTGGTACCCCAGGAAGTGGAAAAACTTCTGTCATCAAAGAGCTAGAAAAATTAGGTCATACTGTTCTTCATGAAGCTGCGACGGATGTCATTAGCATAGAGCAAGCTAAGGGTATAGAAAGACCATGGGAAGAGCACGGGTTTTTAGATAAAATTGCACACATGCAAAAAGAACGCCAGATGAATTCTACCGGAAATATGCAGTTTTATGATCGCTCACCTTTTTGTACCTATGCTCTTGGTAAATATTTATCTCATTGGAGCAATGACGATTTTAAGCCTTCTTCCATATTGCTTGATGAAATTCTTCGTTGCCTAGAGGGTGGAGTCTATCAAAACAAGGTCTTCTTTTTTGAAAATTTGGGCTTTATCGAGCATACTGATGCTAGAAAAATTAGCTACGAAGATGCATTGGTTTTTGAACAGATTCATCTAGATGTTTATAAAGAGTTTGGTTTTGATATTATGATGTTATCAAAAGAGCTGACGGTCACTTATCGATGTGAATTTATTTTGGAACAAGTCGTATGTTAAAAATACTTGATAAAATTTTAAATCAATGGATTTTAGAAGAATTCAAAACCTTCCCTAATCAAGGGATACTCTGGGAAATTATTGAACATCAAAATACAGGAAAAATATTCGAGCTACCATCTAAGTCAATTTTGATTATGGAGAATTGCCCCGATCCATTTTTATTTATTGCAGGTGAGCTGGAAGATGAAGATGTGACGGAGGTCATCTCTCTTGTTGGTGGATTAGAGTTCCCCATGCTGTACTGCCGGGCTAAATATCATCATCTGTTTTTAAAACGCGGCTGGAATTTTCATTTGCGTAGTTCTCTATCGCTGCCTAAACTAAAGCAAATTATATCACCCGATCCTACCCTTGAAATTAAGCCTATCGAATCAATCGATCTTTTTAAACAATGTACCTGGTATAAAGAGCGATCTGAACTTTATGGGGCCGATGAAAATTTTTTACGCCATGGTATCGGCTACGCTTTATGCAAGGGCTCTAGTGTTGTTAGTGAAGCTTATGCAAGTAAGGGCGGTGGGTATGCTGAAATAGGCGTTATTACCCATCCTGAGCATAAACGCAAAGGGTATGCTACATTAATTGTCGCTCATTTAATTAACGAATGTAAAAAATCGAAAATCATTCCACAGTGGAGTTGTAATACAGATAATCGAGCTTCTCTTTATACAGGGCTGAATATGGGTTTTGAAATTGATAGCTACTACACGTTACTTGTCCCAGATTGTGGTAATGTTTTATGTCAAAACTTAATAAATTGGTTAGAAAATAACAATTATTGTGCTTGATATTGAGTAACAGTTTTTTTTAGATATTCTATACAGCACATGCAGCTTAAGAGGATTGTTTTCACTAAGCTTAGGGTGATAAAAATCATCGCTTGGATTCTGTTTCCAGTTGGGAATTAATGTAATTCATCCATGAATTGCAGCGCAGTTTTTTCAAACTCATTAAAATGATTCTCGAAACCATGATCTGCACCATTAATAGTAACAAACCTAGAATGTATGTTTTCTTTTGCCAAGGCTTGTTTTAAATTCAACTGCTCTTGTAAAGAAACTCTATCATCTGCTGTGCCATAAACTATCAGTACCTTAAGTGTTTTTGGTATATTTGTTAGATTATTGACGGGATTGCGACTCTTAACCCAATCTTCAAAGGTTGTATGTGGACTGTTTTTGAAAAATTGTTTAAAAAGATATTTCATATCAGGTCGTTGTTGCATCGTTACCTGTAGGTCTACGTTACCTGAGACAGAGATGGCTTTATTTACAAGCTGCTGAACGTATTTGCTTTGTTGTAAAGAAAGAAACATTTCTAAAGCACCGCGACTTACCCCCATCATTGTAAAAGGTGCCTGCAGTTTTACATTCGAAAAATCTTCAAGACGAGGGATAAACTTAAGAAGGTTTTCAACATCATGGACATCTTCTCCACCAAATTCATCTTTACCTTTATAAATATTTCCGCGATATAAGGTACCTACAACGTTATAGCCCTTAAGAAAAGAGAAACGATTATTGGGTCGCATAAGACCAAAAAATTTATTCCCTCCGCGTAGAAATATTAAAATTGGACTTTGTTTCTGATTTGTTAAGTAGCTAAAATATCCAGCTACTTCATGTCCATCACTAAGATATTTGAAAATTACAATCTTACGATCACCACTGATTAAGGGGGCTTTTAATTCAACCGGGATACTCTCATCTAAAGACAGTTGCTCTGTAATGTCTTTAAAGTCAGTGTTTCCTTTTAATCTATATATTTCGGCTCTGCTTTTAGATAATTTTAAGGATTGATAGTCTTTATATGTCCTGATAATAACATTATGATATGTGGCAATTAACACAACAAAAATTAGAATAATTAGCAAACTTATTTTTTTAATCATGGCTGTTCGTTTTGTATGAAAAACTCATGTAGTTTTTCTCGTAATAATTTCTTATCAGGTAGTTGAGTTTTATATTCTGCGATTACTGCTGGTGATAAGGTTCTATTTAGAGCAAATTCAACAACTTCATTATCTTTATTTGCACACAGTAATATTCCAATAGCTGGATTTTCATGTTGTTTTTTTTCATTTTGATCTAATGCTTCAAGATAAAAAGAAAGCTTGCCTAAATATTCTGGTTCAAAACGGCCTACTTTTAATTCAAATGCAACCAAACAGTTTAATCCCCGATGAAAAAATAATAAATCTATAGCAAAATCTCGATTACCAACTTGGATAGGATATTCTGAACCAACAAAGCAAAAATCTTTTCCTAATTCAATTAAAAAATCTTTTAGCTTATGTAATAACCCTCGTTGTAAATCTATTTCATCGTGTCCATCTGGTAAATCCAAAAACTCTACCATATAGGCATCTTTAAATATGCTAATTGCTTCTGGCCTTAATTCAGTAAGTATCTTAGAGCTTTTTTGAGGGTGTAACATTGCTCGTTCAAAAAGAGCGGTCTTTAATTGTCGCTCTAATTCTCGTTTGCTCCACTGTTCGCGAATGGCTTGATTAACATAAAAAAGTCGTTCTTCTCTACTCTTGCTTTGACTCAATATAATTAAATTATGAGTCCATGGTAATTGTCTCACCAGTGGTGAGATAATTTCATCGTGGCAATATGTTTCATAAAACTGACGCATCCTAAATAGATTTACTTTAGTAAAACCCCGCAATCCTGGTAGAGTTTCAGCAATATGGCTAGCCAATTGAGGGATAATTGCATCACCCCATTCTGCATTTTTTATTTTCAGGCTAATGTATTGTCCAACTTGCCAATATAAATCAACCAGTAGGGTATTAACTGCTTTATAAGCTTTTTCACGAGCATTATGAATTAACCCGATTATTTCAGAGAATTGCGCTATCGGATTGTTTGTAATATTTTTATCCATATGAAGGTATTCAAAATAAAATTGTTAATTTTGTCAGGCGACATTCCTAATAAATTGCACCACGACTCCAATGATATCGAGTTTAATATCATCACCTACTTTAATGTTTGGCCAATTATCATTTAACGTTAATAATTCAAATTCTGGTGAAGTATAAGATAATTTTTTGTACTGGCAAATGATCACTTCAGATTTACCATCCATCCTAACTACTACATAATTTCCCGGTTTTGGCTGCACAGAAGAATCGATCACCAGTGTATCATTCAGTCTGAACTCAGGCATCATACTGTCATCAATCATCTTTAAAGCAAAAGCATCTCCTTCTAATGTTGGTAATAACGCTGCGCTAACAGAAATTAGTACAGCATTATCTGAACTACCTTGTTCACGTAGTTCATTGAGACAATGTTTGGCATCACATGCCTGATGATGGTTGAATAAGGGAATCAACCTACTGAGTTTTTTTGTTTGGTTCTCTTGTTTTTCATCCGATAAGCACATTAAAAAAGCCGCGGGTACTTCTAACGCATTAGCCAACTGTTTAATTTCCTCAGGCCCAGGGGTGCGTAGCCCATTTTCCCAATTATTAATTCTCGATTGCTTGAGATCGGTAGTCAAATTTGCCAACCCTTGTTGGCTCAATCCCTTTGCTTTACGTGCCTCATAAATTCGTTGGCCAATTTTTTCTTTAATCGTGGACACTATTCCCCCTAAAAAAATTGAAATAACTCTTGATTAACCACAAAACGTGCTATATCATAAGCATTAATTAGCACATTTGGTGACAATAAATATGTTTATTGAGTTCAATTTATCATAAAAACAATATAAAAACGAGAAATTTGGATATTTTTATGCATAGTTATTTAAAAATAACTTCACAAGAACTTAGTGCATTAATGGGATTACCCTATCTTCAGCAGGTTACTTACTTGCTAGGCATAAGACCTTATATGGATGCTACTACTTCGCTTGTTGGAATCAAAAGAGGCATTAGTTACCAATCATTGGCGGAAACCTTATATGTGGAACCACATCAAGGTATTCAATCAGGTAGTCCTAGCCGCCAACAATTACGACGCGTGATCAAAGCCTTAGAACGCGCAGGACTAGTGTATATACAATCCGATGATAAACACCTCATTTTAAAATGCTTGTTGGCTAATTCGAATTATTCTGTCCAAAATAAAGCCGACACAAACCCGACACAGCAAGCCGACACAAACCCAGCACAAAGACAATCAATAAAATCAAGCGTAGTAGAGGTTATCGACACAAATCCAGACATACCTCAACCCCTAAAAGCCGACACACCTCATATAGAAGATAATTATTTATATATTTTCTTGCAGCAAATGTTCGAGCAATTTTGGTCGCTTTACCCTGAGAAAAAATCGCGTGAATGTGCGTTTGAAACTTTTAAGAAAATCAATCCGGATGATCAGCTCCTAAGAACTATGCTGCAAGCGATTGAAGGCCAAATTAAAGCCCGCAATGCAAAAGAGTCACGTGGTGAGTGGGTGCCAGCTTGGAAATATCCAGCAAACTGGTTGGCACAAAAATGCTGGGAAGATGAAGTCAGAATTGAAGTAATTGAGGAGAAAAGGAATGCAAAGCATCGCCCAAGTACTAAAAACACAGCCCATGATCCATTCTGGAACCCAGAAACAGAAGACACAGCAAGCGCCAGTGAAGATGAATACAAGCCAAACAACGTCATCAACCTGCAATGCTATCGACAGCAATAAAAAGCGTATTGAGAATCTGTTTACACGCTTTGCTGTCTTTTATGGGCACCTGTGGCGCAGTCAGTTTAAGAGCGATGGATTTTTGGAGTTTGCTAAAAATGAATGGCTGGAGGGGTTAAGTCGATTCAGTGATGACACTTTGAATCAGGCCATCATTGAATGTCGGGACCATTGTGAAATGCCACCAAGCTTGCCTCAGTTAATTGGCATTTGTCGTGACATAAAAAAGCGAAATAACGTTTATGTCGCACCCAAAGAATTTGCCCCTGCAAGTAAAGAGGTGGCGTTCGCTGCTATCAAGCAGTGCAAAGCATTTTTATTTTAAAAACTACAGGAGAAAACACATGTTGGTATTAACAAGAAGAGTCGGAGAGTCTGTCGTTATCCATGATGATGTTTACTGCACGATCGTGGGATATCGAGATGGAGAAGTGCGCCTTGCTTTTGACGCACCTAAATCCATTCCCGTCCATCGGGATGAAATTCAGCGACGCATCTATCGGGAACGCCAAAAAGATCAATGGTTTCATGACAATGCTCCCAATAAGGAAAGCATTGTTGACCGTTTAATCAGCAAATTCAAGAGCAGCGTAAAGCTTAGTGAATATCATCAATAACAAAATCATCATTCAGGAATTAGCCAAAATGATAAAGCAAGAAGAACAAAGTACAACGGTTAAAGATAGAGCCTGCGAAAAGCTAAAGCGTGATTTAGGTGGTTTGATTATAGGCGCGCTTAGTGATCCTAAAACGGTAGAAATCATGCTCAATGCAGATGGCAGACTTTGGCAAGAGCGCTTAGGCGAAACGATGCGTTGTATCGGAAGTATCACCGAGGCACGGGCTGAGAGCATTATCAAAACAGTTGCGGGGTTTCATGGTAAGGAAGTTACCCGCTTTAAGCCCTTGTTGGAAGGTGAACTGCCTCTGGATGGGTCGCGTTTTGCTGGGCAGCTTCCGCCAGTTGTTTCACGACCAACCTTTGCAATTCGCAAAAAAGCGCTGTCGGTTTTTACCCTCAATCACTATGTAGAGTCGGCGATTATGACCGAAGCGCAGTGTGAGACCATTGAACAGGCGGTTGCAGCACATCGCAATATCTTGGTTATTGGTGGCACTGGATCAGGAAAGACCACCTTGGTTAACGCCATCATCAATGAAATGGTGATTCATGCGCCTCAAGAACGCATTTTTATCATTGAGGATACCGGCGAAATCCAGTGTGCCGCTAAAAACTGTGTCCAATATCACACGACCATTGATGTAAACATGACCCAGCTGTTGAAAACCACGCTCAGGATGCGCCCCGACAGAATTATCGTGGGAGAGGTTCGTGGCGCTGAGGCTTTGGATTTGCTGGATGCCTGGAATACCGGGCATGAGGGCGGTACTGCAACTCTCCATGCCAATAACTGTCTGGCTGGTCTTTATCGTTTGAAATCATTGATTACCAGAAACCCTGCAGCACCCGCTGAGATTGAGCCGCTGATCGGAGAGGCGGTGCATTGTGTTGTGCATATCGCCAGAACACCGCAGGGTCGCAGGGTAGAAGAAATCATCTCAGTTCATGGCTATGAGAATGGTCATTACAACATTGAAAAACTTGTTTAAGGAGAAAATGAATGCACCAAGTAACCCGATTGAATCAAAAGAACTTTGTCTTGATGGGATTAACGATTTTGTTTTTGCTGTTAATCACCCATCCAGCATTGGCAGCAACGGCTGGTGGCGGCCTTCCCTTTGACTCGTGGCTCACCAAAATTCAAAAATCTGTCACAGGACCCTTTGCCTTTAGTGCGGCCATTATCGGTCTGGTTGCTGCAGGGGCAACGCTGATTTTTGGTGGTGAGTTAAATGGCTTTATGCGCTCCTTAATCTTTTTTGTTCTAGTGCTGGCTTTTTTAGTTGCTGCTCAAAATACCATGACGGCTATTACCGGAAAAGGCGCTGAAATTTCCAAGCCTTCTACGATAACAATTGCGCAGGATATCCAGTCATGAGTTTGCGCACTATCCCAATCCGCCAATGTGGAAACCGCCCGAGTCTTTTCATGGGCGGTGACCGAGAGCTCGTGATGTTTTCAGGTTTGCTGTCCGCCATTCTGATATTTGCAGCCCAAGACTGGCTAGCGGCCTTTGTTGGGGTATTGATGTGGTTTTCAGCCTTAAAAGGTCTTCGTCTCATGGCCAAATCAGATCCATCAATGCGAGCAATTTATCTGAGACAAAGACGCTATCAGGCCTATTATCCAGCGCGCTCAACCCCGTTTAGGACTAATCGAAGAGGTTATCAATGATTGAATTAATCAGTTTTTTAATCAGCAGCACAGGGCTTGTTCTTTTAAGCCTGTTGTTCTGGGAAATCCGCTTGAAAACACGTGAACGACTTTTAAAAAAACACAGGTCGCACCAAGCTGGTTTGACCGATTTACTCAACTATGCGGCCGTGATTGATGATGGGGTGATTGTTGGTAAAAACGGCTCATTCATGGCCGCCTGGCTTTATAGTGGTGAAGACATTGCCAATACCACGGATGGTGCGCGAGAAATGCTTTCATTTCGTATCAATCAGGCCTTATCGGCCATGGGTAATGGATGGATGATCCATGTTGATGCGGTGCGTCGTGCAGCGCCTGGTTACAGCGATATAAATCATTCACATTTTCCTGATGCCATTTCTTTAGCTGTTGATGAGGAAAGACGGGCACTATTTGAACAATTGGGAACCCTTTATGAAGGGTATTTCGTGATTACCTTGACCTGGTTTCCCCCTGTATTGGCGCAAAAGCGTTTTGTAGAGTTAATGTTTGATGATGATGGCGCTCATTTGAGTGATAAAGCCAAAACCTGCCAGTTGATTGAGGAGTTTAATCAATCTTGCCGGAACTTTGAGTCGCGGATGAATTCTGGTCTTCATCTTGAAAGATTGGTTGCTGAAAAGGAAGCTAATTCGCCTGTCCATGATAATTTCTTAAGACACTTACAATTTTGCATTACAGGCCTTAATCATCCGGTTAACATGCCTAAAAACCCGATTTATCTTGATGCCTTGATTGGCGGCCAGGAGCTGGTCACAGGGATTACCCCTAAAATTGGCAGAAAGTTCATTCAATGCGTGGCGATTGAAGGCTTTCCCATGGAGTCTTTTCCCGGGATTTTAACGGCTCTGACCCAATTGCCGGTTGAATACCGTTGGAGTTCTCGCTTTATCTTTATGGATGTGCATGAGGCCGTCGCTCATTTCACCAAGTATCGTAAAAAATGGAAACAAAAGGTGAGAGGCTTTTTTGATCAGGTTTTTAATAACAACTCTGGGGTAATTGATGAAGATGCTCTGGATATGGTCAAAGACGCGCAATCAGCCATTGCAGAAACCAATTCAGGCATGGTCGGCCAAGGTTATTACACCTCGGTTGTTATATTGATGGATGAAGACAGAGTTTTGGTTGAAAAAGCAGCATTGATGATTGAAAAGAACATCAATGCCTTAGGCTTTACCGCAAGAACTGAAACCATTAATACTCTCGATGCCTTCATGGGCAGCCTGCCAGGTCATGGAGTTGAAAATATCAGAAGGCCTTTGATTAACACCATGAATCTGGCGGATTTGCTACCCACTTCCAGCATCTGGACAGGTGAGAATAAGGCGCCTTGCCCCTTATTCCCTGCATTGTCACCGCCCTTGCTCCATTGTGTCACCAGCGGCAATACGCCTTTCAGGCTGAATCTCCATGTTAGGGACTTGGGCCATGGCATCATGTTTGGTCCAACCCGTTCGGGTAAGTCAACCCATCTCGGGTTAATTGCCTTGTCCTGGCGGCGATATAAAGAGGCACGTATTTACTCTTTTGATAAAGGCATGTCCATGTATCCCACCTGCAAGGCTACTGGTGGCGAACATTACACTATTGCGGATAAAGCCTCAACGCTTGCTTTTGCGCCCCTACAGTTTTTAGAGACCAAAGCAGACAGGGCATGGGCTATGGAATGGATTGATACCATTCTGGCTTTAAACGGCTTAAACACAACACCCGCGCAGCGCAATGAGATTGGCCACGCCATTATGAGCATGCATCAAAGTGGCTCTAAAACTTTGTCTGAATTTGTCATGACTATTCAGGACGAACCTATTCGTGAAACCCTAAAACAATACACTATTGATGGTCTGATGGGACATTTATTAGATGCCGAAAGCGACGGTCTAGGTTTGTCTTCCTTCATGACCTTTGAAATCGAGCATCTGATGGGCTTAGGCGAAAAATTTGCCTTGCCAGTGTTGCTGTATTTATTCAGAAGAATTGAAACCTCATTGGATGGCAGACCCACCCTCATCCTGTTGGATGAGGCCTGGTTGATGCTGGCGCATCCGGTATTTAAAAACAAGATCGCTGAATGGCTTGATTCCATGGCCAAGAAAAACTGTGTGGTTTTTATGGCAACACAGCATTTATCACATGCAGCAGGCTCAGGCATTCTCGACATTATTGTTGAATCCACAGCCACCAAAATTTTTTTACCCAATCTTTTTGCTCGTGATCCAGAGACACGGTTGATTTATGAGAGCATGGGCTTAAACCCGCGACAAATCGACATCATAGCCACCGCCCAACCCAAACGCGATTACTACTACGTCAGTGAAAAAGGCCAGAGACTTTATCAGCTGGCGTTGGGGGCACTGGCTTTAGCCTTTGTCGGGTCAACCGATCCTGATTCCATCGCGCGAATGAAACAGCTGGAACAACAATTCGGCGAACAATGGGTGAATTACTGGCTCTTGGAAAAAGGTATCACTTTGAACCAATATGGAGAAGCAGCATGAATAAAATCAAACAATGGCTAACGCCCGCATCCAAAAAACTAAAACTCACGGACAACCCTTATCTCAATGCTAAAAGAGCGTGGAATACCCACACCGCAGGCTTGATGAAATCACTGCAAATCTGGCAGCTGGTAGGATTAAGTAGTTTACTGGTGACCTTAGCTGCCGTTGGCGGATTGATTGCAATTGGCAGCCAGTCAAAGTTTGTCCCCCTGGTATTTCAGCAGGATTACAGTGGTAACACTCTTTCAGTGACCCGTGCTGATCGAGTTGGACAAGCGAGTATTGATGATTATCGCACCACCGCCGCACATTTCATTGAGAACCTGCGCATGGTCAGTGCCGATAGCGAGTTGCAGAAAAAGGCTGTTTTTCAGGTCTATGCCTATTTAAACCAAAACGATGCGGCACTCACCAAGGTTCAGGAATTCTACAGCGACAAGCAACAATCCAATCCCTTTGAAAGAGCAGCCCATGAGCTGGTCAGTATCGAAATCAGATCGGTTCTGCAAGAGACTGAGGACACTTGGCAGGTTGATTGGATTGAGACGGTTAGAAATCGCGATGGAACCATTAAACAAAAGCCTGCCTTGATGAAAGCTATTGTCACCATGTATCAGGAAAGTGAGATCAATGACATTGCCAGTGAGTCCATTTTGAAAAACCCGCACCTCATTTATATCCGCGATTTTAACTGGTCTTATGACTTAAAACATGGGGAATAGCTATGAAAAAATTAATCCTTTCATTGGGCTTATTGCTGCCGCTGGCAGGTTTTGCTCAAGACAATAACGAACTTGCCAACCTGTATTTTTCCAAAAATCTGCCTGAATTATCTGCCCATGATAAGTTGGCTTTAAATATCGCTGAGCACTTTCAACAGGGGGACAAGACCAGTAAGCCTTTTCAATCTACTGATGGCTCAGTCAGCTTTGTTTATGGCTCTGGTCAAATCAGAGTGGTCTGCGCGCCCTTGCAGGTCTGTGATATCGCCTTGCAGCCCGGTGAGGAGTTTAACGATATGAATGTAGGCGATCCGCGCTTTATTGTTGAACCGTCGATTACTGGCTCAGGCATGGATCAACAAATCCATTTGCTGATTAAACCTAAAGATGCCGGCCTTGATACTTCGCTGGTGGTCACCACCGACAGAAGAACCTATCATTTCCGTTTAAAGTCCGATCGCTATGACTTTATGCCTTATGTTTCCTTCACCTATCCCGATGAGGCCAAAGCCAAATGGCGGATGCTGAAACGTATGCAGGCTGTACGGCAAAAGGAAAATACTTTTGCTGAAACCAATGAGTACCTCGGCAATCTGAATTTCAATTACAGGATTGAAGGCAACGCACGATTCAAACCGGTTCGGGTCTATAACAATGGCGTTAAAACCATTATTGAAATGCCGGCCAATATGTCGCAAAACGAAGCCCCAGCGCTCTTGGTATTACGAGGTGGCGGGCTTTTCAAAAAGCCGGAATCAGTGATGGTCAATTATAGGCTGCAAGGCTGTCGCTACATTGTAGACAATGTCTTTGACAAGGCAATTCTGGTTATTGGCAGCGGCAATACCTTAGAAAAAATTACCATTACGAGGTGTTAGAGATGAAAAAATTAAGTCTGATACTACTGATGATTCTGTTATCAAGCTGTACAACTATGCGTTATGGCAATTTCACTACTCCAGAGGAAGGCCGTAATGTTTATCTGGCTCAGGATGCCGTGCAGCAATTAATCCGCATTTATCCCCCGGCGCAGAATACCTTTTGCCTTAATCAAAAAGTAACTGATGGTTTTGGGCGAAGTCTCATTCAAGAGATGCGAAAAAAAGGCTATGGCGTGATTGAAAACGTCCAGCAAAAGCAAAAGGCCAATTTTTTCTATGTGGTCGATGAGATAGAGCTGGGGCAATTGTATCGGGTCAGCCTGTATATCAACAGCCAAGCCTTGAGCAGGCTTTACGACAGCAACAAGAACCAGCTTGCCCCAGTTAGCGCCTGGTCGCACAAGGAGTAATATTGATGAAACCAAATAATGATTTGCTGTCACCTGATTCTTCACCCCAAAAGCTCAACACAGCCGGTGTGAAACGAGTTAATAATCTACCCCTGGTCATTGCTATTAGTGTTCTGACTGTCTTTGTCCTGCTGATTGCTTTGGTGGCATATAAGCGCGGTAATGCACAGAATCAGATCGTAGAACCATTAAAAATTGCGAGTGCCAAGAAAAATACCTTAAGCCTTGCCAATGAGATAGTGGGAAATCGCAAGGCCGGGGTCTTGCCAGCTTTTGAAGAAATTCAAACCGCTAGGCCATCAATTGACTTACCGGAACCCCTCCCAAAGCCCAAGGATTTGGAAGATCAAACTATTTCAGATACCGAAATAGAGCGCATCCGCCAGGAAAAAACGCAGGATTTTGAGGAAGCGGTCAAGGCCAAGACCGCCATCATGGTTGATAGCACCCGGTTGAACAATAACAAGCCGCCAAGAGCATTGCCAGCCAACCAGGATGAAACCATGGATATAGACGTAGCATCTCACTTTAAAGCACAACTGCAAGCCTTGCAGCAAAAGCAAAATGCAAGACCCGTGGCCTTGAATATTGGTGGAGAGGAAAACGAGATGCGCTGGCATTTAAACTCAAGGCTTGAAAATCCCAATAGTCGATTTGAGTTGCGGGCAGGCTCTGTTATCCCCGGCGTGATGGTAAGCGGTATTACCTCGGAATTACCAGGGCAAATCATCGGTCAAGTCTCGCAAAATGTTTATGACACGCCAACAGGCAAACATCTTTTGATTCCCCAAGGCACAAAACTGATAGGAGTTTATTCCAGCGATGTGAGCTTTGGTCAAAACTCAGTGCTGGTTGCTTGGCAAAGACTGGTTTTCCCTGATGGTAAAGCACTGGATATCGGCTCTATGCCTGGCTCAGATAGTGCGGGATATGCAGGCTATCGCGATCAGGTTGATCATCATTATGCAAGAATCTATGGATCTGCACTTTTGATGTCTGGCATTGTCGCTGGCATTACCTACAGTCAAAATATTAATCAACCCAACCAATACGGCTTTGCCCAACCAACCGCGGGCAGTGTTTTAAGTCAGGCCTTAGGCCAGCAATTGGGTGAGGTAACCTCGCAGCTGGTGTCCAAAAATTTGAATGTCTCTCCGACTATCAATATTCGGCCTGGCTACCGCTTCAATATTATCGTGGTGAAAGACTTAACCTTTAACCGGCCTTATCGCCAATTTGCTTATTAATATAGGAGAAATGTTATGAAATTGAGAATCATGCTTGTTTATCTCTGGTCGCTTCATGCTTTTGCAAGCGGTGCACCTGTGTTCGACGTTGCAAACTGGATTCAAAATGCGAAAATGATTACAACTCAACTAAGTGAGTATAAGACGCAAGTTGATCAGTACAAAAACCAGGTTAATCAATACCAGAATATGTTGGCAAATACAAAGTCACTGACTTCCTTTGAATGGGATAACGCCAACTCAGTTATTAATAACTTGCTTGAATCAACGGATACCATTGATTATTACAAGCAAGAAGCTGGCAGTTTGCAAGGCTATCTTGACCGCTTTCAAAGCCAGGAATATTACCAGAAGACGTCCTGTTTTAATGACAGTGGCCAATGTTCAGCTGAAGACTTAAGAAAAATCAAACAAACAAGGCTCGCGGCTTCCGTTGCCGAAAAGCGCGCCAATGATGCCATGATCAAAGGCATCGACAAACAACAGCAAAGCTTAAAAGCCGATTCCGCCAAACTCCGTACCTTGCAATCCCAGGCGCAAAGTGCCGAAGGTCAAAAGCAGGCACTTCAAGCTGCTTCGCAATTAGCCAGTCAACAAAATCACCAACTCATGCAGATCCGGGGTTTATTGATGGCGCAACAAAATGCCCAAGCGGTAAAAGATGCTGCGGCTGCCGACAAGAAAGCCATTCAATCGGCAGGAGATGAGCGTTTTCGCGCAGGAAGCTACCACAAAAGCTCAGGAAAAAAATGGTAGTTCAATTCAAATAACAAGGAGAAACAATGAAAAAAATAGGTCTGAAAATAGTAGTTCTGGCTTGTTTACTGTCCGGTTGTGACAGTGCAGAAACCAAGGCAAGCAAAAAAGCCACGCATCTGGCCACCCTGACCTGTGAAAGCAGCAGAGAAGGTCGCACCACTGAGGAATTGCAAGTTATTGGGGATGCCTGCTTCAAGCGAGGCAGCTATACCAAAAGTTCTGGAAAAAAATGGTGATCCTATGAAAAAAAAGACAATCACCTGTTTAATTGCACTCTTTATACTGGTGTTTTCCATTAACAGTTATGCCCAAGGCGGCGGTATAGACAGCAGGGATTTGCTGGATAATATCCTGTATCGGTTTTCCAGCACAGCATCCATGTGGAGCCAAACCTTGCTCGCCTATGCCCGTTACCTCTTTTGGTCTTTGGCCTTAATCAGCATGGTCTGGACTTATGGTCTTATGGCTTTGCGTCGGGCAGATATTCAGGAGTTTCTCGCTGAAACGGTGCGATTTTTTGTGGTTGTCGGCTTTTTTTATTGGCTTCTAGAGAATGGTCCGGCCATTGCAACAGCCATCATGGATTCCATGCGCAAGCTCGCCGCTAATGCTTCGGGGATTGATGCCCATGTATCGCCATCGGATATTGTCGATGTGGGTTTTGATATCGTCTCCAAGGCGATTGATAACTCATCCATTTGGTCACCAGCCGCCACCACAGTCGGCTTGATAGTCGCCGGGCTGATTTTGGTGGTTTTGGCACTGGTCAGTATTAACATGCTGATTGTCCTTATCACCGCCTGGATTTTAACCTATGGCGGCATCATTCTCTTAGGCTTTGGTGGTGGTCGATGGACGCAGGATATTGCTATTCAATACTACAAAACCGTGCTGGGTATCGCCTTGCAGGCCTTTGCCATGATTTTGATTATTGGCATTGGCAAGTCTTTTGTTGATCAATATTACGCTGCCATGGCAAAGGACATTTTATTGAAAGAAATGTTTATCATGCTGGTCGTTGCCATTCTTTTGCTGGTACTCGTGAATAAAATCCCGCCTGTATTAAGCGGGATTGTCACGGGTGGCTCAGGTGGTGGCGGTGGTCTGGGCTTGGGTGGTGCCTTGGGTGCTGCAGGAATTGCTGGCGCCGCTCTGGCCAGCGCTGCTGGCACAGCAAGCGCTGAAGGTGCCGGTGGTTTATCAGCATTGAAGGCCGCCTTCAATGCTGCATCGCAAAGCAGCACAGGCACTGTTTCAGATGGCGGTTCTAGCCCTAAATCTGGCGGATTAAGTGAAGCCATGGGGCGGGCAACCCAATTTGCCGGTCACTTCGGATCTCATTTGGCCGCAGGTGCCGCAGAAGTCGCGCGTGAAAAGACAGCCTCTATCCGAGAAGCCTTCTCGGCGAAAGTTGCAGAAACCACGGGGGGTAAAATCGCCGATGCCATTCATCAACGAATGGATGCCAACAATGACTCATCCCCACCAACGCCGCCAGACTCACCCGCGCTAAACGTCAGATCAATGGGTGCGCCAGAAGGAAGTTTTAGCGCAGGCACTGATGAAGTCAGTCAGTTTGTTAATCGCAAGGTCGCCGGAGACAGTCAATGACACTGAACAAACCCAATAAAGCCATTGGCCCTCAAGTGAGACAAAAGCCTAATCAGCGGTTTAACCTGCCGCTGATTAGCTTGGTCTTGCTGTCTGTGATAGTCAGCCTGCAAATAGGCACCCAATATTTGGCCTGGAAATTTCATTACCACGAAAATTTAGGCTTTTCGCTTGCCCATGTTTATCTGCCTTGGCAGCTTTTTTTATGGAATTTTAAATATCACCAATACTACCCGGATTATTTTAACGCTGCATTTGGCATCGTGGTGATGAGCACAAGTCTTCTTTTGATGATGGTGATTCTTGTCAGTCAACAACTTAAAAAAGGTGAAATCAGCGAATACCTGCATGGTTCAGCGAGATGGGCCAATATGGAGGATTTAAAAAATGCCAGCCTTATTGGCCATGACGAAGGGGTCTATGTTGGGGCATTTGAAGATGAACAGGGCGAGATACACTATCTGCGCCACAATGGCCCAGAGCATATCTTAACCTATGCTCCCACCCGCTCTGGCAAAGGGGTTGGGCTTGTGATTCCCACCCTGTTATCCTGGAAGTATTCCTGTGTTATTACCGACTTAAAGGGCGAGCTGTGGGCAATGACAGCCGGTTGGAGACAACAATATGCCAACAACAAAGTTATCCGTTTTGAACCAGCGACATTAAAAGGCTCAGCCCGCTGGAATCCGTTAGATGAAATCCGGGTAGGCACGGAATCAGAGGTGGGTGATGTGCAAAATCTCGCAACACTGGTAGTTGACCCTGACGGCAAAGGCCTGGAAACCCACTGGCAGAAAACCTCGCAAGCCCTTCTGGTCGGATTTATTTTACATGCGATTTACAAGCTAAAAAATCAGGGAGAACCCGCCACCTTTCCCAACATCGACCACATGCTGGTTGATCCCAATACCAATATTGCTGATTTACTGATTGAAATGACTCAATACCCGCATATCGAAGGCAAAACCCATCCGGTTATCTCTGCCTCTGCCCGCGATATGATAGACAGGCCTGAGGAAGAAGCCGGTTCAGTCTTATCGACTTTGAAATCCTATTTGGCTTTATACCGTGATCCGGTGGTCGCTTTTAATGTCTCTGATTCGGATTTTTGTATCCGCGATTTGATGAACCATGAAAGCCCGGTGAGTCTTTATATAGTGACCCAACCCAACGACAAGGCCAGACTACAACCCTTGGTTCGGGTTATGATTAATATGATAGTGCGCCTCTTGGCTGACAGGATGGAGTTTGAGCGTGTGCCAGATGAAAAGGGTCATTCTTATGTGCGAGCAAAAAGAACTTATAAACATCGCCTGCTTTGCATGATTGATGAGTTTCCAAGCTTAGGCAAACTCGATATTTTGCAAGAGTCTTTAGCCTTTGTTGCCGGATACGGCCTCAAGTTTTATTTAATCTGTCAGGATATCAATCAGCTAAAAAGCCGTGAGCGCGGTTATGGCCCGGATGAAACAATTACATCCAATTGCCATATCCAAAATGCCTACCCGCCAAACCGGGTGGAAACGGCCGAGCATTTATCCAAGCTGACGGGGCAAACCACCATCGTTAAAGAACACATCACTACCAGCGGCAAACGCATTTCAACATTTCTCTCGCAAATATCTAAAACCATCCAGGAAGTATCAAGACCATTATTAACAGTCGATGAGTGTTTGCGCATGCCAGGACCAAAAAAGGATGCCAATGGCTTGATCACTGAGGCTGGCGATATGGTGGTTTATGCAGCGGGCTTCCCTGCGATTTATGGCAAGCAACCACTGTATTTTAAAGATCCGGTTTTCATTGCCCGAGCCGCCATCGAAGCGCCGGAAGTATCCGATATCTTGCGTTTTCGATTAAGCAAGGATGAGAAAATTAGATTATGAAGCGGTTCTCTGTCTGCCTAATTAGTTTAATTGGCTTAGCATATCTTTTGATCAGCATGGGATTTCGCATCAATCTCACCGATTCAATTCCTGTTGGCTTATATCGCATCACCCATGAGGGCGAGCTCAAGAATGCCTATGTCATCTTTTGCCCTGATAACAGGCCAGCTTTCAGGATTGGCCTTGATAGAAGCTACATAGACCATGGTCTTAACTGCGGAGGTTATGGCTATTTGATGAAAAAGGTGGTGGCCATCCCTGGTGATATCGTTTCAACAACCAAAGCCGGTGTCTTTGTAAATAAGGCGCGTATTCCTTTCTCGAAGCCGAAGTTAAAAGATGGACTAAATCGCCCCTTACCCCAATGGCATGCCACAAATTATCAACTCAGCAAAGACGAGCTGATGACCATGACCAGTCAAAGCGAATGGTCTTTTGATGGTCGCTACTACGGCCTTGTTCAAACAAGGCAAATCAAGGGAATGTTAAGACCCCTATGGGTCATCAATAAACTGGAGAAAAGTCATGACGAATAAAAACGAACTAATGGATGTAATTTCAGAAAAATTCGAGGATTTGGTCATCCCCGGATTTTTGGTTGAAGTCAGTCCAATTGAGGCGGACATCATGGGCGCATTTGTTGAAGATGCACTTAGCGAAGATGAGGCTATGGAGGCAGCTTATGACTAAAATGCCCTACCACCAAATTGTGGCCAACCAGATTATTGAAAGTCTAAAAGGCGGAACGGCACCCTGGCTAAAGCCTTGGGAGCCAGGGATTGGCAATGAACAGGTTCCCTTTAATCCCGTCACTGGCAAACGTTATCGCGGCATCAATGCTCTGTATTTGATGCTCAATCAAAGCGATGACAATCGCTGGCTGACCTATAAACAAGCGCAAAGCATTGATGCGCAGGTGCGAAAAGGTGAGAAAGGCACCAACATTCAATACTGGAAATTTAACGAGGAACGAGTCAAAGAAGATGAGACTGGACGCCCTGTACTTGATGAGCAAGGCAATTCAGTCAAAATTCAAGTCAGCCTTGAAAGACCCCGGGTCTTTTATGCAACAGTTTTCCACGCCTCACAAATTGAGAACATGCCAGCCCTTGTAACAAAAGAGCCGGAATGGTCTATGGTGGAAAAAGCAGAAAAACTATTGCTGCAATCCGGTGCTGCCATTTTTCATTCAGAATCAGACAAAGCCTTTTACATACTTTCGAGCGATAGTATTCATCTGCCACCCAAAGAACAATTCAAATCCGCTGCCAATTATTATGCCACAGCACTGCATGAACTTGGTCATTGGAGCGGCCATCCTTCAAGGCTTGACAGGGATCTGGGGCATCCCTTTGGCAGTGAGGCCTATGCCAAGGAAGAACTTAGAGCAGAAATTGCCAGCATGTTATTAGGGGCTGAACTCGGCATTGGTCATGACCCATCACAACATACTGCCTATATTAAGTCATGGATTCGGGTTTTGGAGGATGATCCCCTCGAAATTTTCAGAGCCTCTGCAGACGCTGAAAAGATTGTCCATCACATCTGTGCTCTTGATCAAGTTCAGGAAATCCAGCAGGCACAGCCCATAGAAATCAGGGAAGACAGCACTATTGAGAGAAGAGTTATGGAAAATGCACAACTCACCACTGAAAAGACTTGGTTAGGTATTCCCTTCAAAGACAAAGAGATAGCCAAAGCCCTGACAGGAAAACTGCCTGATGGCACAGCCGCAATCGCCTGGGATATAGCCCAAAAATGCTGGTATGCAAACCCGGGTGTTCCTTTAGATAAAATCAAGCCATGGTTACCCAATCCACAAGCATTGGCCCAAGACAAAGCCATCTCCCCAGAAGATGAATTCAAAGAGGCACTGAGTAGCATGGGGGCAATTGTCTCAGGCAAACACCCTGTCATGGACAGCAAGCCGCACCGAATCGAAATGGATGGGGATAAACAGGGTGAAAAGGCTGGATTCTATGTGGCTCATTTAGACGGTATGCCGGCTGGCTACATCAAAAACAACCGTACCGGGGAAGAGCTGAAATGGAAAAGCAAAGGCTATGTTTTGACTGATGAACAAAAGTTGGCGCTCAAGTCTCAAGCCCTACAAAATCAAAGAAATCGCGAGCTTGAGATTGAAGAGTCGCAAAGAAGTACGGCGATTATGCTCAAGAAAAAATTATCCCTAATGAATGAGATAAACGAACCAACCCCCTATTTGAAAGCAAAAGGAATACAGGTTCATTCTGGCGTTTACACTGATGAAACCAACAATTTAACCTGCGTTCCTGCCATCGATACTGAAGGATCCATTTGGACGGTTCAATATATCGCCGATGATGGCACTAAGCGCTTTGCAAAAAATTCGAGAAAAGAAGGTTGTTTTCATGTCTTGGGCGGGCTGGATAAACTGGCCAATACCCCTGTAATTATCATCGCCGAAGGCTATGCCACTGCCGCAACAATAAAAGAAGCAACAGAGCTACCAGCCGTTGTTTCAGCCTTTGATTCAGGCAATCTTAAGTCAGTCGCCAAAGCCTTGCATGAAAAATATCCACATATCCCGATAATGATCGCTGCCGATGATGACAAACATCTTGAGCTAAGCAAGGGCATGAATCCGGGCAAGGAAAAGGCCACAGAAGCCGCCATGGCCGTCAATGGCATGATTATCTTGCCAACTTTTGCACCCAAAGAACAGTCTGAAAATCCCAGAAAATTTAGCGATTTTAATGACATGGCCAAGTATAGTCGCCTGGGCGTGGAGGGCGTTAAGCGACAGTTTAAGTCGAAAATAGAAAAGTTCATAAAAAAGCATAATCAACCACGCTATTCAAAGCAAGGTAATGTTGTTCACATCGCTTAAAACCAATCAGTAATGATATACTAACGGCTTTGATGCTTTTACAATAAGTTGCAACATCTCATTCCGCAATAAGATTTTGCAACGCTGGATGCATTGGCTGATGTTTTTTGGAGTATAGCTAATCTATGAAGAAAACCATTTTTGATGATGTTGATAATTTAGAAAAAGAAGCCGTTCTTTTTGGCCTACAATGGGAAACCAAAGCTCAAATCATGGCGCAAATTCGCAACGAGTGTCTGGAAATTGAAGAACATCTGGAGGCAAAGGACAAAAGAGATGCCTTGCAGGATGAAATAGGTGATTTAATGCACGCAGTATTTTCCTTATGCACTTATTGTAACTTTGATACCGAGCTTACCCTGCGAAAAAGCCTGAATAAATTTGAATATCGGTTAAATGCCATGAAGGTTATTGCTAAAGAGCAGGGTTTGGATAATTTACAGGGCAAATCATTTGATGAGTTGATGCACTACTGGGATTTAGCAAAACAAAGAACTATGATTCCAGAAAATGCAGGTGTTCATGGGACCAAAAAAGCGCTCCAGTTATGGGAAAAGGTAAAACAGAAAGAGTTGATTTTAAATAATGTCTGGTGTGGTCAATGCAGTGGGGTATGCAGAATGATATCCCCTGTGGCCATAGAAAGTGGCAGAACAATTACGCTTGAAGGCGAGTGTGCAACATGTGGTTTCAAGGTTGCTAGATATCTGGATGAAGCATGAAAGATAATGATGCAGCTACTCCCTTCAGAGAAACTATTTAGCCTAAAAAATTACCGTCGCACATGGTTATCAGGTTTGACTCTTTTGCGCTCCAGCTTATCAGGTGCATTATCCTGCAATAGCACTTCACCTCTTGCGGCGAGCTGAACCACATCGAGTTGGGGCAGGTCTCGCAGGCCGTTTTGATTTTCGGCCGGCGTGCCGCAGCTAGTGCGGTAAGGGTTGGGCTTTGTTCTTGTTTTTCCCCACTTTCTTCGGCCTCCTGTTCTAGTAGCTTCATCGTTTCCAGAAGCTCTTCTTCCATTACTATATCGGTTTCGTCTTGCATGTTCATTGTTGGTCTCCTGTTTCAGTTTAGTTCGTTGGGCTTCAATATCTGGATCAGCGAAGGTGATTGGGATGTTATGTTGAATCACGATTTGCAGGATGATTTTTTTAAATAGCGGCGAGCCATTTACCCGAATACAGTTGCCATATTGCCGCTGCGCCATTTCCAGCGCTTTTATTAATGTGTTAATCGAACCGCCTTTAGAAATTTTGATCTCATGGCCATTATTTCTAATGACGGCCTTATCGATTTTGTATATCTCTGTGCCTTCTTTGGTGATCGAGTCAAGGATATTGAGATCGGTTGGGGATGTATCTGCTCTGCCGCCTGACAGGGAGTATTTGCTTTTGTTCTTTCGATTTTTAAAACGCAGTGCGGTTAAAGCATCCTGATCCCCGGTCTCTGCCTTATACCTCAACCAATCAGCCCAGGTTCGATTCTGATGCCCGTTAATCTGGTTTTGGCGTTGGGTGGAATAGTTGTTGCGAATTCTCTCAATCTCATCCAGGAGTGTCTTGCTGATTTGCCCATACAGAAGTTTTTTCTGAATGATCGGCATTTTCATCAATTTCAAGGCCTTTCTTTTTAGCCTGGCTCGCTTTTTGGCTTTTTCAATAGCACCTGCCTTGGCTTGTCGCAGTGTTTTGAGCTTGTCTGCAAGGATGATTTTGTTCTTAAGCCTTTCATCACGATAACGGGCATACAGCTCGGAATTGGACATGGTCTTGCTAAGTGGTTCATAGTGATAAGTATTTTTTGAACCGGCCTCACTCTGAAATAAGGCGGGTGTAAATTCCCCCAGTTTGGACAGCAGGTTCTTTTTGGAAAAATTGCGGGAAACGGAACTGGCTTTAACCATTAGCCCCTTCTTGTCACAGAAAACAAATCCATTGGCTCTAAGCTTAATTGCCAACTCATGCGCTGCCAGTGTTTGGTGAAGCTCATTCCAGCTGCTGGCCGCCTCTATTTGATCCTTACAATGGCGTTTCATCCAGTTAATCAAGCTTTCAATACCGGAATGCTGCTCCATGTCATCGGCTAAATTTTCAGACCGCCCCTTTAGGGTTTTATGATTGGTTATTTCCAGTCCATACTCAATTTCCAATTGGGTTGCCACCTCCGCAAAAGTTTTATAAGCCCTGTATGGCTCAATCATGTTGAGGGTTTTGGGGTGGATTTTATTGATTGCGACATGGATATGAAGATTATCCGTGTCATGATGGACGGTGCTGATTCTCTGGTGATCCTTAAACCCAATAGAGGAGACAACCCGGTCTTCGATGACGTCCAACAGCTTATCAGACAGTATTTCCCCCGGGGCAAAAGAGATTAATAAATGATAGGTTTTATCTGCGATAGCCCGTTGATTTTTGGCTTGAGTTGCCAATACTTCCTGAACAGCCCAGGTGGGATCGATACTGTTGCAATTGGATAGGTTAATCTTTCCCACCCGTTCCTGTTTATCCTGGGGGTTGGTGATGTAATGGACCAGGCCTGAAAAGCTGCTAAGTCGTGCCGTTTTCATAGGGATATGGCGAATAATCATAGCTTTTTCACCACATCAAACATGGCCTCTTGTAAAACCCTGATTTTCTTTAGCAGAGTTATTATCGTGGCATGGTCAAAATGCGCGACGCGTTTATCTTGGGTCAACCAAAGTTTTAACAGTCCACCAAGTCTACCGACATCGGCATTGATTTTGGCAAGCTGGATTACTTGATCTTTATCTATGACACTTTGCAGCGGATACCCAAGACTGATTCGTCTTAAATATTCCGCGATAGATAAACCGGCATTAGCCGCGTTGGTTTTAATTTGCGTTTCTTCATTGGGCAAAACAGGCACACGAAGATGGCGACCGTTTTTTCGGGTGGGGGATTTGGTTTTATCGTCCATAAGGATGCTGACCTCTTTTAATAAGTGGTTATGCAATCCTTTGGTTATCTGTTTATGACCTCAAAGCGCGAGCTTTCCGTTGAGCACCGAAGGTGCGAATAAGGCTCGTGAAGTTTGATGACCAGCTCGCTGGTTAGCTAACTTCACCTATCTTGCCCAGCATTTTGAGTTCATTGACTGGCATACTAGCAGGTAATTTTATGTAATTTCAAGGTTATTTTGTGAAAACACATAATAATTACTGATAATTACCAATTATTACGATAAATAACATATATGTCTGTTTAAGAGGATCTTCAATTACGACAAAAGGAAAGAAAGTAACATAAGCTATTGCAGAACAGCGCAATATTTCATACCATCAGAAAGAACAATAATAAATTGACGGTATGACATGGGAAATTCCCTCAGCGAACGAATCGCAGCAAAGCAGATAGAAAGGAAAGTCTCTGATAAATCTGTAAATAAAGCCGCTTTTCTTGCGCTAAAAAAAGATATAGCTTCAGCGCTGACTGACGGCTGGTCCATAAAGCTTGTCTGGGAAACCTTAGTTGAGGAAGGCAAAATCTCATTTTCTTATAAAACTTTTTGTGGCTATGTAGCACGTTTGATTGCTGCAGAAAAGCCGTCTATGCAGGAAAACACCAAGGATGATGAAAAGGCTAAAAGTAAAGCAAAGAACGAAATTCGCGGCTTTACTTTTAATCCAAAACCCAACCTGGAGGAACTCTTGTAATGGCAAAAATTCATATCACACTGCAAGGCAAAGGCGGCGTCGGCAAATCATTTATTTCAGCAACAACTGCACAATACAAACACCACAAAGGTCAAACCCCTCTGTGCATTGACACCGACCCCATCAATTCAACCTTTCATGGTTTTAAAGCCCTCAACGTCGATCATATTCAAGTGATGAGCGGTGATGAAATCAACCCCCGACTTTTTGATGCACTCATCGAAAAAATTGCCTCAACAACGAATGATGTAGTCATTGACAACGGTGCCAGTTCTTTTGTACCGCTATCTCATTACCTCATCAGCAACCAAGTTCCAGCTTTGTTAAAGGAATTAGGTTATGAAATGGTGATTCACACTGTCATCACCGGAGGCCAGGCCTTATTCGATACCATTAATGGCTTTGCGCAGCTGATTGACCAGTTTGCAAATGAAGCACAGTTTGTTGTCTGGCTCAATCCCTATTGGGGAGCCATAGAGCATGAAGGCAGAGTATTTGAACAACTGAAAGCCTACCGAGATAACAAAGACAAAATATCAGCCTTAATTCAAATCCCCGATCTGAAAAAGGAAACCTACGGCTGGGATCTTACCGAGATGTTGCAACAAAAGCTGACCTTTGATGAAGTCCTGGGTATGCCAGAGAAAAGCATCATGACTCGCCAGCGATTAAAAATTGTTCGTGATCAGCTATTTAGTCAATTAGATAATGCCAGGGTGATCTAATGCCAGATAAATTTGATGCAGCTATTCAGGAGATCGCCGTCAAACATGGTGTGGTTTTAAGCAAGGATGATCCGATTCTCATCCTGCAGACTATGAATAATAGATTGATTGAAGATGTCCGACAGGCCCAAGCTGCTATGTTGACCCAGTTCAGAGAGGAAATGGAGAGCATTTCCTCTCAATGGAGAGACGATGCCAAGGAAAAAGCTGAAAAAATTATTAATGCTGCACTAGCGGGTAGTAAAGAGGCAATGGCCAGATTATTGCTGGAATCTACTAACATATCGGTTCAATCTATGGAAAGGATTATATCTGATTCATTGGCAGAAGCTCATGATCTGTCACAACAGACAAAGAGGTTAGGTTGGTTTATGTTGGTGTCGTCAGTGGTTATATTAGCGGCATCTTCTTTCTTTATGTTATTTTTGCTCGTTTGAATTGTAAGGAAAAAAGTATATACGAAAATTAATTTGTCTTAAGCAATTTGATTTGCATTACTCGAGTAATTGAGTTGCCTAGCTAAAGCGTTGATAGTTTAAATATGGTAAAATTTGTTACTGAAACTAAAAAGAGATATTAAAAAATGACAAAGCGTATCTTCATTGTTGGCCATATGGGTGCAGGCAAGTTTATATTTACAGAAGCATTGGCTAAAAAATTAGGATGGCAAATTGTCGATGCAAACCCAAGTATTGAACGTTACATTGGCCGGCAGACACGAGATATTCTGGGCGAGCAAGGAGTCGCTGCGTTTAATCGCTGTCAAGCAGACATCATTGCTCATTGTACTGGAAAAGAAAATGTTGTTGTTTTATTGGAAGAGTGTGTTGTATCAAGCGAACAATGTCGGAAATTGTTATCCTCTGAATTTGTTGTTTATTTGAAGGTCTCTATTCCAACTCAACTGAGTCGTATGGAAAATGGAAGAGTTTCATCACTTCCCGTGGATGATATGAAGAGTTTCTTGGAAAAACAACATAGTGAACGAGATGCTTTCTTTGAAGAAATCGCTACCTTGATTGTTGAATCTGTTGGTAGTTCAGATCAAGTTTCTGAAATCAATAAAATTGTTGAAGAAGATGTTAACAAAGTTATGATGGCTCTTGAGAAGTAATATTTAAACCGAAAAACGAGCGGTCTCTATGTGCGCTTATGATGCTGTTTTTAGCAAAAATTAATTAAAGAGAGATTGGTTATGAATGAAAATACCATCAAAATTACAAATCATGTAAAACTTGTTGTAAAGGCGGGAAAGCGGGATGAGCTGCTTAATGTTCTTGAAATCTGTGCTGCATCAAGTAGGAAAGAGCCAGGCTGTGAATATTATGAAATTATTCAAAGTATAGCTAACCCAGATGAAATTACTCTCGTAGAAAAATATTCAAATTATGAAGCATTTAATGCTCATTTTAATAATCCTGATATCCGTGCCTTTATTGATAAAAAGCAGCATGAATTACTTTCGTCTATGAATAATAGCGTACATATTACTCGGATTGATTGCTTGGGCTCAAGAGGTCAAGATGAAGCGTCAAAGTTGTCATTTCGAAAAGAAATCATATCTTAATTTCCTCTAGGAAGGGACTGCAATCCTGAGATCCCACTTTTTGAACTTGAAGGGGGAACTACGTGGAACAAAATATAACTGAGGTAACTTTGCCAGGTCAATTAGTTCCTTTCATATGGCGCTATTTGAAAAATAGAAAACTTTATTTATCTGTGTTTCTTTTATGTGGGCTATTGGGAGCGGTAGAAATGACTCTCAGTCCTTACTTATTAAAAGTAATTATTGATGCTGCAGCCCATTTTCCGGAAAACACTACACTGCTGAACGCTATATTAATTCCTGCCATTGTATACGCCTCATTACCAATGATTTTAAACATATGTTACCGTTTCAACACTTATCTGTGCTTGCGCTTATATCCTGAAATTAAATCGACAATCTGTAAAGATATGTTTACTTACTTAATGAGACACTCGCATGATTTTTTTCAAAATCATTTTGCGGGAAGTTTATCTAAAAAAATTTCTGACATGGCTGAAAATATAGAAGAGGTAATTAAAACGCCCTTTGAATTATTTTTTCCAAGAATATTTTCAATCCTGATTGCCAGCATTACCCTATTTACGGTCGTGGATCCAATTTTTGGCACCATACTCTTTGTATGGTCTATTACTTTTATGGGACTGTCTTATGTCGCAGCAAGAAGTTCGGAAAAAATCTCCAGAAACCTGTCTGAGGCAAGCGCTAAGGTAGATGGCACCATGATTGATGCCATTTCTAATGTTATGGCCGTAAAATTATATGCTAATCTTCCTCAAGAAATTTCTAATATTGATAAAGATATTAATCAAGTAGTCAAAAATGATCGAAAATTGCAATGGAAAAATTTAAAAGTAAACTTTGCTCAGGGAGCGGGTGTTACCCTCTTGATGGGTACAATGTTATTTTCTCTAATTTATGGCCGTCTGCATGGCACAGTAAGTCCCGGTGATTTTGCTCTAGTAATGATAATATCGCTTACTTTTCTTGATGGGGTATTCAGAGTAGGACACGAAATGCAACGATTTTCTAAAGTAATTGGGGCTTGTAATCAAGCTTTAAGCTTTGTTAGATTGCCCCATGCAATTAAGGATATCCAAGGAGCATCTCGTATTAAAGTAACAGATGGCGAGATTAAATTTAAAGATGTTAGTTTTCAATATACCAATAACAAATCCTTATTTAGCAATTTAAACGTCGTCATCCATCCTGGCCAGAGTGTAGGTTTAGTGGGTTATTCAGGCGGTGGCAAATCAACTTTTATCAAATTAATTTTACGATTAATTGAACCACAAGCTGGGAATATCTTGATCGATCGCCAAGATATTCTAAAGGGAACAATACGTTCACTAAGAAAGCAAGTAGCAACTATTCCACAAGATCCCGAATTGTTTCATAGAACTATCATGGAAAATATCCGCTTTGGAAGAACTGAGGCAACGGATGAAGAGGTCATCGCAGCGGCAAAAAGTGCAAAATGCCATGAATTCATATCAGAGCTACCAGAACAATATCAGTGCTTGGTTGGCGAACGTGGTGTAAAATTATCGGGCGGACAAAAACAGAGAATAGCAATAGCAAGGGCTTTTCTCAAACAAGCCCCTATTTTATTATTAGATGAAGCTACGTCAGCTTTAGATTCAATAACAGAGGATTATATAAAAGAAAGTTTGCATGAATTAATGATTAATAAAACAACACTTGTAATAGCACACAGATTATCGACTTTAAAAAATATGGATAGAATATTGGTGTTTGTTGATGGAGAAATTGTGCAAGATGGGTCATTGGAGGTATTACTTCAAGATAAATCTGGTCATTTTTATAAACTGTGGACTAGCCAAGCTGAAGGGTTTATTACACCTGATGCCCCTACTTTTTAAATAAAAATGGCCAGAGATGCTGAGCTTTCTAAAACGGGCGATTTTTGGAATATTATAGCTGAGAAACGGGTAAGATGTTATCCGATGACCATCTCACCAAAAACAATTTCTTTCGTAAAAATATTGTAAAAATTCCAAAAAAGAACAAAAATAAGCCAATTCCATATATAATCTTTTTATTGTTAAAGATTTGACTTTGGAATCCTTCATGAAAAAAGACAAGAAAGAAAAACGTCAGCCCGTTCCTGAACCAACCACAACGGCTGAACCAAAAAACTCTTCAGCTTCAATAGCACTACTGATATAGGCGCGGATTTTTAGACGAAAAAAAGGTATTTTTAAGAGCTATTCTTCTAATATAAGAGGGGAATAGAATGACCAAAAAGCGAAATTATTACACTGCATCAAAAAAATCAAAA